>DJJR01000016.1:107348-140310 GCA_002434245.1 Pelosinus fermentans
GAGGTCTTGTGTGTTATCTCTGGCTTAGAAGATGATTAATAAATTGCTGTCCTGTTCGTCCTGAACGTCCGTTATGCTGCCGTTCCCATCTTAGTGCTGCAGCCTGCAATTGTTCTAATGGAAGGCTGATTTTATTTTTTATTGCCAGTTGCTCTACAATAATAAGGTATTCTACTTGATTTGGGGACAAATAGGTGAGAGTGATGCCGAAACGGTCTGATAAGGACAACTTTTCATTTACTGTATCAAAGCGATGTACATCATCTGAATTTCCTTTTCGATCATCCCAAGTTTCTTTGATTAAATGCATTCTGTTAGAAGTGGCGTAAATCAGAACGTTGGAGGGGGTTCTTTCCACGCCGCCATCAATAATGGATTTCAAATATTTATATTCAATTTCAAATTCTTCAAAAGATAAATCATCCAGAAAAATAATGAACTTCTGAGAATATTCTCTGAGAATCCCCAGTAATTGATTGAAAGATTTTAGTTCTAATTTAGATACTTCTATAAGACGAAGATTTTTGATAATAGGTTCATTTAAGAGTGCCTTAACAGAAGATGATTTTCCTGTTCCTGGGGAACCAATCAGTAAAATATTATTTGCTGGTTTGCCATTAAGAAAGGCAAGAGTATTTTGTAACAATGTTTCTTTTTGGTGCTCATATCCTGTTATATCTTGCAATTGGATGGTATCATAATTCTTTATTCCTGTAAGGCCTGTACTGCTGTTCCAGCGCAAGGCGGTATAGTCGGACATGATGCCGCAAGAATAAGAAGAATAATGATTCATTAATTCTTGAACCAGCGCATCAAGTGGGGCGGATTCTGTAGCAAAGTGATTATAAAGGGTTGATATATTGCTTGTCGCTTTACTGTACGCAGTTGGTATGAAATTATGAATTAAATCGACGAGGCTATTTTTTTCCGTTATAGTAGGTAAATCTCGAATTAGAAAATTTCTTAAAACTTTGCAATCATGTAATGCTGCCTGGTATAAAGTGGAATTTGTATCGAGTGTTCCATTGCTTTTTTCAGCAGTTTTGCTAAAAAGATTTTCATCTTTAGAAACTAAATAAATAATATAATTTTTTAGTAGATCTCCCTCTAACTGCAATTGTTCCGCCTTGATTAAAAGTTCACTATATAATTCATAGTATGTATAATGAGGGCAATTCCTTTCCCAGAGAATTTGCATTTTTTTTACAATGCTGTCGGAGAGAATGCTGCGATACAATAATAAATTTTGTAGTGGAAAATGTTTGTTATTCATGGTAGAATCCTTCTTTCTATAATTTAAAACTCATTTTATCACGAAGAAATTAATAATAGCAAATAGTATAGCGAGTCATTGTCTATACTATTTGCTATTCGCATAAAAAAACCTTTTCCTTTTAGAATAACGAGATGATTTTATTGAGTATGTTCATTAGATGTAAAATAATCCTCTGCGAACTGTAACCACAAACGTGCGGCGTGGGACATGAAACACCCTTTTTTCCATATGATGGACATGCTGTGTATGATCTGAGGTCGTACTAATGGTACGGAAACAATTCGATTGGAGTCTAATTCTTTACACACTTCACTAGGCAAGAAGGCAATTCCCAAATTAGCGGCTACGATTTGGGTCATAGGCTCACGCTGAGAAGTTTTAAAAATAACGTTAGGAGAAAAGCCAGCCTTTTTGCATTGATTTATAATTTCATCATGCAGACTAAAATCTTCACTGTATAATACAAAGGATTCATTTGAAAGAAGAGCTCTACATTCCGCACGAAATGGATGTAGAGCTTTTGACTTTTATAGAGGGATGTTGCCGTGTTTTTTTGCGGACCGTGTTTCTGTTTTTGTTTTAAGCATGTTAAGTGCTTCGGTGATACGCGGTCTTGTTTCTTTGGGTTCAATAATGCAATCAACAAAGCCTCGTTCGGCAGCTTTGTAAGGTGTTGCAAAATCCTCTACGTATTTTTGTGTTTTTTCTGCGACTTCTGCATCTCATCGAAAAATAATATTAGCTGCTCCAGCAGGTCCCATTACGGCAATTTCTGCTGTTGGCCAAGCGAATACCATGTCGGCTCCCAGGTGTCTTGAACACATGCCAATATGTGCCCCGTCATATGATTTACGGGTAATAACAGTAATTTTAGGAACGGTTGCCTCAGAATAGGCATATAAGACTTTAGCACCATGACGAATGATTCCGTCATACTCTTGGCTAGTGCCTGGCAGGAAACCAGGGACGTCTACTAAAGTCACTAAAGGAATATTAAAGGCATCACAAAAGCGGATAAAACGAGCACTCTTATCAGATGTATTAATATCCATGCATCCCGCCATTATTTTAGGTTGACTTGCAATAATTCCTACACTTTGACCGCCCATGCGAGCAAAGCAAGTAATGATATTTTGTGCAAAATTTTCATCATTGGCAGCAATAAAGTGGGCAACCCCTGATGTGGAATTATGAGTCATTGCACCGCCTAATACCTCGGCAGAGACTTCTTCGCCAGTAACAGTCTTTATAACTTGTGGTCCTGTGATAAACATTTGACTCGTCCTATCCACCATAAAAACAAAATCAGTGAGTGCAGGAGAATAGACAGCTCCGCCAGCACATGGCCCCATAATAACTGAGATTTGAAAACAGTTGCCATGTTGTTATTGCCTCCAATATTTTGCAGAGGGGAGGGTCTTTTCCTCTACCTTTTGCAATGAAATTCAAAAGTGAAATTATAATCAGATGCTATCATTAGGTAATAGTATCTTGTACTAAAATTGTGATGATTTATTATAACAAAGAAAAAACTCTTTATCAAGTTGGAGTTGATAAATAAATGAGAGTAAGATGCAAGGGCAATAAAAACTCTATCTAACGTATACATTTTTATGCGAATGGGTGGCCAAATCTATATTATAATGGAATGCTTAATATTGTTGACAAATATACACTGATTTGATATAGTGTATTCAATAGAATACTGCCTTTAACGTAGTCCTGTGAGGCTGCAAAGGAGACATTTAATAGAGTAGTGTATATTTATGCCTTCTTGCGTTGCCACACGTGAGAAGGTTTTTTTATGTTTTGTTAAAAGGATTGACAATCATTTCAATAATTTGATAGTATATATATGAGCAAAACATGCATAAATATAAATTGCTGTATTGTAATTAATATTGATAGGGCGTATTCTATAGAAAAAATACAAATACTATCCTTTAAGCTAATCCAGAGAGTTTGGCAAGGATGTTTGTTTGGCACAAGCTTGTCTTGTTGTTCTTGAAACTCCTTGCGTATATAGTAAGGAGTTTTTTATATAAGGAGGAGTCACAGTGAGTAAACGCCAGATATCATTACGCGGCAAAGATATTTTAGGTCTTGAAATGATGACAGTGCCTGAAATAGAAGTAATTTTGGAGACAGCATGTCAAATGAAGGGGATTATTGATCGAGATATCAAAAAAGTACCTACATTAAGAGGGAAATCAATTGTAAACCTGTTTTTTGAGGCCAGTACTCGGACACGCACTTCTTTTGAATTAGCAGGTAAATACTTGGGAGCAGATGTGGTTAATATCACTGCTAGTGCCAGCAGCGTGACAAAAGGTGAAAGTCTTAGAGATACTTTATATACGGTTGAAGCTATGGGCGTCGATGTAATTGTTATGCGCCATGAAGCCGAAGGGGCAGCACAATATGCAGCCAACGTAGCGTCGCCTGTAATCATTAATGCTGGAGACGGTGCTCACGAACACCCTACTCAAGGATTGCTGGACATGTTTACGATGAAAGAAGTCAAAGGAAAACTCGATGGATTAAAAGTAGCTATCGTTGGTGATATCTTTCATAGTCGAGTTGCTAGATCCAATATTTGGGGACTTTTAAAAATGGGAGCCGAAGTACATTTAGCAGGACCTAAAACATTAATGCCTTATTACATACAGGAAGTTGGAGTACATGTGCATAATAGGGTAGAAGAGGCTCTTGAGGGAGCTGATGTTGTAAATGTACTGCGCATTCAACGAGAACGGCAGCATAAAGGATTATTTCCTTCAGCACGAGAATATGCTCGCATTTTTGGTATTAATCAAGCACGCTTGGATTTAGCTAAACCAGATGCATTGATTATGCATCCTGGTCCTATGAATCGAGGATTAGAAATATCTCCTGATGTAGCATATGGTGATCAATCTGTTATTCAGGAGCAAGTAAAGAATGGATTGGCAATCAGGATGGCAGCTTTGTTTTTAGTGCTGACAGGAGGTAAGAACATTGAAACTACTGCTTAAAGGTGGAACCATTATTGATCCTACTCAGAATTATAATCAGGTAGCCGATTTACTTATTGAAAATGGTCTTGTTTCGAAAATCGGGGAGAATTTAAGTACAACAGGAGCAGAAGTTTTTGATGCCCAAGGATTGGTGATTGCTCCTGGATTTGTTGATATGCATGTACATTTGCGAGAGCCAGGCTTAGAGGCAAAAGAAGATATTGCATCAGGTACGAAAGCCGCCGCCGCGGGAGGCTTCACTACTATTGCTTGCATGCCCAATACAAAACCGGTAGTGGATCAGGCAATTATAGTCTCAGGAATATTGCATAGAGCACAGTTGGAAGGAGTCGTCAATGTAAAGGTGATTGGTGCCTTAAGTAAAGGACAGCAAGGCAAAGAATTAGCTGAAATTGGTGATATGATATTGTCTGGTGCGGTGGCTATTTCTGATGATGGAAGTTCCTTAGATAACAATCGCCTTTTTAAAATAGGCCTGGAATATACAAGCATGTTTGGATGTCCTGTGATCTCTCATGCTGAAGATGAGTCTTTAGTAGATGAGGGAGTTATGCATGAAGGTGCTGTTTCGGCTATGTTAGGAATGAAGGGGCGCCCTTCAGTTGCAGAAGATATTGCTGTGGCTCGGGATATCATGCTTGCAGAGTACACTGATTCCCAACTGCACATTGCTCACGTAAGTAGTAAAGGGGCAGTAGAATTAATTCGTCAAGCAAAAAAACGTGGTGTTAAAGTTACTGCTGAAGCAACGCCTCATCATTTGACACTAACGGATGAAGCGGTTAAAACATTTAATACAGCAGCTAAAGTGAATCCGCCCCTGCGTTCTGCAGATCATGTTGCTGCCTTGTTAGAAGGGTTAAAAGATGGAACTTTGGATGCCATCGCGACAGACCATGCACCTCATGCTTTTGAAGAAAAAGATATTGAATTTAGACAGGCTCCACCTGGATTTGCAGGCCTTGAAACAGCATTAGGAGTCATTCTGACCGAGCTTTACCATACTGGAAAATTTACATTGGTTGAGATTATTGAAAAGATGTCAACTGCCCCGGCTTCAATATTGAATATTGAGGCAGGCAGTTTAAAAGCAGGTGCGCCAGCAGACATCGCTATTATTGATACTGAATTAGAATGGACTGTAGATAGTAGTGCTTTTTATACAAAAGGCAAGCATACTCCATTTGATAAAAAAATACTAAAGGGCAAAGCAGTTGCCACCATAGTAAGTGGTAAATTTGTGATGCGTAAGGGTAAGGTGTGTATATGAAAGGAAAACTTATATTAGAAGATGGGTCTGTGTTTTACGGGACATTAGTAGGAGACAGTACTGCTGTTGGTGAAGTGGTATTTAATACAGGGATGACGGGTTATCAAGAAATTTTAACAGACCCTTCTTATTGTGGGCAAATCGTAGCCTTAACGTACCCCTTGATTGGAAATTATGGTGTAGCAGATTTGTTCCAGCAATCAAGAAAATCTTTTGTAAGAGGTTTTATTATTAGCGAGCTTTGTGAAGACCCCAGCAATTATCAATGTGAAAATACGTTGATACAATATTTGACAGAAAATAAAATTCCTTGCATATATGGAGTAGATACTCGGGCCATTACCCGGCGTATTCGTTCGAATGGGACGATGAAAGGTGTTATTGTTCCAGAGGATGCTAGTGAAGAAGTCATAAAAAAATATTTCGACCTAGTACCCGTGATGAAAGAAGTACAGGAAGTAACCACTCCAGAGGTGTATGTGATGGAGAATAGTGGGCCTCACATTGTGGTAATGGATTTTGGTATAAAACGAAATATTTTAAATTCCCTTCATAATCTTGGCTGTAAATTAACAGTTTTACCAGCAGATGCAACTTCTGAGGAAATTTTAAAGCTGAATCCGGATGGTATATTTTTATCAAATGGACCGGGAGATCCTAAAGATGTGCCTTACGCGATAGAAACGATAAAAGAATTAATTGGTAAAAAACCGATATTCGGTATTTGCTTAGGGCATCAGCTGATAGCCTTAGCTTTAGGTGCCGATACCTATAAAATGAAGTTTGGTCATCGGGGTTCCAATCAGCCTGTAAAGAACTTATTGACAGGCAGAGTGCATATTACGTCCCAAAACCATGGATATGCGGTAGAGGAATCTTCTTTGAAAAATATAGATGTATCAATCACTCATCGATCTGTAAATGATAATACTGTAGAAGGAATGCGTCACAAAAAATTACCAGTATTTTCGGTGCAGTATCATCCGGAAGCATCGCCAGGGCCCGACGATAATACCTATTTGTTTGATGAATTTATGGCGCTGTTGCCGAAGGGAGTATAATTATGCCGAAAAAGAAATACCTTAAAAAAGTAATGGTAATTGGATCTGGTCCAATTGTAATTGGACAAGCGGCGGAGTTTGATTATGCAGGTACACAAGCTTGCCGTGCTCTAAAAGAAGAGGGATTGGAAGTCGTGTTGGTCAACAGTAATCCAGCTACGATTATGACAGATACCAATGTTGCAGACCGTGTATATATAGAGCCTTTAACTCCTGATTTTCTAGAAGCAATTATTGCGAAGGAACGCCCTGACGGTTTATTGGCAACCTTAGGTGGTCAGGCAGGGCTTAATTTGGCTGTTAATTTGTATGAGAATGGTGTGCTGGCCAATTTTAACGTAGAACTATTGGGGACTTCATTAGAAGCTATTAAAAAAGCTGAGGATCGTGAACTGTTTAAAGCAACAATGCAATCCATCGGCCAGCCTGTTCCAGAGAGTATCACCGTAGAAGATGTAGAAAGTGCTTGTGAATTTGCCCGGAAGATTGGCTATCCGATCATTGTGCGCCCTGCTTACACTATGGGAGGCGCCGGCGGTGGTATCGTGAATAGCGAAAGTGAACTGATTGATGTCGTTATTCGCGGGCTAAAGTATAGTATGATTGGTCAAGTGCTTGTTGAACGCAGTGTCGCTGGCTGGAAAGAAATTGAATATGAAGTCATGCGGGATGCGGCAGACAATTGTATTGTGGTGTGTAACATGGAAAACTTTGACCCTGTAGGCATTCATACGGGAGATAGTATTGTAGTAGCTCCGTCACAAACTCTTAGCGACCACGAGTATCAGATGCTGCGAACTGCATCACTGAAGATTATTCGAGAATTGGGAATTGAAGGTGGCTGCAATGCACAATACGCTCTTGATCCTCATAGCAATCAATACTATGTTATTGAAGTAAATCCTCGGGTAAGCCGTTCAAGTGCCCTGGCTTCAAAAGCCACTGGTTATCCCATTGCGAAAGTGGCTAGTAAGATTGCCATTGGCTATCATCTTGATGAAATACAAAATGCAGTTACAAAAAAAACAATGGCCTGCTTTGAACCAACATTGGATTATTTGGTAGTTAAATTTCCCCGCTGGCCTTTTGACAAATTTATGTTTGCCGATCGAATCCTAGGTACGCAGATGAAAGCTACCGGAGAAGTAATGTCTATCGATCGCTCATTTGAAGGTGCTCTGTTAAAAGCAGTACGTTCTTTGGAAATTGGAGTCAATCATTTGCAGATTCCCGAAATGGCTAACTTATCAACTGAAGATGTACATAAAAAATTGAATATAGCCAACGATGAACGTATATTTATGATCGCAGAAGCATTGCGCAGAGAAATTTCAGTGGATGAAATTCATAAAATTACAAATGTAAATACTTTCTTTTTAAATAAGATCAAAGGCATTGTTGCGATGGAAGTAATGCTGCAAACGCAAGAGATTACTTCAAAACGTATGCTAAAAGCCAAAAAGATGGGTTTTACAGACAAAACAATTGCGGCATTGTCTGGTAGTTCCACTGAAGAAATTCGATCTTCCCGTAAAGCGCAAAATATAGTACCTTCTTATAAAATGGTAGATACTTGCGCAGCTGAGTTTGAAGCGGCTACGCCTTATTATTACTCAACTTATGCGCAAGAAGATGAAGTAACAGTGTCTCATAAGCGTAAAGTAATGGTATTAGGTTCAGGGCCCATTCGTATTGGTCAAGGGGTAGAATTTGATTATTGTTCGGTGCATTCAGTCTGGGCGCTTAGGGAAATGGGGCTGGAATCGATTATTGTAAATAATAATCCAGAAACGGTAAGTACTGACTTTGATACATCGGATCGCCTATACTTTGAACCTCTTACTCCAGAAGATGTAATGAATATTATTGATAAAGAAAAGCCTGAAGGCGTTATTGTGCAATTTGGCGGTCAGACGGCGATTAATTTAGCCGGTCCTTTAGCAAAAGCTGGTGTCAAGGTATTGGGCACCAGTGTAGACAGTATCGATCGTGCAGAAGATCGGGAGAGATTCGATGAGCTCCTTGAACAAAATGATATACCGCGGCCAAAAGGATCTACAGTGACAAATGGGATAGATGCAGTTATAGAAGCAAATAAAATTGGCTATCCAGTAGTGGTTAGACCTTCTTATGTATTAGGCGGGCGAGCTATGGAAATTGTCTATACAGAAGAAGAGTTAAAAGACTATATGACCAGAGCGGTAAAAGCATCGCCAGAGCATCCAGTGTTAGTAGACCGTTATATGCAAGGCACAGAGGTGGAGGTAGATGCCATTTCTGATGGTAAAGATGTCTTTATCCCGGGTATCATGGAACATGTGGAACGGGCAGGGGTTCATTCAGGAGATAGCATTGCTGTATACCCAACGAAAACCTTGTCCCAGGGAGTTATTGCTACCATTGTGGATTATACCACTAGGCTGGCAGTGGGACTTAATGTAAAGGGACTTATTAATATTCAATATGTGGTAGTTGAGGAGCAGGTATACGTAATTGAGGTAAATCCACGTTCCAGTCGTACCATTCCTTTCTTAAGTAAAGTAACTGATGTGCCAATGGTAAATGTGGCCACTCGTGTAGCAATGGGAGAAAGTCTTATCTCCCTTGGATATAAGTCTGGTTTGCTGCCGGCTAAGCCTTATACAGCAGTAAAAGCGCCTGTATTCTCTTTTTCGAAGATGCAGCAAGTGGATATCTCCTTAGGGCCGGAAATGAAGTCTACTGGTGAAGTCATGGGAATTGACTATCACTATGCCAGGGCGTTATACAAAGCAATCACTGGTGCGGGTATGAATGTACCTGAATATGGTACTGTATTATTTACCGTAGCAGATAAAGATAAGCAAGAAGGCGGAGAACTTGCTAAGTGCCTGGCTGATCTTGGATATCATCTGGTAGCTACTGGCGGAACAGCAAAACACCTGCAATCCTTAGGCTTATCTGTTACTCTTGTAGATAAAGTGCATGAACATAAACCTGATATTATACAAATGATTAAAACAGGAAAAATTAACATGGTTATTAATACATTGACTCATGGTAAAGAACCAGAACGAGACGGATATAAGATCCGTAGAGCAACGGTAGAACATGCTATTCCTTGTTTTACTTCCATGGATACTGCTAAAGCGGTAGTAGAGGTTTTAACTTTTATGCGAGAACGTCGTTTATCTTATGTTTTAGCAATACAAGATTACGTTGGTGGAGGGGATAGTCTTGCCTAAAATGGTGGTTGAGGCCCGGATTGTGCGCAATACAGAGATCGGTGTTAACGTCAAAGAGTTAGTGCTATATGCACCTGAAATTGCAGTGCAGGCTGTACCTGGTCAATTTCTCCATGTTAGGGTAGCGGATTCCTATTATCCTTTATTGCGCCGTCCTCTTAGTATTTCAGGTGCCGATCATATAACTGGTACGGTAAGTACCATATATCGTGTAGTTGGTCAAGGCACTGCCTGTCTGGCGGCTTTGACTAGCAAAGATTCTGTGGATTGTATGGGACCATTGGGTAATGGATTTGTCATACATGGTCAACGTCCGCTATTGGTTGGAGGGGGAATGGGATTGGCGCCACTGCTATTTTTAGCTGGCGCCTTATGTCCACGTCCTATAGAAATACTAATGGGCGGCCGTACCAAAGAAGAGATGTTCTGGGCGGATATGTTTCATAACAAGTGTGATGCGATCCACATTACCACAGATGATGGTACATTAGGCAGTTGTGGTGTAACTTTAGATCTTTTGCCAGAAGTATTAAAAAGTGGTGCATTTGATGTGATTTACACCTGTGGTCCCAGGATTATGATGGAGGGTGTAGCGAAAGTTGCTAAGACCTATAATATCCCTTGTCAAATATCTTTAGAAGAATATATGGCTTGTGGTATTGGTGGTTGTTTATCCTGCACTTGTGCTGGGAAAGATGGATTGCGAAAAAAGGTTTGTACAGATGGTCCGGTTTTTTGGGCACAGGAGGTGATGTCATGAGCATCGGAGATAGTGATATGCTTGGCGTAACCATTGCAGGAATTAAAATGAAAACACCTGTTATGACTGCATCTGGAACTTTTGGTTTTGGGTTAGAATATAAAGATTTTGTAAACTTAAATAAAATTGGTGCAGTCGTTGTGAAAGGCACAACTCTATTGCCCAGGTCCGGCAATCAGGGACGGCGAATTGCCGAGACTCCTGCTGGTATGCTAAATTCTATCGGTTTGGAGAATCCGGGAGTAGATGAATTTTTATCCACGATATTGCCACGCTTAAAAGATTATGATGTACCAGTTATCGTCAACATTTCAGGCAATACAGTTGAAGAATATGGTGAATTGGCTGCTCGTCTCAATGTGGCTGATGTTGCTGGGGTAGAACTTAATATCTCCTGCCCTAACGTAAAAGAGGGAGGAATAGCTTTTGGTACTAACTGTGATAGTGCCTCAGCAGTAGTAAAACAAGTAAAAAGCAATACCGATTTACCGGTGATCGTAAAATTATCTCCGAATGTAACCGATATTGTCGCTATGGCCCAGTCTGTAGAAGACGCTGGAGCCGATGCAATATCCCTTATTAATACTTTATTAGGCATGTCCATTGATATTCATAAATGGCGCCCTGTACTTGGAAATGTAGTAGGAGGATTATCTGGTCCGGCAGTTAAACCAATCGCAGTACGTATGGTATGGCAAGTTGCACAGTCAGTAAAGGTGCCAGTGATTGGTATGGGTGGCATTGTAACAGCAGAAGATGCTATTGAATTTATGCTGGCAGGTGCTAGTGCTGTGGCAGTGGGAACAGCAAACTTTATCAATCCTTGCGCTGCCCAGTCTGTGGCAGATGGAATGAAAAACTATTTAAGACAGCGTGGTTTATTTCATGTAAGTGAGCTGGTAGGTAAAGTGAATATATAAGTATTGGAAGTGAATGAATGAGTTGTGATCAGCGCTTAATAGTAGCCTTGGATGTACATAACATGGAGACTGTACAGCAACTTGTGGAACAGTTAGGGGATAGCGTGAGCTATTATAAAGTTGGCATGGAACTTTTTTATAGTGTAGGAAGTCAAGTAATTACCTATCTGCGTCAGCAGAATAAAGACATATTTTTAGATTTAAAGCTGCATGATATACCTAATACGGTAGGACAAGGATTGGCGACTCTAACGCAGTTAGGTGCAACTATGCTTAATGTTCATGCTTCAGGCGGATTTGCTATGATGCAAGCGGCAGCAAGAGCGGTAAAAAACAAAGCCGATGAGATGCAGGTGCAGCGTCCGAAATTGATTGCCGTGACAGTTTTAACGAGTATGAATGCGGATGAATGGTCAGCCCTTGGATATAATGCGGATTTGTCGCAGCAGGTGATTCATTTATCTCAATTAGCTCAAAAAGCAGGAATGGATGGAGTGGTGGCGTCTCCTCAGGAAGCTGCGCAAATTCAGGCTGTATGTGGTAATGAGTTTATCATTGTTACACCTGGCATAAGGCCTAATGGTGCAGCGATTGATGATCAAAGCCGCATTGCTACGCCATCAAGAGCTTTAAAAAATGGTGCGCATCATTTGGTGATCGGCAGACCTATTACTGCTGCGGTAAACCCAAGACAGGCTGTGAAAGACATTTTACGAGAAATGAGGGAACGAGCATGAAGGAAGAAGAAGTAAAGCAGTTATTTATCGATACGGGTGCCATCCTGGAAGGTCATTTCCTATTGACTTCTGGTTTGCATAGCCCACAATATGTAGAAAAATTTCAAGTACTGCAATATCCAGAGCATACAGCTAAATTATGCAAGGCGTTGGCAGAAAGATTTGTTCAAGATCAGGTCGAATTAGTAATCGGTCCTGTTACTGGTGGAATTTTATTAGCTCATGAAGTAGGGAAGAACTTAGGAACTCGTGCGATTTTTACCGAGCGGGAAAATGGAAAAATGACTTTGCGGCGAGGATTTGTCATTCAGCCTGGTGAACGAGTGTTAATTGTAGAAGATATTATTACAACAGGTGGTTCAGTACAAGAAGTTCTTGATGTTGTTAGAGAACATGGCGGGATTCCTGTAGGAGTAGGTATATTAGTGGATCGCAGCGGGGGTAAAGCGGATTTTGGTGTACCTCATCAAGCTTTGTTGCACCTGGATGTAAAAACCTATCAATCGGAAGACTGTCCTTCATGTGCTCAAAATCTGCCAATAACAAAACGTGGCAGCCGAAAATTATAAATCATTAGTACATTATAATCATAGAATCATAAAAAGAAATTAACATAATTCGTTAAAAAACTCTTGTATTTAAGATAAAGTTGTGTTATTATAATTAAGTCGGTGAATGACACGACAATGTGGCCCAGTAGTTTAGCGGTTAGAATGCCGCCCTGTCACGGCGGAGGTCGTCGGTTCAAATCCGATCTGGGTCGCCATTATTATGCGGGGATAGCTCAGCGGTAGAGCATCGCCTTGCCAAGGCGAGGGTCGCGAGTTCGAATCTCGTTTCCCGCTCCATAGGGGTATAGCTCAATTGGTAGAGTAGCGGTCTCCAAAACCGTTGGTTGAGGGTTCAAGTCCTTCTGCCCCTGCCACTTAAACACACAGAATCTCTCATGTTGAGGGGTTCTTTTTTTATTTCCCAGAGTATTTCTCAAGTGTACGGAGGAACCTTGGTAAGGCTCGTGTCTAATACAATTTGGGGAGGACACTTACTACAGGGCAAACAAGCTGCTTACAATAATAAGCAGCTTAATACCTCTTCTTCTTTGCTTACTGCATAGAAGAAGAGGTATTAAAAACAAATCCTGCTATTACTTATAAGTACAGGAGAGCTACAGTTCAAGTAGTAGATCATTCAGATGTAAACGTAAAGGCATTACTAAAGGTCATTGACCAGACTACCTTCTCAGGACTAAGAGATTATTAAGAAAATCTAATAGTAATAATTGCTTATATAGTCGAGAAAGTGTAAAATGGAGACATCTCTATAATTATATATTTGGAGGTTAACCTAATGGAAACATTATTACAACAATTATTAGAAGGTCAGAATAGAATCATAGAGGAACAAAAGAAAACTAATGTACGCCTCGGAAACATTGAGGGTCGTTTAGATAACGTTGAGAATCATTTAGGTGAAGTTGAGAATCGTTTAGGTAACGTTGAAGGACGTTTAGATAATATCGAGGGGAACCTTGCAGAGAACACAAAGTTTATCCATGCGTTATCCCAAGATGTAGCACGTACAGCTACAAAGGAAGACATTGCTACTGTAAATGTTAGTATAGAGACACTAAATACTCGACTATTTAAGCAAGAGGTAGAGTTAACAGTATTGAAAACCGCAAAGTAATTTAATAATGGGAACAATGAGGCTTCATAGTGTGGATTGCTATGAGGTCTCTTTTTATTTACAAGGAGTCTCAAAGTAATTTTTTTGGTAAAAATATTTGAATGCCCTACATTAATAGATTAAATAACGCATTACCCCGCATGGGTCGCTCAGGCATGTATGGACTCATTGGTTGCTCGTGGACACTTGTACACTGCACGCAATACGCCATAAGGCATACCAAGGGTGTTTATATAGGTTATCTCAGCCTACGATAATAAGGGGTTACAGAAGAAAAAAGCAACTCACTAAATTTGTGGTTGCTTTTTTTCTTCTGTGGAAGAGTTATTTTTGCTATTTGTTACTTCATCTCTTAAAATCAGCCAAATGGATTGGAATAATTCATTATATTGCAGTGAAGTACGTATTTCTGATATCTTTCGAGGTCGGGGGAGGTCATTGGTGATGATCGTCTTAACCATACCTGGATTGGCACTCATCACCATGATCCGATCTCCTAAGCATAGGGCTTCATCGATACTATGGGTGATGAAAACCGTCGTTTTCCTTGTTTCTTCCCAGATTCTCAATAATTCATGCTGTAGGAGGATGCGATTTTGTTCATCTAGTGCGCCGAAAGGTTCATCCATTAATAGGATTTCAGGATCGTTAGCAAAAGCGCGAGCTACGCTGACTCGCTGCTTCATACCACCAGATAATTGGGAGGGATAGGCATGAGTAAATTTACTAAGACCAATCATTTCTATATAATGTCTGGCTATTTCATACCGTTCCTTTTTGGGGATATTGCGCATGCGTAATCCGTATGAAACATTATCGATCACTGTCATCCAAGGGAAAATCGATTGTTCTTGAAAAACCATAGAATTGATGGGACGATCTATATTGGTTGGCTTGATAGTGATAGTCCCGCCTGAGGAACTATCCAACCCTGCTAGTATGCGGAGCAGCGTTGTTTTGCCACAACCGCTGGGTCCTACAATGCAGAAAAATTCTCCCTCGCCGATGGATAGTGAAATATCTTGTAAGGCTGTGATTTGGCCAGAAGTGGCATTGAAGATTTTACTGAGATTTGTGACTGAGATGCTTTCTTTCTCATAGGCCATTTTATGCATCTCCTTTTTAGACTTGTTTTTTCCATGGAAGAACCCAATTTTCTAACATATCAAGGAGTAAGGAAAATAAATAACCGAGAAGGGACAGTGTGATGAGTGCTATAAACATCTGCTCGATGGCAAACATGTCATAGGCTCGCCATATCATCCAGCCGACCCCGGCTTTTGCAGCAGAAAGTTCGGCTGCTACAATTAAAATTAAAGACATGCCCATACCGAGTTTTAACCCTGCAAAGATCATCGGAAGAGCACCGGGAAGAGCAACGGTAAGATAAAAGTTTTTACGGCTGGCGCCAAAATTTTGTGCTACATCTAAATAAATTTTATCAATGCTTAATACCCCAGCCATAGTGTTAATTACAACTAAATAAAAAACACCAATTGCAATTGTGAAAATTTTAGAAGTTTCGCCCAGACCAAACACTAATAAGATTAGGGGCATTAGAGCTAGTTTAGGAATCGGGTATGTGGCAGCAATCATCGGCTCAAAAGCTGAACGGATTAAAGGAGATAAACCCATACCAATACCCAATACTATACCGGGGGCAGAACCAGCTAGAAAACCCCATATCACCCGTTGTACACTAACGGCAGTGTTATATAATAACTCACCAGACAACAGAAGCGGAATGAAAGCATGTAGTATTAGGCTGGGGCTGGATAATAAACGGGTATCAATAATATGAACACGAGCCATGACCTCCCAGAGAATGAGAATGCTCAATGGGGATAATGTGGACAGTATTCGAATGAGTAACGAAGAATATTCTTGCTTAATCATGCTATCATCTCCAAGCGCTAAGGTTTATATTATTGATATGTTCCTAAGGTCTTTACTGCAAAATCGACATATTGATTATCTACGGCATCTTCATACTTTATGTCTGATTGTAATAAGTTATTTTCCTTGTACCAATCCAAATCCAATAGAATGCCTTTTGTGCGAACATACCCATTCGGATTTAAGCCTGTGGGAAACATTTTTTCATATAAGGCAGGGTCTTTAATTACTGAGTACTTACAGAGAATATCAATGATCTCTGTTCTATTTTTATTTTTGACAAAACCATCATTGTAGTCTCTCAATGACTGTATGTAAGCAGTCATAAAACGGTTAGCTACAGCGGGGTTTTTTGTCATACTTGTTCCATAGACTAACAAGGCTGTTTGGGCATCGGGATCATAATCCACGGGGTCTTTCCATGGATCAGCCAAATCTTTGTTTATGCTAAGAGTGACAAAAGGTTCGATGATCATAGCTGCATCAATGCTTTTATTACCGAAGGATACCAGCATATCGGGAAAAGAACGGATTACCTGAATATCAACGTCATTCGTAGTTAAGGCTCCTTTTTGCAGCACTCTAGATAATGCAATTTCATCAAGAGAGGCCGTACCAACAATGGCAATTTTTTTATTTCGCAGATCTTTATAATCTTTTATTGTATCTGTTAGATCTTTGCGGATTACTAGCCGATAATAACCTTGTCCGGGAAGGTTGATGCCTTTATCAGCAACGATTTTTATAGGAATATCACGAGACATGGCGTTAAATAATCCTGAAGATGTAACGGTAGCGCCCACATCCAGTTGTCCAGCAGCTAATTGGTTGATCATTTCCTGTCCAGTGTTGAATTGTACCGGTTCGATTTTAATGCCTAGATCTTTGTAATAGTTCTTAGCCGTGCCAATCAGTATGCCTGCATCGGATACAACTTGTTTCATGCCCACTTTGACAACTGTTTCTTGGGGCAATGGTGATACTGCTGGTGCCCAAGCAGGACCGTTGCTTGCTGTATCGTGTGTAGCCGGACTTTGGCTGCAGGCAGTCATGAAGAGTACCAGTAATAGTATTGTTATGATCTTTATGCTGCGTTTCATAGATTTTCCCTCCTAATCGATTTGATTGAGTTATCACATGATATTCATTTTTATTATATTTGGTGATAAAGCAGCAGGTTTTTAAGTATGAATACAGAATATGTAACAGTAGTCCAGAGTGAAAGGTATTGTTATATATGGAAAAAATCATAGCAGAAGTAGACGAATGGGAATTACTAAAGAAATTACCGAAGGAGTTTGGAAAATTTACATTACAAGTTGAGTTGGAGAAACGTGATACACAGTATTGTATATTTACGTACCAAAATAAAGGAGAACATAAAAGCTTTTCCGTGTTATATGATCAAGCGACAAAAGAATATTTTGCTCGTGTAGTGATTGGTCTAATTGAATATTTTGATGTGAATTTTATTGTTGGAGATTTACAACAACTAGAAAAATTATTAATTCAGCGACTCAAAGGCGTCTTATCCCAATTAAGTTTTTTCACTAGAGAAAATGTAGAGAGTATCGTTCATGAAAAGAAAATAATGGATTGGTCATACATAGAAGACTTGCCTCAAACCTTACTTGGCTTTGAGTTATTTATAAAACCAGATGAACCTGTAAAAGTGATTAATGGCTCTTATATCATCGTTGATTATAGTGATTTTGACTTAGAAAGTAATCTAACTATTTATTACAATGTATTTAGAGATGAATTTTTTGGAGAGACGCGTATAAAGGGAACCCCAATCATATTAGCTATTTTTGATACAAAAGATTTAGCTGACTTACAAAAGCTTGTTGCAAATCATTTGGCAACAGAATTGGAAAAGATAAGAATACAATTAAATTAAGATGGAGTTATGTAAAGAACTAGATATGATAGTTGTTAATTGTAGGAGGTTTGAATTTAAGTGGCAAGAATATTAGTCTGTGATGACTCTGCTTTTATGCGCATGATGCTAAAAAAAGTATTGATTGACAATGGTCATGAGATAGTTGGTGAAGCTGGGGATGGCATGGAAGCGGTGCAACTTTATCGGCATCATAAACCGGATCTAATAACGATGGATATTACCATGCCTAAAATGGATGGAATAGAAGCAGTCAAACATATTTTTGAGGAAAATCCTTTGGTTAGAATTGTAATGGTAACTGCACTTGGGCAAAGATCGATTATTACGGATGCGATTAATGCCGGTGCATCAGATTTTATTGTAAAGCCTTTTGATAATATTCAAGTCATTGAAACAATTAAGAAAGTTTTAGGGCTGTAAGAAAATCTAATTTACGAAAGTACTTGACAATAAAAGGTTGTGTGCTATAATAATATCTGTGGCTAAGGAATGTTGCTGGTAAAAAATGAAATCCATACAGCATTTAAAAAAACAGTTGACACGCCAGATGTAATGTAGTACAATAGACATTGTGACTATACAGTGGCCCAGTAGTTTAGCGGTTAGAATGCCGCCCTGTCACGGCGGAGGTCGTCGGTTCAAATCCGATCTGGGTCGCCATTCAATTTTAAATGCCTCGGTAGCTCAGTCGGTAGAGCAGAGGACTGAAAATCCTCGTGTCGACAGTTCGATTCTGTCCTGAGGCACCATTTAAATGCGGGAATAGCTCAGCGGTAGAGCATCGCCTTGCCAAGGCGAGGGTCGCGAGTTCGAATCTCGTTTCCCGCTCCATTAAAGGCGGCATAGCCAAGTGGTAAGGCAGAGGTCTGCAAAACCTTTATCCCCAGTTCAAATCTGGGTGCCGCCTCCAACTCAAAGTTTTATACACTGCCTTAAACAGTTTGGCATATTGATTTATGCCGGGGTGGCGGAACTGGCAGACGCAACGGACTTAAAATCCGTCGGAGAGAAATCTCCGTACCGGTTCGATTCCGGTCCTCGGCACCACGTAATTTGGAACTTCGTATTTATGCGAAGTTTTTTTGTGTTTCAACGATATTAAAAGATTGTGATTTTTAAATATCGTTTTAAAGGCAAAAAAGACGCAATATAAGAAGATACAAAGAGGATTTTCAAGAAAATTATGATGTATTGCTCTAATGGAGTGTAGTATTAATCGAATAGAGGCTAAATCTATTTTAAATAATTTTAAAAATGTGGTATAATGTTACAATATATATAATAGAGGAGGTGTCCTATTTCCCCAATGGATGAGGGATAATAGGGATATTTATTGGACCCTGCGTCTATACTGTTTAATACAATTTTAGTTTTAGGTTTGGTTATGCTAAACGGATTCTTTGTTGCAGCAGAATTTGCTATGGTTAAGGTTCGAAGTACTCGAATAGAAACGTTGATCTCAGAGGGAAATGTTAGAGCAAAATTTGCGCAGCGATTAACCAAAAATTTGGATGCTTATTTGTCAGCATGTCAGTTAGGAATTACTTTAGCTTCTCTTGGATTAGGTTGGGTAGGTGAACCTGCAGTTGCCAGCATAATTGCCCCACTGCTTTTGACATTTGGTTTATCGCAAGAAATCATCGCAACCATTTCTTTTGTGATTGCCTTTTCTGTAATTACTTCTCTGCATATTATTTTGGGAGAATTGGCACCGAAATCAATGGCAATTCAAAAGGCAGAGCAAGTTACCATGTGGGCAGCGCCCCCTTTAATTGCCTTTTATAAGATCATGTATCCTTTTATTTGGTTTATGAATGGAACGGCTAATCAGTTTCTGAAATTATTAGGTGTTGAGCCTGCAACAGATAGTGAATCTGCCCATACAGAAGGAGAAATACGTATCCTTATGGAAGAGAGTCACAGGCAAGGTTTTATAAATCAGACGGAATTAACCCTAATGGATAATATATTTGACTTCGCAGAAAGGCATGCTCGTGAGGTAATGATTCCACGTACAGATATGATATGCCTGGACATTAGAAAGTCTTATGAGGATAATCTGGAAGTCGCAATACAGGAAGGGAAAACACGATATCCTGTATGTGATTCAAATAAAGATAATATTATTGGCTTTATTCATATCAAAGATCTTTTATCGCCGCTTGCATTAGCTGCTAAGCCTGATTTGGGAAGTATTACGAGAAATGTGCTCGCTGTACCTGAATCTATGCAGATTAGTTCTGTTTTAAAACTTCTGCAGAAAAATAAGGCACAGATAGCAATTGCTATAGATGAATATGGTGGAACTGCTGGACTCGTTACCGTAAAGGATATTCTAGAAGAAATCGTAGGGGAAATGCATGATGAGTTTGATGATGAACGTCCTCTAATTGAAACTCATGAGAAAGATGCTCACTTAGTAGATGGACGTATTCTCATAGAGGAATTTAATGACTTTTTTGAATTACAGCTTCCAACAGAAGATGTAGATACTCTTGGCGGCTGGATTTGTGCAAGAACGGATCTGCCCCTTGAGGTAAATCGAAAAATTTCTTATGAAGGATATGACTTTATTATTACGGAAGCTGATGTTATGCGCGTGAATAGAGTTCTGATTCAAAAAGTATCGTGACATAAAAGCTCTCGCACAATCTGCGAGGGCTTTTAGTTTTTTATATTGGCATTTCAGTTGTTTAGTTGAAGAAAGTAAAAGGGGCAGGTGACAGTCAAGAAGGAAGTTATAGGTTTATAGAGAATTTTTATAATAGGTAATTTGATTGATATTAGCTAATCATACTATATAGTGAATTTGAATCCGCTAAGAAGCAATAGAATTTTGAGAAATGTTGGGAGCAATCAATATGAAAAAAACTACAGAGTGGTTAAAGAAAAACCTCGTTACGATATATGATGAAAACCCATATATCAAGTTGTTGGATATTTCCATTAGACATGTGGAAGAAGGTAAGGTAGAACTTTGTATGCCTGTGCTTGCTGGTAAACATACAAACCTGTATAATATCGCTCATGGTGGTGCCTTAGCTTCTTTGGCTGATTCAGCTATGGGAATTGCATGTGCGACTACCGGAAAAAAAGTGGTGACTCTTGAAATGAATATGAATTTCATTAAAGGAGCAGAAACTCAAGCCGCTATAAAAGCCATAGGAAAAGTCATTCATAATGGGAAAAATACAATGGTAGCAGAAAGTGAGATTGTAGATAGCCAAAATCAACTGCTGGCAAAAACTCGAGGCACATTCTTCGTTACAGGGATGTTTGAAGAAAATAAAGAATAAATCATAAGCGCCTGACCACGTTGTGGCAGGCGCTTTATAAATGACGATTATGTAGTTGGAAGATCGCGAATGCTGATATTGCTACCTGAATGATAGCTGTTCTTTAGCTCTTCGTCTAAGGCAATATAAAGAACATCCAAATTTTCTATCTTATCCATCGTGTTCCCTCCCAGTGGTTCGGCGAAAAAGTTTTGAAATTCTCTTTACAAGAACGAATGTTTGCTTTACTATAAAAATACAAACGAATGTTCGTAATTGTTTTTTTGAAAAATTTACACGAAACGATACAGCATAAGTCATAGTACACAATGAAATAGGTGATTATTTTCAATTGGGCAATACATATTATTATAGGACTTTTTTTTAGTCTGGAATTTGCAATGCAGCCGATGGATATTTTATTTATAGTGATTGGCAGTATACTGCCGGATATTGACCACCACAGATCGATGCTTGGTCGATTAAATATTTTTGTAGGTTTTATGAGTCATAGGGGGTTTTGTCATACATTGTTAGGATGTGCTGTCTTATCAATTCCTTTTTTATGTATTAAAGGGGCTGCGCCTTATGTATTTTTAGGAGGAATTTCCCATTTATTTGGAGATGCGCTGCAATCTGTATTTCGCTCAAAAATATTTAAGATTAAAGGTTGGTAATTTAAATAAATTTTTATTGTGGAAATAGGATATTATAAATAAGTAGGATTCCGAGAGATAATCCAGAGAGAAGGAACAAACTTGCCTTTTTAGTTTGAGAAATTTTAAAATTATAGATTGCCACCCAAATGAGAGTAACAGATAGTAAAATACCGCCTAGCATGGAAGAGTAATAAATTAATTTTTCCAATTTGAACATCCTTTCAAGCTCAATATATCATGACATATAGTATATTTTCTCATTTTACTCTGTTAGCGTCAATCTTTTAATCCATTTTGCATATAGTATTGACATGGAATTCTTGAATTGTGCTCTAAAAAGCCCATATTGCAGGACGTTGTTCCTACAATAGCGAATATGGTATAAGAATGAAATTTTTTGAAAAGAGGTAATGGAATGGATTTAATAAAAGGCAGTTTATATCATGGTTTTCGTTTAGAAGAGGAAGAAAAAATTGATGAAATAAGTTCGCTTGCCAGGAGATTCTATCATGAAAAAAGCGGCGCGCGATTGTTATATTTGCAAAATGATGATGATAATAAAGTTTTCTCCGTTACCTTTCGCACACCTCCGGAAGATAGTACAGGAGTTGCTCATATTGTTGAGCATTCTGTATTGTGCGGCTCTCGTAAATTCCCCATGAAGGAACCTTTTGTGGAATTAGTGAAAGGTTCTTTGAATACCTATCTAAATGCCATGACATTTCCTGATAAGACCATGTATCCTGTGGCAAGTCGTAATGTTAAGGATTTTCGTAATTTAATGGACGTATATTTGGATGCAGTTTTTTATCCGAATATATATAATTCTCCAGAGACGTTAATGCAGGAAGGCTGGCATTATGAATTGGAGAATCCAGTGGATGAAATTACTTATAAAGGCGTAGTTTACAATGAAATGAAGGGTGTCTTTTCTTCACCTGATGCGATATTGGAAAAGAAAAATTTTGAATCGTTGTTTCCTGATACAGCCTATGGTGTAGAATCAGGTGGTGATCCTGAGTTTATTCCAGAGTTGACGCAAGAAAAATTTATAGATTTTCATAAGAAATATTACCATCCCTCCAATGGATATATCTTTTTATATGGAGATTTAGATATACTTGATAATCTGAAGTTTTTAGATGAAGCATATTTAAGTAATTTTGATAAAATTGAAGTGAATTCTCAAATTGCTTTGCAGCCTGCATTTAAAGAAAAAGTAGAAAATGTTTTTGAGTATTCGGTCGCTCCTAGTGAAAATATAGAAGATAAAACGTTTTTAAGCAGAAATTTCGTATTGGGGAAAGCGACTAATTCTGAGATTTGTCTAGCTTTTCAAATCTTAGAGTATCTACTCCTAGAAACTCCAGCTGCACCTTTGCGAAATGCCTTAATCGAAGCGGAAATTGGTAAAGATGTAGTAGGGACTTTTGTGAAAAGCATACTACAGCCTACCTTCGGGATTGTTATTACGGGTGCTAATGAAAATGAAAAAGCAAAGTTCATTCAAGTTGTAGATGAAGAGCTGGAAAGACTGGTAAGAGAGGGGATTGATAAAGAATTAATTGAAGCATGCATTAACATTTTTGAATTTACGTTACGGGAAGCAAATTATGGTACTCGTCCTAAAGGACTTGTCTATAATATTAAATGTATGGATAGCTGGTTGTATGACGCAAGTCCTTTCATTCATTTAGGGTATGAAGATGATTTAGTAAAAATAAAAGCAGCACTAAAAACCAATTACTTTGAGCAGTTGATTGAGCAGCACTTGCTAGATAATAATCATCAAGCTTTGGTTATCTTAAAACCGAAGCATGGTCTAGCAGAAGAAAAAGATGAAGAACTACGCAAATACCTGGCTGAATATAAAGCATCTCTGTCTGATATTGAAATTAATGAGCTAGTAGAACAAACACAGCGTTTAAAAACATTGCAAGAAACAGCGGATTCGCCAGAAGCCTTAGCGACCATTCCTCTACTCACTCGGCAAGATATAGAAGTAAAATCAGAAGAATTGATAGTAGTGGAGAAACAAGAATTAGGAGTACCTGTTTTGCTTCACCCACTTCGCACCAATGCCATTGCTTATGTGAATATGTATTTTGATACATGCCTGGTACCTCAACAATATTTACCGTATATGTACTTATTGTCAGAGATCTTAGGAAAGGTTTCTACAAAACAATATGAATACTCCGCGCTATCCAATGAAATTAACAAGAATACAGGCGGTATTGTTTTTGATGTAGCAGTCTTCACAGAAAATGCTAATGATTCAAAATACTTACCGAAATTTATAATCAAAGGCAAATCCTTGGTGGAGAAGCTGCCTCAATTATTAAGACTAACAGAGCAGATCATTGCCCATAGCCGCTTTGACAACAGTAAACGAATGAAGGAACTGATTCAAGAAATAAAATCCAATTGGGATATGAATTTGTTCCGCCGCGGGCAGCAACTGGCGACGAATCGTGTATTATCCTATTTTTCTCCTATTGCGCAGTATAATGAAGTAGGAATGTTAGCCTTTTATGATTTTGTAGCTGCATTAGAAAAAGACTTTGTGGCAAGGTCAGAAGAAGTTTATAAGAATCTTGAAACAGTAGCTGGCTATATTTTTAATAAAGAAAATTTGTTGGTAAGCGTAACTGTAGAAGAAGAGAATTATAGTGAATTTCAAAAAGCATTTTCCGAATTTCACTCTTGCTTAGCATCAACTACAGAAAAACCTGCTGTATATCATTTTGAAAATAGTCATTACAATGAAGGACTCATGACGTCTGGCAAAGTGCAGTATGTGGTTAAAGGAGCAAATTTCCGTAAGTTAGGGTATTCCTATCATGGAAGCTTAAAAGTGCTGGAAACCATTTTGCGTTATGATTACTTGTGGACGCGGGTACGTGTTCAAGGGGGAGCTTATGGCGGTTTTGCAAGATTAGAACGTAATGGAAATATGGTGCTTGGCTCGTATCGGGATCCAAATTTAAAAGAGACGTTAACTGTATATGATGAGACCGCAAATTATCTGCGTAATTTTTCTGTTGATCAAAGAGAGATGACTAAGTATGTGATTGGCACCATGAGCCAGTTGGATACGCCTTTGACTCCATCGCAAAAAGGGGAGAGAGCAACTAACAATTATATTCGGAATATTTCTCAGGCTATGATTCAGCAAGAAAGAGATGAAATCTTAGCAACGGGGCAAGAAGATATTTCTAAATTGGCTGATTTGATGGAGGATGCCATGAAACAAAATCACCTGTGTGTCTTAGGAAATGAGCAGAAAATCAAAGATAATAGCAATCTATTTCAGCATGTAACGAATATCTTAAAGTAAAGATAGTGATAGAAGTGCAGGAAGAGACAGTGGAGGGAAAGCCGTGCATAAAAAATAAGAGGGTGGTTTGACCACCCTCTTATTTTTACTTGTTTTTATTTTCCTTCTTATCCTTAGGGCAAATTTCTTTGGCAAATTCTGTAGAAACCTTTTGCGATTTGTTTTTATTTTCTTTACAAGATTCATTTTGACGTTTTTCCATACTATCACCTCCCCGCCTATAGCTTACCCAAGAAGTTTATTTAGAAAACGGGTTCTTAAAATATTTTTCCCTGAATCGAATTTTATATGATGTTCTTAGAAAAAAATAAAATAGTTGGAGGATTT
Organism: Pelosinus fermentans; assembly: GCA_002434245.1. Taxonomy (GTDB): domain Bacteria; phylum Bacillota; class Negativicutes; order DSM-13327; family DSM-13327; genus Pelosinus; species Pelosinus fermentans_B. The sequence goes on from DJJR01000016.1 coordinate 132,700, forward strand.
ATTTTGTCAACAGTGATGATAGTATTAATATTTGGTCTTAATGGAATTACTATTTTTCTTCTAATTACAGTACTGCTTCGACTTGGAAAGAATCAGCAGCAGGAGCTTGCTGCTCATCTGATAGGCATAGAAAAGGCAATCGAAAGAGTAGAACGAATTGTAAATGATGAAATGGCTAAGAACCGAGGAGAAAATAATCTTGTCGCCAGAGCATTGCGAGAAGAAGTAGCGAATACACTTAGTAAGTTAAATGAATCAATTTTGAAACGGATGAATGAAAATACTACCGTGCAATTAACGCAATTAGAGACATTCTCTCAGCAATTACAGGGACTGACTCAAATGAATGAACAAAAGTTAGAGCGTATGCGTGAAACGGTAGAAAAACAATTGCGGGTGCTTCGTGAAGAGAATGGCAGCAAACTTGAAGAGATGAGAAAAACGGTGGATGAGAAATTAAACCAGACATTGGAAAAGCGTTTGGGAGAGAGTTTTAAGTTGGTTAGCGAAAGGTTAGAAATGGTACATAGAGGACTAGGTGAAATGCAGACTCTGGCCTCTGGCGTTGGTGATCTAAAAAGAGTATTATCCAATGTCAAAACTCGTGGTATATGGGGCGAAATTCAATTGGAGAATTTATTAGAGCAAATTCTAACCATTGAACAGTATGCTAAAAACGTTGCAACGAAGCCAGGAAGCAATGATAGAGTAGAATTTGCGATTAAACTTCCTGGTCGTGATACAGAGGAAAGCATTGTCTGGCTGCCAATTGATGCGAAATTTCCCCAAGAAGATTATCAACGATTACTAGAGGCTCAAGATCAAGCCAATGCTGTCTTAGCAGAAGAAGCAGCCAAGGCTTTAGAAAATCGAATTAAAAGCGAAGCGAAAGACATTGCTAATAAATACGTCTGTGTTCCCCATACTACAGAGTTTGCAATTTTATTTTTGCCAATTGAAGGATTATATGCTGAAGTGTTGCGGCGTCCAGGGCTGTGTGATACCATTATGCGAAATTACAAGGTAATCATTGCAGGTCCTACGACTCTATCTGCGTTGCTTAATAGCTTGCAAATGGGTTTTAGAACGCTTGCAGTTGAAAAACGCAGTTCAGAAGTCTGGTCACTGCTTAGTGTTGTAAAAACCGAATTTGGTAAATTTGGCGATTTATTAGATAAAACCCATAAAAAACTGCAAGAGGCTAGTAACTCCATTGATGTAGCTGCCAGAAAGTCTCGCACCATAGAAAGGAAGCTTAAAAATGTACAAGAACTTCCTCAAGAGGAAGCATTAAATATGTTAGATGCAGCAAATGTTGCAGAAATAGCAGCTACTCAAGAAAAAGAATAATATATCTATGATAAGCGCCCAAAACTTGGCAGATTGATGCTGATTTTTGGGCGCTTGGTCTATGCGTATTTCTTACAAAACATTTAAAGTATGCCGAATTTTAGGCATTATTGATTCGTATAAGAATAGATACAGAGGGAAATCGCGGGGTGAGCAACTGTCTTAGGTTGGAACGTAATTTGCATAGTAGTCTGTTAGAGAAACAATGCTTTGCGTTATCAATTTGATAGTTGGAGGTGAGCTCAATAATCCCTATCTAAAATGTAGCCTGTTTGAGGTTGCTGAGTTAAAAATAGTAAAAGAGGATTATATTTCAAAAAATAGAATATATTGGAGGAGAATTAATATGACAAAAATAGGTTGTCCTTACGGTACTCATCGAGTAATAGAGCCTCAAGGTGTTTTGCCTCAGCCTGCATGGAAAATTGATAATACTATGGAAATCTATGATAATGAGCTGCTAATTGAAGTTGATACCTTAAATATTGATGCGGCAAGTTTTACGCAGATCAAAAAAGGTGCCCAGAACGATATAGCTGTTATGGAGCGAATGATGCTTGATATTGTGGAAAAGCGGGGAAAACATCATAATCCTATTACTGGCTCTGGTGGAATGCTAATGGGAACGGTAAGTGAAATTGGGCCTGCATGGACAGGGAATGCACCCTTAAAGGTGGGAGATCGAATTGCTACGTTAGTTTCTTTATCATTAACTCCATTAAAAATTCGGAAAATTATAAAAATTCATGCTGAAAAAGAGCAGGTTGAAGTTGATGCCCAGGCCATTTTATTCAGCAGCGGTATCTATGCAGTATTACCTTTAGATATGTCCCCATCTTTAGCCTTGGCTATCTTGGATGTAGCAGGTGCACCAGCGCAAACTGCTCATCTAGTACGACCAGGGCAAAATGTACTCATCATTGGTGGCGGTGGCAAATCGGGTATGCTTTGTTTGTATGAGGCGAAGAAGAGAGCAGGAGTAACTGGCAGGGTGATTGGCATAGGTTCAAGTAAAGGCAGTTGTGATAGAATGCGGCATCTAGGCTATGCCGATGAAGTATTGCAAGTAGATGCTACAGATCCACTGCAAGTAATGAAAGCTGTGTCTGAGGTTACGAACGGTCAGATGGTAGATGTCACAATCAATTGCGTTAATATACCTAATACTGAAATGGCCTCTATTATGGCTACAAAAGATAGAGGAACTGTATACTTCTTTAGCATGGCGACCAGCTTTACAGGTGCTGCTCTCGGGGCTGAAGGCATAGGCAAAGATGTAACTATGTTAGTGGGTAATGGCTATTGCCGAAATCATGCAATCGTTGCTTTAGAAACAGTTCGAGAAAGTCCCATTCTCTGGCAAGTATTTCATGAGCTTTATGCTTGAAGATGATGTTAAATTGGAATGAATTTTTAATAGAAACTCCTAAGATTTTAACGATTATTGGCATGGCAAAAAATGTTGGCAAGACAGTAACTCTGAATTATATGCAAAAAGCTTTATATGCACAAGGCATAGCCTTAGGACTGACATCAATTGGGAGGGATGGGGAAAGCTTTGATGCTTTGACTCATTTAGCGAAACCTTCAATTGTTGTGCAGCCTCAAACAATAGTGGCTACTGCTGAAAAGGTTATTATAGACCCGAACCTATGGGATTATCTCCAGCAAACAGATATTAGCACGCCTCTTGGTAATGTGGTTATTTTGAAAGCAAAGTCTGTGAATCAGGTAGTTTTGGCGGGACCAAGCAAAAATGAAGATGTAAGGCAATTATTACAATGTTTAACTCACTGGGGAACAAGGTGCACACTAATTGATGGCGCCTTTGACCGGCAAAGTTCTGCTGACCCTTTGGTTAGCAGCCAAGTTGTTTTAGCTACTGGAGCAACCTTAAGCCGTGATGTAGAGGAATTACTTCATATCACTACATGTCGCGTAGAGCAATTAACGATACCAAAATCCAACGATGATTATCTTAAACTATATCATCATTCAAAGGCTAAAGTGCTGGTGATTGGTCATAATCAATGTCAGGAACATTTTGTGAGTACCTCTCTCTTAAGTATTACGCAGTGGCTAACAATATTGGAGGACGATTGTTCTGTTCTTATTATTAAAGGAGCGATGGGAGATGGGTTAGCTCAGGCTTTGCTAAAGAAACAACGGATTCCTATCGTAGTGGTTCAGGATGGTAGTAAAATTTTCATTACAGTTGGTTTATGGCGGCAGCTAAGAGCTCGTAATATACAGGTTCAGGCTATACAGCCGATTTCTTTATTAGGGGTAACGATAAATCCAACCTATCCAGGAGGCAAAGGAATTGACCCAGGTGTTTTGCTTCAGAAGATGGGCGCGGCATTAGCGCCTATACCTGTAATGGATGTGGTACAAGAGAGAAAATTCTAGTACTTGGTATTGGGGGGAGTAGATTGCTCAATGAATTAGACGGCAGCGATAGCTGTCTTGATTTAGTGTTAGATCGTCTTGATCAGGCAGTACATGTAATTGATTGTGAGGGAATAACAATTTATTACAACCAGACAGCGGCTGAAGTGGAAGGATTGCAGGCTACTGAAGTTATGGGAAAGCATGTTCTTCAGGTATATCCTTCATTGACCCTTGAAACAAGCAGTTTGATGGAGGTATTGGCTACTGGCAAGCCAGTATTGGATCAGCAGCAAACCATCGTAAGCAGGACAGGGCGAATCATTACTATTCATTACTCTACTTTTCCACTATATCGAGAGGGGATATTAGTAGGTGCTTGTGATTTATCTCGGGATATAACAAAAATTAAAGAGATGTCAGATCGAGTGATGGATCTGCAGGCTGTACTGTTAGATAAAAAGTCAACCAACTTCAAAAAAGCAAAGAAGACCGAAATTAGTTTTGCAAAATACACATTTAACGATATTATTGGCAGTCATGACCTAATGGTTAAGCTTAAAGTAGTCAGTCAAAGAGTGGCATCGACTTCTTCTCCAGTGTTGGTGATTGGTGAAACAGGCGCAGGAAAAGAACTGGTAGTACAGTCCATCCATAATGCATCTTCTCGCAAGGACGGACCCTTCGTGGCGCAAAACTGTGCAGCTTTTCCTGCAACGCTGTTAGAAAGTATTTTATTTGGAACGGTAAAAGGAAGTTTTACAGGAGCGGAAGATCGTCCGGGATTGTTTGAGCTCGCTGATAGAGGAACTCTATTTTTAGATGAAATCAATTCTATGCCGATGGAATTGCAAAGCAAACTGCTTAGAGTTCTGCAAGATGGAACCTTACGCCGATTAGGTGATAATAAGGTAAGAGAGGTAGATACTCGGGTCATTGCCTGTACCAATGTAGATCCCCAAGAAGCAGTACGTAAAAAGGAATTGCGCATTGATTTATATTATCGATTGAATGTGGTAGCGTTACAAGTACCTTCTTTGCGAGAACGCAAAAGTGACATTGCTGCTTTGGTGGAACATTTTATTATGATGTATAATGCGAAAATTGGTCGTTCAGTGCAAAAAATAAGTGAAGAAGTAGATCAGGCATTTTTAAAATACTCTTGGCCAGGAAATGTTAGAGAATTGCAGCATGCCATTGAACACGCTATGAATATCGTATCCGGTCATATCATTGAAATCGAACATATTCCAGAACATTTGCGCAACTATGATGATGATCATAGTCGTGAAATATATTGTCAATTAAACGGCAAGAGCCTGCCGGAAATATTGGGAACTGTTGAAAGAAGTGCTCTCCTTCACGCTTTAGAAAGAAGTGAAGGAAATATATCAAAGGCAGCATTATCTTTAGGTATTCCTCGTCAAACCATACAGTATAAACTGAAAATATATGGACTGCTTAGAAGGAATAAAAAAGATGACTCCTTGTTAGGAGGGGATTGTATTGAAAAAACTTAATTTGAGCCAGGATGTTATTGATTGTGGTCGAAAATATGCAAAACGAATTGTAGATCAGGTACAAGAGCATATTGATGCTCACAGTACAGTGGCAGTAGAACGATCTGTTTTAAGATTACTGGGGATCGATGGAGTTGATCAGGCAGGAGTACCATTAGTGAATGGAATCGTTGAAGAATTGCATAATGCAGGTGTATTAGGTAAAGGAGCCATGTACTGGTTCGTGAATGGGATGATTCATACAAAATTATCATCTCAGCAGTTGGCAGAGTGTATAGTAAATAAAACGATTCATTTACTAGAATTACCCAGAATTCCAAAAGGCGAAATTGAAGATGCAGCCTTGCAATTGGCTATCCATTCCTTAACGAAAATTAAAGAGCGTCGTCAAGAAAGAGAAGCATGGATTGCAAGTATAGGCAAGGGACAGGAACCTATGTTATATGTTATTGTAGCTACTGGTAATGTGTATGAGGATGCGATTCAAGCGCAGGCTGCTGCTCGGCAAGGAGCTGACATCATTGCCGTTATTCGCACTACAGGGCAAAGTTTACTAGACTATGTTCCTTATGGACCAACTACTACAGGCTTTGGTGGTACATATGCGACCCAGGCTAATTTTCAGATTTTACGGCAAGCTTTAGACGAAGTAGGAAAAGAAGTCAATCGCTATATTTATTTGACTAATTATTGCTCAGGGCTTTGTATGCCCGAAATTGCAGTGATGGGGGCATTAGAACGTTTGGATGTGATGCTCAATGACTCCATGTATGGAATTATTTTTCGGGACATTAATATGAAGCGTACTTTTGTAGATCAGTACTTTTCTAGGTTAATCAATGGTTATGCTGGTATTATTATCAACACAGGGGAAGACAATTACTTAACCACAGCAGATGCCATTGAAAGTGGCCATACGGTTTTAGCCTCTGAATTAATAAATGAACAGTTTGCTTTTCGGTGTAATATGACCTCCGAGCAGCTCGGTCTTGGGCATGCTTTTGAAATCGATCCGCAAACTCCTAATGGTTTTATGTATGAATTGGCACAAGCACAATTAGTAAGAGAGGTTTTCCCAAAGAGCCCCATTAAATATATGCCACCGACTAAATATATGACAGGAAATATTTTTAAAGGACATGTGCAAGATACTCTGTTCAATGTTTGTTCCATCATGACAGGGCAGAGTTTGCATCTTTTAGGTATACTGACAGAAGCCATTCATACCCCTCTTATTCACGATCGATTTTTAAGTATTGAGTCTGCTAAATATGTTTTTAATAATTTGCGAGGAATCACCGATGAAATTTATTTTCGTGAAGGCGGATTTATTCAGCAAAGAGCCCAAGAAGTATTGGAAAAAGCAGTTAGCTTATTGGAAGAAATTGCTGACGTAGGACTAATGCAAGCACTGACATTAGGCTATTTTGCTGACATCTCGCGAGCCTCTGAAGGTGGCAAAGGGCTGCAGGGAGTCATTGTAAAGGAATGCAGTTATCTCAATCCTTTTATTCCTCTCATGTTAAAAGGAGGAAAAAGCAATGCTTGATGTACATCATGTTAAACCTTATGGTGATACCTTAAATGACGGCATAGTGCAGTTATCCTTCACCCTGCCGATTCCTTTATCAAATGCAGCAAAAGAAGCAGCTAGGCAGTTGACTGCTAATATGGGACTAGAAGAGGCAGCAGTTGCTCATGCTGAAGGGATTAGCGATACATTTAGCTTTTTCATTGTTTATGGGAAATGCAGTCATGGAGTAAATATTGCTGGGATTACGGTTCCTGAAGTTGCGTTAGAGGTATTGTCCAAAAAAGAAATTGATGAATTTATTCGTACTCACCTAAACCGAAAACTCAATGTAGTGGGAGCTTGTATTGAAAGTGATGCTCACACCGTTGGGATTGATGCCATTATGAACATAAAAGGTTTTAATGGACATAAAGGTTTAGAAAGCTATCATGAAATTAATGCTGTAAATATGGGAGCGCAAGTGGCTTGTGAGGAAGTTATTCATAAAGTCTATGAAATTCAAGCAGATGCTATTTTAATTTCTCAGGTAGTAACACAAAAAAATATTCATATTACAAATTTGACAAGACTCGTAGATATGCTGGAAGCGGAAGGTTTGCGGGATAAAGTAACTTTAGTAGTGGGAGGACCGCGAATTAGCCATGAATTGGCAAAAGAGCTAGGGTATGATGCTGGCTTTAGTTCCAATACCTATGCTGAGCATGTAGCGTCGTTTCTTGTCCAGGAAGTAAAGCGCAAAAATATGTGGGATAACGGTAAGGAGACAGGTTGATTCTTAGCTAATAAGCGTCATAAGAAGTTACCTTTGCTAAATTCTCT
>DJJR01000016.1:140508-221237 GCA_002434245.1 Pelosinus fermentans
ACTTATTATACGAGGAGAGGAGAGCATGGAAGACGTTTTAATACGGGTGCGAATGAGCGAACATGACACTCATTATGCAGGAGGATTGGTAAATGGGTCCCGAATGTTAGATTTATTTGGTGATGTAGCAACTGAATTATTAATTCGCAGCGATGGTGATGAAGGACTATTTGTTGCATATGATAACGTGGAATTTACAGCCCCTGTTTATGCAGGCGATTTTATCGAGGCGCGGGGTAAAATTGTCAAGCTTGGTAATACATCACGGCGAATGGAATTTATCGCCACAAAAGTTATTTCATTAGATCAGGCTGCTCAATACGAGTCAGCAGCCTCTGTATTAGCCGATCCCGTTGTAGTTTGTATCGCTAGCGGAACTTGTGTGGTTCCTAAAGAAAAGCAAAGGGGGGTATAATTTGGAGCCGCTTATTATTACCGTTGCCCCCGTAGGAGCAGAAGCAACTCGCCAAGACAATCCCAATCTGCCCCTTACCCCTAGAGAAATTGCCAATGAGGCGATACGGTGTGCTGAAAAGGGAGCTTCCATCATTCATCTGCATGTTAGAGATGAGGACGGAAAGGCTACCCAAGCGAAGGACATCTTTCAAGAAACCATTGCACTGATCAAAGAAAATAGTGACGCAATTATTCAAACCTCCACAGGTGGAGCATCTTGGATGACAGCCGACGAACGATTGCAGCCTATAGAATTAAAGCCTGAGATGGCAACATTGACCACAGGTACAGTTAATTTTGGTGAAGAAATATTTTCTAACCCGATGCCTATGGTTGAACTGTTTGCAAAAGCAATGATGGCCCAGGGAGTCAAACCTGAAATTGAAGTATTCGAAGTGGGGATGATTTATAATGCACTGCGTTTAGTGCAAAAGAAAATCTTGCAGTTGCCTCTGCATTTTGATTTTGTGATGGGGGTTCCTGGAGGTATACCAGGGGAAGCTAGACATTTACTGCATCTAATAGAGTCCATACCTGCAGGGTCTACTTGGACAGTCGCGGGGATTGGACGTAGTGAGCTGTCTCTTGGGACTATGGCGATTGTTATAGGCGGACATGTGCGGGTTGGCTTTGAAGATAATGTGTATTATACAAAAGGTGTATTATCTGATGGTAACTTTCAACTAGTGGAGCGTATAGCAAGGATTGCAAAAGAAATAGGTCGGCCAGTTGCTACTCCCGAACAAGCCAGAAGAATTTTAGGATTAGCCCAGTAAAGGTAATTAAATTAATATAAAGCTTTCATTAAATAAAAGATAGCAGAAGCCATAAATAGTTAGTAGTTACAATACTGCTGAATCTTTGTGGCTTCTGCTCATTTTTCGGCGGTTTGCCGAAATTTCAGCAAATATAAAATAGGTTGTAAAGTGTAATAGTATCGCTCATCGTTGTCATTCTAGTGCCGAAGATTAGTCAGATTAAGAAAAAATTTGGTATTCACCCATAATAGATAAGCGAATCTTGTTGATACTGCTGTTGTTGGCATGGTTATTGCAATTCTTAATAATAAGATCTAAAGCTCTATCTGGCTGGCACCACGGTCAATAATTAATCGAAAATTCCAAATATTCATTAAAAAGGAGTGAATTTCATGAATGCCGACCTGGAAACAGGGAAAATCCAAAGCCTTAGGGAGGAGACAGGTGTTGGAGGCAAAGAGGAATTAAAGCGAAGTTTAAAAGCCCGTCACATGAATATGATAGCACTTGGTGGTGCTATCGGCACGGGGTTATTTTTGGCAAGTGGTGCATCAGTCAGTACTGCAGGTCCAGGTGGCGCACTAGTAGCTTATGGTGTCATTGGGATTATGGTTTATTTTCTTATGACTAGTTTAGGAGAAATGGCAACCTACTTACCTGTTCCAGGATCTTTCGGAACTTATGCAGCAAGGTTTGTTGATCCAGCTTTAGGTTTTGCAATCGGTTGGAACTATTGGTTAAACTGGGCGACCTGTATTGCAGTAGAATTAGTAGCAGGTGCCATCATAATGAAATTTTGGCTTCCTGATATTCCTGGTTATTATTGGAGTGGGCTCTTTTTGGTCATTTTATTTGCCCTTAATTACTTATCAACGAGAGCATATGGTGAAAGTGAATATTGGTTTGCAGGAGCTAAGGTGATAACCGTTATCATCTTTTTTGTGGTAGGCACATTGATGATTTTAGGGATTAGTGGAGGGGGTTCGCCAGGGTTCTCTAATTGGCAAATCCAAGAGGCACCTTTTGTTGGTGGATTTAGTGCAATATTAGCGATCTTCATGATTGCTGGATTTTCTTTCCAAGGAACTGAACTGGTTGGCATTGCTGCTGGTGAAAGTGAAAATCCTGAAAGAGATGTACCAAAAGCAATTAATACGGTATTCTGGCGTATTCTCCTATTTTACATTGGTGCTTTAATTATTATTGGTTTTATCCTACCTTATACGGATGAGAATTTATTAAAAGGTGATGTGGAAAATGTCGCTGTCAGTCCCTTTACTCTAGTATTCAGCCGTGCTGGATTTGCGGCAGCAGCATCCCTAATGAATGCAATCATTCTCACATCCGTGCTATCTTGTGCGAACTCAGGATTATATGCTTCCACTCGCATGCTGTATGCTATGGCAAAAGAGGGCAAAGCTCCTCGGATTTTTGGCAAAGTCAATAAACGCGGTGTTCCAACTAATTCTCTTTATGCTACTTCTGCTATTGGTCTTTTAGCCTTTCTTTCCTCGTTAGTTGGGGAAGGTACTGCTTATACATGGCTGCTTAACATTACGGGAATGATTGGTTTCATTGCCTGGCTGGGTATTGCCATTAGCCATTATCGCTTCCGGCAAGCATTTATCCGGCAAGGACTTGATTTATCTCAACTTAAATATAAAGCAAAATGGTTCCCCTTTGGACCTCTATTTGCGATGGTACTTTGCGGTATTGTAATCATTGGACAAAATTATAATGCCTTTTTAGGCGGGGAAGTAGACTGGTATGGATTAGCCGTTTCCTATGTGGGTATACCTATTTTCTTAGCAACGTATCTAGGGTATAAGTTTTCTAAAAAAACGAAAGTAATCGCTTTGGAAAAAGTAGATTTGAGTAAGAATTTAGTTTGATACAGATCTAATTTCATTAAGAATGAGTTTATGGAGTCAATTGGCGAAGGGAGTTTATAAAATGCGTGATTATCATGATATTCCATTGTGGACTAATGTAACAGAAGAAGAATGGCAAGATTGGCGATGGCAAGTAGCAAATCGCATTACTTCACTCTCCATGCTAAAGCAGGTTATTCCATTAGTTCAAAAAGAAGAAGAAGGAATTTTAAATTGCCTGCAAAGTCTAAGAATGGCAATCACTCCTTATTATGCAACGTTAATTGATGTTGAAAATGTAAATTGTCCTATGCGTAAACAAGCAATTCCAACAGCAACGGAGCTACAGTTTGGTCAATTTGATATGGCTGATCCTTTGCACGAAGACCAAGATTCACCTGTTACGGGACTTACTCATCGATATCCTGACCGGGTACTGTTTTTAGTCACAGATCAATGCTCTATGTATTGTCGTCATTGTACTAGAAGGCGGATTGCCGGAGTTTGTGATCAAGCACGTACGAAACAACAAATTGACAACTGTATTCAATATATAAGAGAAATGCCGGAAGTCAGAGATGTTATTTTATCTGGCGGTGATGCTTTTCTAATTAGCGATGAATTAATTGAATACATTCTAAAAGAATTACGACAAATAAAGCACGTAGAAATTGTCCGTTTTGGCACTCGCACACCCGTAGTTTTGCCGCAAAGAATTACTCCTGCCTTATGCGCAATTTTAAAAAAATATCATCCGATTTATGTGAATGTCCATTTTAATCATCCTAAAGAAATAACAGAGGCCGCCAGTATGGCTTGTGCCTCTTTAGCTGATGCTGGAATACCTCTTGGCAATCAAGCGGTTCTCTTAAAAGGAGTTAACGATTGCCCAGAATTAATAAAAAAACTGATGCAGCAATTATTAAAGATAAGAGTAAAACCCTATTATATTTATCAATGTGATATGTCGCAAGGCATACAACATTTTAGAACACCTATTAGTTCGGGAATTCAGGCGATTGAATATTTAAGAGGACATACTTCAGGATTAGCCGTTCCTACTTACGTTGTTGATGCGCCAGGAGGTGGCGGCAAGATTCCGGTTATGCCTCAATATTTAGTTTCTCAAAATGCTAGTAAAACTGTACTGCGAAATTATGAAGGCGTGTTTACTACTTATACAGAGCCAAAGCATTATGTAGACCCGGAAGCACCTTGCGAAGTGTGCGGCGGTTATCACCATGATACAACAGTAGGCTTAGCAGGAATGTTAAGCGGTGATAAATCATTATTATCGATTTCATCAGCAGGAAGAAAGAACGAAGTAAAAGAGGCGAATTCTACGTTATTGATTATGAAATGATGGATGACTTATTAGGAGGTGGAAGGTGATCTATGGTAAAGATTTGTACTGCAAACGAAGCTGTGAAGGATATTTCCGGAGGAATGTGTATTATGATTGGCGGGTTTTTAGGTGTTGGAACGCCTGACGGATTAGTGCAGGCGTTGGTAGAGAAAGGCACGAAAAATTTAACGGTCATAACAAATGATAGTGCTTTTCCAGGAGTCGGTGTAGGTAAGCTGCAAGATAATAAGCAAATGTCCACATTATATACATCGTATATTGGCGGACATCCTGAAAGTGGCAGATGTATGGAAGAGGGGGAGTTGAAAATTGTCTTAACTCCTCAAGGAACTCTTGCGGAACAAATTCGTGCTGGAGGTTCCGGCCTAGGGGGAGTATTGACTCCTACAGGGGTTGGAACAATGGTGGAAGAAGGAAAATCCAAAATCGTGGTAGCAGATAGAACCTATTTGCTGGAAGAGCCTTTAAAAGCAGATTTTGCCTTATTAAAAGCATATAAAGCTGATTGTCATGGAAATCTGATTTACCATTTTTCGGCTAGAAATTTTAATCCCATAATGGCTATGGCTGCTAAGACTGTTATTGTTGAAGTGGAAGAAGTCGTAGCGGCAGGAACAATTGAACCTGATAATGTGATAACTCCAGGAATCTTTGTCGATCTTTTGGTCAAAGGGAGGTAGCTTTATGGCTCAAATGGATAAACGCATTCGTATCGCTAAACGAGTGGCTAAAGAACTGCATGATGGCGATGTTGTTAATTTGGGTATTGGCATGCCGACTTTAGTAGCAAATTATCTATCTCACGGGGTTTCTATTGTTTTACACTCTGAAAACGGATTCTTGGGAATTGGACCGGAGCCACAAGCGGAATTGGCAGATAAGGATCTCGTGAATGCTGGAGGAAAACTAGTGACGATTCAAGAGAATGGATGTTGTTTTGATAGTGCCATGTCATTTGCTATTATTCGAGGCGGTCATGTTGATACCACTGTATTAGGGGCTTTAGAAGTAGATGAACAAGGTAATTTAGCCAATTGGATGGTTCCAGGAAAAAGAATTTCAGGCATGGGTGGAGCTATGGACTTAGTCGTCGGTGCCAAAAAAATTATCATTGCCATGGAACATATTAATAAAGATGGAACTGCTAAAATTGTAAAGCAGTGTTCTTTACCTCTCACAGCTCAGGCTGAAGTTGATTTAATTATTACTGATATGGCAGTTATTGCCGTTCATAAAGATGGACTGCATTTAATTGAAATTGCCGAAAGCACTACATTAGAGGAGGTAGTTGCTGCAACAAATGCCCATTTACTTTTTTCTGAAGACAATATTCGTATTTTTTAAAGATGACGATTTTTAGCTAGACAAAAATCATTTTTGTGCTATAATATTAATATAAATGAAAATTATGAGTCAACGATGACTCCTACCACTGAACAAGTGGAGGGGTCTGTTTTTTTTTGCAGCAAATATGCTGCATTAAAAAAAATCAATCTGTCATCTTTTTAGTAGGTTATAATGGCAAGCTTTATTTAGAAATAATCAGTAATGCGATATGAAAAATTGAGAGGGGTTTTTGTAGATGAGCAACTTAGGTCAAATTTTCGGTTCAAACGTATTTAATGATGCAGTTATGAAGGAGAGTCTTCCTAAAGCCACATATAAAGCTTTAAAGAAGACAATTGAAGAGGGGCTTCCTTTAGATCCAGTAGTGGCAGATATAGTAGCTAATGCGATGAAAGACTGGGCTCTTGAAAAAGGTGCAACTCATTTCACTCATTGGTTCCAACCAATGACAGGTATTACTGCTGAAAAACATGATGCATTCATATCGCCAACTTCTGATGGTAAAGCGATCATGGAATTTTCGGGAAAAGAATTAATTAAGGGAGAACCAGATGCTTCTTCATTCCCATCCGGTGGTCTTAGAGCTACGTTTGAAGCCAGAGGATATACTGCGTGGGATTGCACATCACCTGCATTTGTAAAAGACAATTCATTATGTATACCAACAGCCTTTTGCTCTTATACTGGAGAGGCTTTAGATAAAAAAACTCCGTTATTGCGTTCAATGGAAGCCTTAGGTAAGCAAGCATTACGTGTATTAAGAGCACTTGGAAATACAACAACGAATCGAGTTATTACAACTGTTGGACCAGAGCAAGAATACTTTATTATTGATAAGAAAACATATGAAAAAAGAAAAGACTTAATATTTACAGGAAGAACACTTTTTGGTGCGAAACCTCCAAAAGGGCAAGAGTTAGAAGATCACTATTTCGGTTCAATTAAAGAAAAAATATCTGCCTATATGAAGGAATTGGATGAAGAGCTTTGGAAACTTGGAATTGCAGCCAAGTCCAAACATAACGAAGTTGCTCCTGCGCAACATGAGCTAGCTCCAATATTTACGACTACAAATATAGCAACAGATCACAACCAGCTTACTATGGATATCATGAAGAAGGTTGCTTTACGACATGATCTTGTATGTTTATTGCATGAAAAGCCGTTTGCTGGTATTAATGGCTCTGGTAAACATAATAACTGGTCTATGGGAACCGATGATGGAGTGAATTTATTGGAACCGGGTCGTACTCCTCATGATAATCAGCAATTTCTTGTATTCTTATGTTCTGTTATTAAGGCTGTTGATGTATATGCCGATTTATTAAGAGTATCAGCTGCAAATCCAGGAAATGATCATAGACTAGGTGCGAATGAAGCTCCTCCAGCTATCATATCAATATTCCTAGGAGAGCAATTACAGGATATTTTAGAGCAGATTGAAAATGGTGGAGCCACAAGCTCTAAAAATGGTGGTAATATGGAAATCGGTGTTACTACGCTGCCGCCGTTACCCAAAGATGCAACAGACAGAAACAGAACTTCCCCGTTTGCGTTTACAGGCAATAAGTTTGAATTTAGAATGTGTCCATCTTCAGCTTCCATCGCTGAACCCAATATAACCTTAAATACGATTGTGGCGGAAGTGCTAAACGAAGTTGCGGATCGATTAGAAAATGCTACAGATGCAAAAGCCGAAGTAAAAACAATTATTACTGAATATGTTACCAATCATAAAAGAGTGGTATTTAACGGCAATGGATATTCAGATGAATGGGTTGTCGAAGCGGAAAAGAGAGGACTTTTAAACTTAAGAACTACAGTAGAATCCATTAAGGCTCTTATTTCTGAAAAGAACATAGCAGTCATGGAAAAACATGCTGTATTGAGTAAAGTAGAGATGGAGTCCCGTTATGAAATCGCTCTTGAAAATTATATCAAAACGATTAACGTTGAAGCTTTAACAATGATAGAAATGGCTAAGAGACAAATACTTCCTTCTGTTATCAAGTTCGCCACAAACCTTGCGGTTTCAATAAATACAATTAAAGCTACAGGTATAGCAGCGGATTTAACAGCTCAAACTGAATTGCTAACAGAAATATCTTCGTTGACAGCAGCATTAAAGAAAAATATTGCTGTTCTTGAAGAAACTGTAGAGAAGGCTTCAAATGCTCATGGAGACACTTATGACCAAGCATCATTATTCCGATTTGATGTATTTGAAAAAATGGCAGCTCTACGAGAAGTTGTTGATACACTTGAGACTCTGGTAGACAAAGATGTATGGCCAATGCCAACTTACGGGGATCTATTATTCAATATATAATATAAATAAATTAAAAGCCTGGCTTACGCAGCCAGGCTTTTAATTTTGTGCATTCAGATCTGAGAGTTTGTTGAGGGAAATCATTATATAAAATATTCATCAGTATAATCTTTGTAATTTTTACTATTAATAGTATAATAGATTAAATAAAGAAAAAGTTTTCAATAAGGAGGATATAATTACTTTAGAATCTACCATAGGTGGTATAACAAAGTACAATTATATTTATAATATTTTAAGAGGTGATTGAAATGGTAAATGAATTGCTTTATGTAATTCCAGCTGGAAAATATGGTAAGAATGAGTTGATTGAATTATTAAAAGAGCATTCCGAAATTAAATTTGTTTCCTTAGTAGGTATTGATCTTGCAGGTAACGATACTGATGAAAAGATTCCTATGGAATTATTCCTTAAAGATATGGATGATTTCTTCCAAGGCAGTGCAGTGCAAACAGATGGTTCATCGGTAGTACTTACAGGTATTGCTACGTTGAATAATGCTAAAGTAGATATGCCTGCTGATTCCAATGTAAATTGGTTTGTTGATTATAATTATAATTACATTGATGAAGTAAAGGGAAAGCCCGTTGGTACCCTTCGTATTCCGGCGTTCCTTGTTCACAATGGTTTACGTGTTGATTCTCGTGCAATTTTGGCTGATAGTCTCAGTTACATAAAAAGTGAGCTACTTAGTTTATTCAAAAAATACCCTAAAGTAGCTGGTCTTGAGCATATCAATGGTGAAGAAATTGAAGATATTATTTTCACTTCCGGTACTGAACTTGAGTTCTGGGTAAAAACTCCTGTTGAAAAAGCAGAAGTTGCCGAGCTTTCTACATCTCAAACTATGCAAGAACAATACTGGCAGCGTACTCGCGGTTCTGTACGTACAGCATTAGAACAGACCATTGTAATGTTGGATAACTACGGCTTAAAAACAGAAATGGGGCATAAAGAAGTTGGTGGTATTAAAGCCACCATTGATGAAGCTGGTAATTTGACTCATGTTTGCGAGCAGCTGGAAATTGACTGGCGTTTTGCTGATGCACTGCAAGCTGCAGACAATGAGCTGCAAGCTCGTATTGTAGTAAAAGAAGTATTTAGAGCTAATGGTCTTGAGGTTACTTTTAAAGCGAAACCAATTATTGGTGTTGCTGGTAATGGTGAACATACACATGTAGGTTTTGCTGCTAAAATGAAATCAGGAAAACTCATTAATCTATTTGCTCCTACCAATATGAAAGAAGACTTTATGAGTGCTGTTGGTTATGGCTCTCTTATGGGGTTATTGAAAAATTATGAGGCGATTAACCCATTTATTACTGCTACTAATGACGCCTTGAATCGTTTGAAACCAGGATTTGAAGCACCAGTTTGCATTGTAACTTCTCTTGGACATACTCCAGAGATACCTTCCCGTAATCGGACAATTCTTGCCGGACTTGTGCGGGATGTTAACAATCCATTAGCGACTCGTTTTGAAGTTCGTGCAGTTAATCCATATACAAATACGTATGTTGCGTTATCAGCAATCTATTTGAGTATGCTCGATGGTGTTAAAGCGATTGTTGTATCTGGCAAGAATACAAAAGAAATATTAGCTGAATTATCGAAAGAAGCAGGGACTCCCGGATTTTATCTTGAAACAGATCGCGCTTACCGCAGTGAGCATGATGTATTTGAAGATTATGAAGAAGATGAGCGGAACCGCTTATTTGGTAAACCTCCAGCAACTGTTTGGGAGAATATGGAAAATTTAAAAAAGTTTCCTGCTAAAACAGAAGTTATTAAAGCTGGAAATATTCTTCGTCAAGAAATTTTGGATGCTTTCGTAGCAGGAGCATTAATTCGCTGGTCAACGGAATTATTAAAGAGAATTATTCCTGAAAATCTTGCTATTGTAAAAGCCGCTAAGTCTTTGCATGATGCTGACAATGCTGTAGACTTTGATTTATATTTATGGGATAAGGTAAATTCTTTGCGCTTAGAATTGGCTAAAGATACAGTTGCACAAAAATCGATCTTTACACAAATTCATGATGCAATTACTACAGGAGATTATGATGCTGCATCGGCTCTTCAGATTGAAATGTACAGTAAAGTAGAAGAACTGAAAATTGCATATGCAAAATACAAACGCAATATCATCTAATGGTGTAATGTCTTTCTTTATATCAAAAATTCCCTTATCAAATTGATAAGGGAATTTTTTAGTGAGCCTGGATATTATTATAAGTATTGTTTTACAATAGCCATTACTTGATCATAATCGGGCTGGTCACCAATATTAGCAACATATTCTACGTGTCGGACAATATCATTTTTATCAATCACGACAGTTCCACGTGATAAAAGGCGTAATTCTTCAATGACAAATCCATATTTTAGTCCGAAATCAAGCTCCCTATGGTCAGAAAGAGTTTTAATGGTATCAATACCTTGAGCTGCACAATATTTCTTTAAGGCAAAGGGTAAATCGACACTGATGGATAACACGGTTAAGCCATTAATTTTCGCAGCCTCTTCATTGAACCAGCGAGTTTGTATATCGCAAACGGATGTATCAATGGAAGGTACAACACTAATAACTCGTACCTGACCTTGTGTATCCTTAAGTGATAGAGAAGATAAATCAGGATTCAACACCGTAAAATCAGGAGCTTTATCACCAACTTTAATTTCTGTGCCCATTAGTGTGACTGGATTACCGCCAAATTTTACAACATCATTACGTTTCGTCATTTGGGATGCCTCCTTGTATGTAATATATAATTATATGGTAACATGTGTCAGGTAAAATGTAAATGATAATTATTATTAAATAAGTTTTAAATTTTTATAATTGGCATACGAGAATAAGCGGCTATTTCTTGTAGTTTTGCAGGAATTTTTTTTATATTGTGGAAATAATGAACTTAGGATAAGCTGTATTTTTATTAGGGGGTAACGAAATGGACGTAAAATTATTTAGTGATCTAGAAGGATTACGAATTGCGATGGCAATAGAAGAAAGAGGGCGTGATTTCTACCAACAAGCTTTTGAAAAGGCAACAGAAGATACTCATAAGGATTTATTCTGTCTATTGAAAAACGAAGAAATTATTCATTTTGAAACATTTACAAAAATTTTTGCTAAGGTAAACGAGAATAAAGAGGCGGCTTCTGATGAATATTTATTTGATGCAGAAACTTCACGGTACCTGACTGTACTAGCAGATGGACATATCTTTCCAACTGCTGAAAATGCTGGAGTTAAAATTGCAGAAGCTACAACAATTCCAGAGATTTTGCAAATGGCTATTCAGGCAGAAAAAGACTCTATTTTATTTTATGATGAATTAGCAAGCAAATCCAAATTTGAAGATGCCAAAAAAATCTTTACGACATTAAAAGCTGAAGAGCAAACTCATGTTGTTAAATTACGCAAGATATTAGATTCATTAATTTAATAGCAATACTAAAATAAAATCGCGGATTAGATTCCGCGATTTTTATTTTAGCAGGAAATAGTCTGAATATAGGGAATTATAGTTATCATACACTTAGGATTTAACAATTTTGCATGTTTCTTCATATTATGTAATAAAATATGAAGGAGGGCTTAGTATGTACAAAAAGCGAGAATGCAAGGTGCAAAATGAGGTACAGATTATATGCCCCTATTGTGGATTGATGATTGAATTGCCAATGTGTAAAGCCGTAAACAGTGAAGAGATCACTTGTAAGCATTGTCAAAATAAATTTAAATTCAAAATGTAAGTCATAAATAAAATTATATAAGGGGGTTAAGTGATGGCTAAAGGAATGGGAAAACGTGCACATCATCGGCAGGATATGAGGAAACTAAATAAAACCGCCCTTACAATTGGTGGCATATTGGGGACTGCAAGCTTGTTGGCCGTTATCATTTCTCTCTTATATAATTAAATGAGGTGCGCTTAAGCACTTCATTTCAAAGGCGAAGTAGACATTTGCTCATGGAAAATATCTTTTTAAGCAGGAAAATACCTACGGTATAGCTAATTTAGAAAGAGTCTAATACTTGTTGATTATGAACAAAAAGCTGAGAGACTTCAAAAAGGGGCGATGCTAATGGACAGAAATAAAGAATGGGTAATAAATGAAATAGAGAAGATTGCCCATTTTGGTAAAGGGCCACAGGGCATAACGCGCTTAGCCTTTACGGAAACCGCCGTAGAGGCACAGAAGTATGTAATCAGTTTGATGGAGCAGGTTGGTCTTAGGATCAGGATGGATCAGATTGGGAATATAATTGGACGACTAGAAGGTAGGGATGATTCACTGCCGGCCGTGGTTACAGGATCCCATTTAGATACCGTACCAGAGGGTGGAAAATACGACGGGGTAATTGGTGTTGTTGGTGGCTTAGTAGCTATCAGTCGTTTAAAAGATAAAGGGGGACTAACTCATCCTCTGGAATTAATTATATTTGCTTGTGAAGAATCAAGCCGTTTTGGTTTTGCTACAGTAGGCAGCAAAGCTATGGTTGGTTTAGCAAATGTTTCTGAATGGAGCAAAGCCAAAGATCAATCGGGATTAAGTTTTGCAGAGGCAATAGCGCAAAACCGTCTCGATATAGAGCGTATTGGCGAAGCTGCAAGGCAGGCGGAGGAAATAAAGGCCTTTGTTGAACTACATATTGAGCAAGGACGAGTTTTAGAAAAGGAACAAAAAACGATCGGTATTGTGGAAGCAATTGCTGCTCCGACACGACTTAAAATTAGAGTAGAAGGGGTGGCTGCTCATTCCGGTTCTACCCCTATGGAAGAAAGACGAGATGCATTAGTCAGTGCGTCTATGATTGTACTGGCAATACACGAAATTGGTGCAGAACAATCAAAATACGGTACAGTCGCTACCGTAGGGATGCTCAACGTACACCCTGGGTCTATCAATGTGATTCCTGGCGTGGTAGAAATGTGGGTAGATATTCGTGGTGTTAATCATGAAAGTATTATTGAATGTTTGCAGGATATTAAGGATGCTATCAGTACCATCGCAGAAGGGCAGGAAATAGGGGTTTCTATTATGTTGCTGTCTGCAGAAAAGCCAGTAAACATGAATAAAGATATTATAAGTATTATTAAAAAAGTATGTTTGGAAAAGAAGGTGCCTCATCAAGTTATACATAGTCGAGCTGGGCATGATGCAATGAATCTATCGCACCTGGTACCCGCTGGAATGATTTTTGTTCCGTCGCAAAATGGCGTTAGTCACAATGGCGAAGAGCATACTGCAATCGATGAAATCATGTCCGGAATTGATGTGCTGACTGAAACCTTATTTCAACTAGCAAAGTAAAGGTATTAAAAGTAGAATAAAGGTTAGAAAAAGAGCGGTTTATAAGCCGCTTCTTTTATTTTAGGTAGTAATTACCGTTACTAATTATGTAAACTGTATGGTAAAATAACATATAGATAGGATTTGCCAATGTATGCATTTTCGAAAGGGGATTACAAATGAAAAAAATAATTGCGAGTATTGCAGCAGTTGTGGTAGTTCAGTTTTTTTCTCCCATAGTGCCTGCCCATGCCGCATCATTAAATGACCAATTGGCGCAAATCGCCGCACAACAGGCCAATGTCGATCGAATACAACAATTATTAGTATTGAAAGATCAATGGGAACAAGGCAATAAGCAACAGGTAATTGAGACCTTGGCAAGAACTGCTGTAAATCAATCTAATCAAATCAGCACTGGCAGTAATATATTAGAACAAGTTAACGTAAATCAAACGGTTCAAGATGCTTTGCGTGACCAAATGGGGCAACGGATTATAAGCAAAGTAGCTCCTTATGAAAAAGAATTAGCAGCGATTGCTACATTCTTTAATAATCAGATTATAGCTCCTAAAGCTGTTAATGAAAGCGATTCTTTAACAGCGGCTCCGCAGAATTATAAAAAGGTTCTAAATATGACAGCTACAGCCTATGCACCAGGGACATTAGACAATGGCAAATGGGATACTAAGACTTATGTAGGAAGCAAGGTGCGCTCAGGAGTAGCAGCTGTAGATCCACGAGTAATTCCCATGGGAACGAAATTATGGATTGAAGGTTATGGTGAAGCTGTTGCAGAAGATCAAGGAAGTGCCATTAAAGGAAATCGTATCGATTTAGTCTTTGATGATCGTCAAGATGCTCTTGACTATGGTATTCAAAAAGTAAAAGTATATGTAATGAATTAAAAAACAGCTCTAGTTTGTAACCTGCAAAGGTTATACAAACTAGAGCTGTTTTTTACAGAAGGTATAATTGTTCTTTGATATGATCTGCTGCCAAGGTAAGCGCAGTAGGCAGTTGCTTAACGTTGCTGCCGCCTCCTTGAGCTGATTGTGCGCTGCCACCACCTTTGCCATCAATAAGTGGCAAGATGTTTTTTATTTCATGGTTCATAGAGAGGGGAACATCCGGTGAGGCTGAAAATATAAGATGAACCTTTGTTTCATCTGCATTGATTCCACCAATACAGACAATCGTATGGGGCGTGTTAACTAGCTCTTTGGCGATATTGTTGATTTCATGAGGAGTAATATTGGTAAGAGTATGGACAATCAGCTTGTTATGACCAATGATTTCTCCCTGCTGGGATAGAGTAGTGGCAAGATTACGATAGAATTCTTGTTTTACGCTGATCAATTCTTTACTGAGCGCCTCTGCTTTTAATAACTGTTTTTCGATTCCTTGAAGAATCTCAGAGTCAGGGAGCGACAGACGGCTTGATACTTGCTGAAGGATTGAATTCTTTTGTTGATAATCTCCGAGGGCACGCCAGCCGCATACAAAATCGATCCGAGTACCATTATTTTTCCGTTCCCAATTGCGTATTTTAATCAACCCAATTTCACCCGTATTAGCAACATGGGTGCCACAGCAGGCGGAATAATCAAAATCAGTGATTTCGACTAAACGAATTTCAGCAAAATCTTTTGCAGGTGCTTTGCGTAAAGGAAAAGAATGAATCGTGTCCTGAGTCAACCAATGAGTATGTAACGCCTTTGTAGAAAAAACAATTTGATTGGCTAATATTTCTACTTCCAGTAGGTTTTCAGAGGTTATGTCTTCAATATCTAAATCAATTTGGTTAGATTCAGTGCCCAAGTGAAAACTAACTGTATTTGCTTGTAATACAGAATAAAATGCGCCAGATAAAAGGTGTTGTCCACTATGCTGCTGCATATGATTAAAGCGTCTTTGCCATTGGATATGTCCTTCTATCTTACCCGTAACAGGACGTGCTTCTGTGATGTGAATAATGTCTTCACCATCTTCTTGCACATCAATAACAGGTAAATCATCAAGCATACCTTTATCAAAAGGCTGACCGCCAGAAGTTGGATAAAAAGCAGTACGATCAAGAGTTACAGCCCATTTAGCATTAGGCAGAGACGTTATCTTAGTAATATTGGCAGTAAAATCCTTGGTATAAGCATTTTCGTGATATAGTTTTATGGTAGTCAAAAGTAAATGCCTCCATTTTGTTGAATTTAACAGCGTATAAATACTATTATACTATTTTCCTCCTTAAATACATATATCTTTAGAGAGTGTTTTAGTAAGGAGGGAATGGTGTGACAATCGTAAAAATCAGGCGCCAACAGATATTTTACAGCGTTGCCATTCTATTGTTAATGAGTCTTATCTTTGGAATGGTAGGATTTGAATATATGGATGAGAAAGAATTAGCAGCGATTGAGAATCAAACACTGACTGCCCCTTCTGGAACAGTCAGTGTAGTTGTTAAAATATCCCAAAGGATATTAGAGGTGTATAGTGATGGAACTTTACATAAAAAATATCGAATTGCTGTAGGTAAAAATAAGACTCCTACACCTATCGGAGAGTGGAATGTAGTATGGAAAGATTACAACTGGGGTACAGGTTTTGGTACCCGCTGGATTGGACTTAATGTACCATGGGGAATATATGGGATACATGGAACAAACAAACCTTGGTCTATTGGGCAGTTTGCCAGTCACGGCTGCATCCGTATGCGCAACAAAGATGTAGAAGAATTATTTGAATGGGTACCCATCGGCACTCCTGTACGAATTGAAGGGCGTAAAATAAAAGTAGAACGTACTCTTAAACATCAATTAACGGGGTCAGATGTATCCGTATTACAAATGAAACTAAAAGAATTAGGTTATTTAAATAGCCGAGCTGATGGTATCTTTGGAACTGTTACAAAACAAGCCGTTGAAGCATATCAAGCAGAACATAATATGGAGATTACAGGTATCGTAACTAAACAAATGGCAGATTTACTAGGAATTTGAACACTAATTTTGACTATTTGCATAAAATATAGTATTATATCTATAATGCCGAATCCTTATAGGTACGGGGGAACCAATATAAACACAGGGGATAATCCGTTAAAACGGAGGGGCGTGTTCTTCGATCTCTCTTTTCCCTATCCCGACAGCTAACCCCGGAGGCTGAACGTTAGGAGTTTTTTTATTATTGCATTGTGCGTAATCAATAACCTCCGAATCGTTATAAAAGAGAGGTGGACAAATGAAAAAGGTTTATGTAGCAGTTGCATTAGTTCTGTGCATGCTGCTGAGTAGTGCTGTCGTTTTTGCCGCACCTGGGGACAAACTAATCAAGTTTGGCATGCGCGGTGAAGATGTACAAATGGTTCAAAAGTCACTTTTAGAAAAAGGTTTCTACTTCGATGAAGTTGATGGTGTTTTTGGGAAGGCAACGTTAAAGGCAATTAAAGATTTTCAAATTAGCAACGGCTTACTGGCTGATGGAGTTGTTGGTAAAGAGACTTTACTGTGTTTAGGTCGTCCTGGCAGCGCTGACGGCAATCCAAGCAGGTATAGCAGATCCTTGAATATGAGTGCATCTGCATATAGTGCTTATGATGCTGGAAACTCCAATCATACATATGGTGGTAATTTAGTACGTAAAGGAATCGTAGCTGTTGATCCTAATGTAATTCCCCTTGGAACGAGGTTATTCATTCCTGGCTATGGCCACGCAATCGCAGATGATATCGGCGGTGCTATAAAGGGGAATAAGATTGATCTAGCCTTTGATAGCCATGGTGAGGCAATGCAATTTGGCAGAAAAAAAGTAATTGTATACATTTTAGATTAACAGGCGTAAAGCCTGTATTTTTTTAGAATTAAAAGTGTTTTTTCGTTTTTGATTCATTCGCTGGTATATAAAGATAAGCCAAATAAGATACTACTCTTAGAGAGAAGAAACAGATTTAGCTGAGGAGTGTATAGATTGGATATATCAGGGAATACATTAGCATTGTTATTGGCTTTCGTTTCTGGTGTGCTCATGGCAGTACAGGGAGCTTTAAATGCAGGGTTGAGTAAAGTTATTGGTCTTCTTGAGACCACTTTGGTTGTGCATATTACAGGTACAATTCTAATCCTATTGCTATTATTCGGAATGAAAATGGGTAAGGGTAATTTATCCGCATTTGCCGAGGCCCCTTGGTATGTTTATCTTGGAGGAGTAGTTGGCGTGGGAATTATTTATCTTGTAGCTGCCAGCATTCCAGAAGTAGGAGCAGCCAATGCAACAACCGCAATTATTGTGGGGCAAGTATTAACAGCCATAATAATTGATCACTTCGGTGCATTCGGCTTAGCACAGATCAGTTATGGATGGAATCAAATATTAGGTCTTGTTTTATTGGCAATAGGAGGAAAGTTACTTTTAAGCTAAATTTATTAGTAAATCAAAGACAGTTTTTAATTTTAGTAGATTTTCTTATTTAACAATTAAGAAAGAGGAATAATATAGCTTGCAGTCGAACTATCATTAGTTATTTCAGAAAATAATGACAGTAACGGAGGAATGCAAGTGAGCGATTTTGAAAATGACAAAACAAATTCGATTGTGGGGCAAGGAAGAAAAAAATACTCTTTGACTTTTGGAGATGAAAAAACGAGCCATACGGGTCTTGATGATATTTATTTAGAAGTTGAAGAGCGTATACTAGAGGCAATTAAATTTGGCGATCCATTTATATTTGAAGGATCGAATGAGCGAGGCAACCTTTTTTATACCATTGAGCGTACAGAAGAGGATTACATTCTTAGTGTTAAAGAAGTTACTGAGGAAACGGCTGATTTACTCAAAAGTACCTTAGAAAGTGTTAAACGACTAGGAAAAGAAAAAATGGAAGAAATCATGGAAATTATGATATTAGAAGAGATTGATATTGATATCAAAAAAACACGAGATCTGCCTCTCGAATCAAGCTATGAAGCTATTATTGCATTACTTCAGGAATTAAGAGAAGATGCAAATGAAGCTCTTATTGATAATTTAATTCGCCTTCAAGAGATCATTCGAGAATATGAGAGTGATTTTTGAGTAAATGGTGTGATCATAATAGAACTACATAAAAACTACTTGCAAAGTAAGTTTGAATACTCTATAATATAAAGAGTGCTCTACTGAATAAATAGTATTTTGATACAGCACATATGCAATATAAAGGGGTTATAGCTCAGTTGGTTAGAGCGCTTCGTTGACATCGAAGAGGTCTGCGGTTCGAGTCCGCCTAACCCCACCATCTAAGAAAATAGACACTACAAGGCTTCGTGAGTCCTGTAGTGTTTTTTGTTTTACTTAAAGATGCTTAAGTACAGTGAATGTTGCTACCTTGCTTTTACATTAGCAACCAAGTTAGCTTCTGCCTCGTTTGAAGGGCTCTCATGAATTGAGAGTGATTTCATATAATAAAAGACTGGCACTGCTGCAAGGATATTATCGTGCAATAGCGAATATAAACAAGGAAACTAGCTTTTTCGAGTAAGTGAATTCTTAAGCTAGGCGGAGGTAACTACCTTCTTTTTGTATAACTCCTACTCCTTTACTCTCAACTATAGTAAGAGAGAAATGGTTTATTGTTTTACATAGTGTTGCACTAAGATTATAAGCTTGTCTAATAAATAAGTAGAATGATGGAGATACGAAGGCAAGGAGGTTTTAGGTTAGATGGGACGAGAGGGAATTTTAAAAAAAATGACCCAAGAGGATTTAAACCAAATCATTGAGGAACAACAGAATGGATTGCAAATTAATTTTAAATATTGTGATCTAAGTGGACTTGACTTATCTGGCAGAAAATTTGAAAGTGTTAATTTTGAAGAGTGTAATTTAAGTGGTGTTAATTTTAGTGATACAATAATTAAGCAAGGCGAGTTTAAAAATGGTCTTTTAATTGGTGGCAATTTTGAAAGGGCAGATTTATCTACCGTGGATTTTACTGGCTGCGCAATGCAAAAAGTAAATTTGTCCCATGTTAGAATCGAAGGCGTAGGTATTAAAGAGAGCAACCTTGCAAATGCAAGTTTTAAGAGTGCGAATGTTGAATTTAGTGATTTAAATATATTTAAAGATGTCAACTTAAGTGATGCTGATTTGAGTGGCTCAAAAATTAGTTGGCTTTATGGAGAAAATGTTAATTTTAGGCACGCCAATTTTAATGAAGCTTCTATTATTGAGAGCCAAATGAAAGGTTGTAAATTTATGAATGCCTCTTTGGAAAATTCGGACTTGTACTCAGTGACATTTAAGGATTGTGAAATGCAAGAATCTGTGTTAGCTAAAGCAAATATTACGAATGTTACTTTTGAAAAGAGTACTTTAGAGAATATGGATTTTAAACAATCTGAAATTGCGTATGGGCGTTTTGCTGACTGCAATTTAGACGGTGTTGACTTTAGAGCGATTACTTTAAGCAGTCTTAATGAATTTAGAAATGTAAGTTTAATTAATGCTGATTTTTCTGAGGCAAAATTTAGTGATAAATCTAAGTTCTATGATGTTAATGCAGCGGATGTAAAAGGATTAGACCTCTCTCCTTGGCAAAGCTCTGTTAAGGAGCAAGGCAATGCAGCAGTGGTATCGCAACAAGATAAAGAGAGTCTGGCAATGCAAGAATATCAATATCGTCTAAACCTTTTTATCGCAAGAAATGTGGGAAGTGAAGTGAACGCCAAAGTTGATTGTGAAATAGCGCAGACGATGTTAGAGCAAGGTTATTCTAATCAGTCAATAGAGGCAGTGATTGCTCTATATTCACCTAAAGCCTCGGAACTAGGTAATCGGGCTAGGGTTTACGCCAAGAATGTAGTTAAAAAAGCGGAGAAAGAGAATATGCGCAGGTAAAAATAGTAAATAGGATTTGCTGTTATAAGCTATACCTTAACTTGTTCCTTAGTCTTCGCCAATGACTAGAAAGCAAAAAGGATATAAAACCAGTTAAAAATGATTTGACAACATAAATACTTAATATCGGAGAGGTTTGCGGAAATACAAGGATTCTAGCAATATGCTAGAATCTTTTTTTATGCAATCATGTTTTAGGTGTAGGAGCGATTTTGATGTATTAAAACAAGATCAATTGGATAAAAGATAATGGATGTGAAAATATTGTAACAAAACTGTAATACATTTTCTTTATAATTAGAATATATCTGGCAAAGATAACCGAGTTATGGCTCAAAGCATCCACATAAAGAATTAAGCGTTCTGCCTTGACTAAAAATTATTGTTGTTGAATCTTGGAAGCCATTCATAACGGAAAGTGCAATGAGGTGATTAAATAAATGGTTACTCATCTGGCCGACTTTGGAATTGGTCTGATTGTGGGGATGTTTATTTGTCTATTAGTAATATCGCTTATGATAAAATATAAGGAAAAATAGAATTCAAATGAATAGGTTTCCAGTTTGAGGAGAATTTCAGCAGAGTTACTAGAGAAATATCGCTAATATACACTTTCCTTTTTAACGGAAGTATATATTAGCGATATTCATAAATAGAGTATTGGGGGAATGCTGTTATTCCTTGAGCGTTAAGCCTTTGAAATCAAAGGTTCTGTTTGGAAGCGTTATTGTTGTAAACTTTGGAATTTCCTTAGGTATAGCGGCTTTATTCGCTTTTTGAAAGTTCGTTAAATATTGATTATTCATGCTTGCATTTACGGCTGATATTGACATTTCAAAAACTCCTTTCTTAAATATTGTTGATAACATGGGGACACAATTTATATCGGATTCTTTTGTTTGAAATTCATTTAGAATCTATAAAGTTTCTTTATAGATAAAAAATATATTTATCTATAATATTATGGATAAGAACAGAAGCCCCCTCAGATGAAATCAGAGGGGGTGTTGAGAAGCAATTTATTTTCTTGCTTACTTATTATTAGAAACTGTGACTTTCGGCGGCGTATTCTTTTTTTGAATAGTTTCATAAACTTCAGCATATTTTTGAACAACATCATCGGCTATATTCGTAGCTGATGATGTTTCATTTGCTTCCTGAAAATCCAGTTGGTTTAAAACGAGCATAGTTAGTTCATGAATTTGGCTCTTAGATAAATTTTTAGTCATAGCAAGACCTCCATTAAAGATTCTTTATAATATCTTAAGATACCCTAAAATCCTTACAATCATGAATTTTATAAATGAATATATTTGTATTAAAATCGATATGATATGAAGAAAGAAAAGCAACTAAAATAGCAGACCAATGCTATCGTGTAGTTGCTTGTTCTATAAGTAATTTAATTCTTAAGTAGATATGGTTAAGCGGATTCAAATAATTCTTTAACGGTGTGTAATTCCTTGCGGATGGATATGTTTTGAGGACAATGGCTTTCACACTTACCGCATTCTATACAGTTAGATGCATGTGCTGGTGATCCAAGGCGAAAATTATATAGAAATTTATGCCGCTCTCTAACTGCGGGACTATCACCAAAGATAAAATTATCATTGAGGATTGTAAAACACCCCGGAATGTTCACGCCAGCAGGACAAGGCATACAATAGGCACAAGCGGTACAATTAACTTTTATTCGCTCTTTAAAAATAGACTTTACTTGATTAATGATGTTGATTTCCTTTTCGGTTAATGAATTTGCATGAGCGTCTTGAGCTATTTTAAGGTTTTCTGTAACATGCTCCATAGTTGACATGCCGCTTAAAGCAATGGATACTTCAGGATGATTCCATACCCAGCGCAGTGCCCATTCAACAGGCGTCATTTTTTGATCTGCCTGATTAAAAAGGGAAAGAGCATCATTGGGAAGATTTTCAGCAATTTTTCCACCTCTCAGTGGTTCCATAATAGCAATGCCCAATCCCTTTTTGGCTGCGTACTCCAATCCTTCTTTGCCAGCCTGATAATTTTCATCTAAATAATTATATTGAATCTGGCAGAATGACCAATCATAATAATCAACGATTTCTTTGAACAAGCCAACTCTTTCATGAAATGAAAATCCTGCATGTTTGATTCTGCCATCTTGAATTGCCTGATCCAAGAACTCACTAATTCCTGCTTCTTTTAGGATGGGCCATGTAGAAGCACTAAGTGAGTGGACTAAATAAAAATCAATGGTATCTGTCTCAAGGCGTTTTAATTGTTCATTTAAGTATATATCCATATCAGCTCGTGTTTTGATTAGCCAGCTAGGAAGTTTCGTAGCTAATTTTACACGTTCTCTATAGCCATCTTTCAATGCTTTTGCCACAAAAGGTTCGCTAGCTCCACCATAAGCCATACCTTTGCCATGATAAGGATATGCGGTATCTATATAATTTACACCTTCATCGATTGCATGGCGAATCATTGCTATTGATTGTCCTTCATCAATGTTAGTAGGATCACCGCCGATTATAGGAAGCCTCATACAGCCAAATCCCAGAACAGAAACCATTTCATTTGTCTTTCCATACTTTCTATATAACAACACAATCACTCCTTAAATTTTCTTAAAAATATCCCCTCAGATACTTTTATTTTCCATTTCGTTAAAATCTAGATGAATCCTGCCTTGAAACTCTAAGTAAATGTATTCTATTTCCATTTTTTTTAAAATGCTTGGGAATGATTCATGGGAAAAGGCAAAGATCGTTAAAATTGCAGGAGAATAAGTCATTAGCCGCGAATTAAATTCTTCTTAGTACATATTGTAATACGTATATCTTTCCATAGGAAGAGGGGAGTGGATAATAATAAAACAGGAAGCAGCAGCGCCTCAGCTTTGGACGAAAAGTTTTCTTTTACTTTGTTTGTCCAACTTGTTTATCTTTACGAGTTTTTACTGTTTATTACCGACGCTGCCTTTATTTATCACTGATGTTCTTGCTGGTGATACTAAAATAGTAGGCTATATTTTTGGTGTTTTTGCTCTAGCGGCAGTGGTGTCGCGTCCTTTAGCCGGGCATTTACTAGATACGTTAGGGAGAAAAGCTATATTACGCTTATCATTGCTTCTTTTGACTTTGGCTATGCTGGCATACAATTGGGTGACAAGCTTAGTGTTATTGTTTATATTGAGAGGGATTCATGGGATATTTTGGGGATTTGCTACCACCGCCTCTGGAACAACAGCAACGGACCTTGTTCCGGCAATTAGGCGCGGGGAAGGAATCGGTTATTATGGATTGTCTAATACCATTGCTATGGCCGTGGGTCCTTTGCTGGGGTTAGAAATATTGCAACGATTTGGATTTTCTATATTATTTATTATCAGTTTTTGTTTTGCTGCAGTTGGATTTTTATGTGCCTGGGGGATTGAGCATCAGGTTGTAAATAAATCGGCAAATACGAAAAGTATTATTTTATTTGAACCCAAGGTTTTTTCCTTTGCCAGTATAATGTTTTTTGTTGCTGGCTTATATAGCGGAGTGCTTTCCTTCATTGTGCTTTTCGGAAAAGAAATCGGTATTGAAAATCCAGGGAGCTACTTTTTGGCCTTTGCTGCTGCTCTTTTTCTTAGCAGACCCTATGCAGGGAAAATTCTTGATCAGCAAGGTCCTGTAAAAATTATGTCAATTGGATTTGCTGCGTTAGCAGCATCCTTTTTATCCTTATTCTTTGCAGACGGAATTGTCTTATTTATGACGTCAGCAGTCTTATTTGGAGTAGGTTTTGGTATAATCCAGCCAACAGCCTTGACGATGG
Organism: Pelosinus fermentans; assembly: GCA_002434245.1. Lineage (GTDB taxonomy): Bacteria > Bacillota > Negativicutes > DSM-13327 > DSM-13327 > Pelosinus > Pelosinus fermentans_B. The sequence goes on from DJJR01000016.1 coordinate 164,621, forward strand.
CAATTAATAAAGTAGGAGCTTTACAGCGGGGCGTTGCAAATGGCACAATAATGACTGCTTTTGATTTGGGTGTGGGGTGTGGAGCCATTTTTTTAGGGATGTTGTCAAGTTCCTTTGGTTTATCGTTGATGTATTTGGGAAGTTGCTTCATTGTTATCATTCCTCTTGCTATATTTTATGTAAATCATGTGAAAGGATATAAAAAAGAAAATAGTCAATAATTTGCATTAATAACTATCCGTACCTGCATATAGCAGGTGTTTTTTTTCATTGAAAAAATATAAATATTGCTTACAGCAGGGCTTCTTTGAACGTTTTTTAGCAAAAAAAAACCACGCTTATAGTAACGTGGTTGCAAGAGGGATGAAGTTTGTTGAATGAGTTTTTATAATTGATTAGCAGCTAGAGGAACAATCATCATTGGAACAACAAAAGAATAGCAAAATGATCACTATAATAATAATAAAGCTACCACCACCGCGTCCGTTACCACCAAAACCACCGAAGCCCATAAGTATTCCTCCTTTTTTCATGCTTAGCCTTGTGACTTACTCTATTGTATGCTAAGTGAATACAGGAGGTACCAAGATAAAATCGAATATAAGGATGTAATTCTTAATAATAACATAAATAAAGTTGAAATATTAAAGAGTTTCCGCTTTTCAAGTTTAGGATACTAAAATAGTTAGACACAATTAAAATGACTATGTAATTGCAGATTATCTGCTTACATAGTCATTTCTTTATCGGAAGGAAGTGATAAAAGTGTCAAATAATATTCTCACATCATATTGATGTTGGTTGATAGGTATAACTTCCTTATTTAATTTGAGAAGAGAATAGACGGCCATTTGTGCTGATCGAACAGAATATTCTACAGTAAAAACAACGTCGTCAGGTATTTCAGCGAATTGACCTAGGAAAGCGAGATTGGTTGAGCCTTTCGGTATAACTTCCGGTCGGTCCGCTCTTACCCTCGGCATGAACTGGCTGGTTATAAATGGCATCATGCAGGGAATGCAGTTAGAGGTTTTAAGAATTAAGGGAATATGCTTATGGAATCTAAGATGAGAGCATAATTCAATTAATATTTCCTCGCCTGTACATTCAGACATCTTTTTTGGTATATAGTTACCAATATTGTTAGGAAATAAAGAATAGCCCCAAAAGACTTTAATATTCTCAGGCTGATTGATAAAATGCGGCTGATAGGCTAAGACAATAGACATAAACCAATTGGAATCTTTAAAAGTTACTAGAGCGCCTGTACCGTATGAATTACCTGAGAACTTTTCCATTAAATCAAAGAATATAGGATCTTTACAAGTGACCGTAAAGGATTCCCACAAGGATTTATCAATATGATCTGAAAAGACAGATGGAGAACCCAAATCAGGCTGTTTTCTTACAATGTTTTCCCACAATGTAAAAGATGCACCTTTGGATCCAAGGCGAGGGGCTGAGGTCATAGATCCGAGACTATAACCTTCTGTCATAGATCCATTTGTAACAAAAACCAAGTCAGTATTATGAACCGTTATTTCTTTTTGCTTTCCTGCATCTAAGTAGTGGATACGCTCAATTGTTTTTTCCTCTTGTGATGGCTTAAAATCAAGATCTGTTACCTTGCAATTCATTTCAAAATGGACATCTTGTCCTCCAAGCCATTTTATAATGGGCAATATAATAGAATCATACTGATTGTAGGGGGTTCGAGTTACGCCTGCTAACGTATGAATACGAGGAAATTCGTGCATGAACCGATTGAGGTAACGCTTAAATTCGATAGCACTGTGCCAAGGCTGAAAAGCAAAAGTAGTAGCCCACATGTACCAAAAATTGGTTTTAAAGAAGGAAGGTGAAAAACATTGCTCAATCGTGTAGGTTTTAAGAGCATCTTCCGGACTAATGGTAAGTTTTATTAAATCCATTCGGTCTTTGTTGCTAAAACCCATCGTATTGACATCTACTATTTTGCCATTTTCATCGACTAACCTAGCTTTAGCATGGGTTTGTACTTTTTTATCAAAAGCAATGATTTCATCTCTCACAGAGATTTGAGGGTCAGTAATAGAAGGAATAAACTTTAAAAGTTCCCAAGTGCATTCATAAGCTTCGTCGTTTAACATTCTGCCTCCGCGCAGGACATATCCTTTTTCTGCTGAACCAGTTCCATCGCAACTTCCGCCTGTAATGTTCATCTCTTCGAAAATATGGATATTTTTTCCTGGGAAATGACCATCTCGAATCAAATAAACAGCGGCCGCCAGAGAACCAACACCAGCCCCAACAAGATAAGCTTTTGTATCATGATTTGCCATCGATAAGCCTCCATTTTTTATTAACCTAGTTTTGGAAATACAGTAATAACAGCTATTATAAAGTTTGTACATTCTTAATAAAAATATGTGAAAAAGCTAGAACCTTATAATAAGAGAATACCAATTATACAGATGCCAAAGTATAAATCCATTGCTTTATTTTGTTGACTTTCAGTGTAAAGATTGTTACTATCTATATGATAATCAATATCAATTACTTGGAATAGTACTAATAGTTACATGAAATTATCATTTAGATAAGGCTAAAAGCTCCTGAATTAGTTATAGCTCATAGGAAGTTTAGCAGTACATTTCGGAAAGGGTGAGATGATAATGTTTGACATGCAGATGAAGCCATATGAAATGATAAATGTAGTGAACGAAAATTGTCCAGTATGTGAAGGATTTGGGAGAATATATAATTTTCAAAACAGCGGATATGAATTCACAATTCCTGCAGAAATTGGGCATGGATATTGCAAGCAGATTGTAGCAAACCCACAGTTTCAAGTATTGTATTTTGATATGAATTTCTCGCAGAGAATGGAAGTGCAGGGGATATCCCGGACACCTCATATTGACTTGTTTTTTTGCTTTGAAGAAGGCTTTCAATGGACATTCCAAGGAATGAAAACGCAATTAGGAATGTTCGCAGGTGAGAGTTTTTTAGTTAAAAGCAGGAAAAACCAAAAAAGGTGTATGTATCCATCAGGAGAAAAAATTCGTTTTATGCAAATCAAAATGAATTTGCATAAATTTGAAGAGCTTATAAATAAAATTTGTGATGAATGGGACATTTCGGGAATAGGAGAGTGGGAGGAAATCTTTCACCGTAGCAGCATAAGCCCAGCAATACATGTCATTTTACAGCAGATGCTGAATTGTCCTTATAAAAGCACGCTAAAAAATATGTTTATAGAAGGTAAGATACTAGAGTTATTTGCAGTATATTTTAATAAATCATTGTTTGAGAGAGATAAGGTAGACCATCGAATAAAACTTTCTACTATTGATATTAAAAGTATCTATAAGGCTCGAGAAGTATTAGATGATCGAATCCTTGTCCCTACATCGTTAGTTTGCTTAGCAAAACTGGTGTGTTTAAATGAATTTAAATTAAAACATGGTTTTAAAAGAATCTTTGGGGAAACGGTTCATGCATATGTTATTACCAAGAGACTAGAGTTGGCACGGCAGCTTTTTGAACAAAAGCGAATGTCAGTTAGTGAAGTGGCAGGTGCAATCGGTTATGCAAATTCCAGCCATTTTGCTCAAGCTTTCCGTAAAAAATTTGGTGTAAATCCGAAAGAGTATTTGCGATATGTGGTAAAAGAATAATGGTTTAGCTTTATGCATTAGAAATGCTGCTTAGTAAATTACTAGCAGCATTTTTTATCCGTTTTTCATCTCTAAAAATCCTTTTTTGAGTAGAGAGGCGATTGTAGCATCCTGTACAATATTGATAAAGATAATCAATTTCATAAAATCAAAACGAATAGTAAAGTGGGGAAGTCATTTGAATTTACAATTTGCAAAGAGTCAAAAAGAATTCTGGATTATGGTTTTGACAGGTATGTTTCTTATTATTACGACAACTGGTTTTGTTCGCATGGCCTATGGAGTAGTCCTTCCTTATATGCAAGAAAGCCTAGCTCTATCATTTTCCGAGGTCGGAATGCTTGGAACCTTCATGTTTCTGGGGTACTTGCTAACTGTTGGATTGTCAGGGGTCTTAGCGGTTCGATGGGGATCAAAAGCCGTACTGCTGGTAGGAGGATGGAGCGTAACGATTAGTTTATTTGGTTTAGCTTGGGGGTCATCTTTTTGGTGGGTTTCCTTATTCATGTTCACTGCTGGAGCTGGAAGTGCTCTTGTATTTACTCCTCTGATGTCATTAACAATAGGATGGTTCCCAGATAAAAGAGGAATGGTATTAGGTTTTTTATTGAGCGGGGCAGGAATTGGCATGTTTTTAAATGGCATTTTGGTTCCGAGTATAGTTAAACAATTTCCTGAACTGGGGTGGCGTGCAGTATGGCTATTGTTTGGGGCAGTTTCTCTTGGTGTTATTATACTTGCTATTCAGGTTTTAAAGAATCCTATCATACAAATAAAAAAAGACAGCAGCGAGGAAAAACCAAAATGGCTGCATAATAAGGAATTGATTAAAATTGCCTGGCTGTATTTTCTTGTAGGAGTAGGATATTTAATTCCAATTTTGTATCAAAGTGTTTATATGATAGAACTTGGCACTCCTGATAACATTGCGGGAGGCGTTTTTGCAGTAGCAGGAGTTTTTGCCATTGCAGGAGGACCGGTTTGGGGAATGATTTCAGATAAAATAGGATCACAAAGGACTTTAATTACAGCCTTGCTTTGGGCTATCGCCGGAGATCTTATTCCTCTTATGTTTCACAACTTGGTGAGTTTTATTATATCTGCTGTCATTTGGGGATCATCCATAGGGGGAATCCTTGCTTTAATTCAAGTGAAGGCATCCCATCAGGTTCCTCAAAAGTATATTTCAGCGGCAATTGGTTTTATCTCTGCCTTTTATGCTGTAGGACAAATGCTAGGTCCAGGGCTTGCAGGATGGATGATTGAGTATCATGGAGGTTTTGCATCTGCGTATTGTTTTGGTGCATTGATTTATTTTATAGGATTACTATTGACCTTAAGTTTAAAGACAGAACACATCAAAGTCACTTCTACAAAAGAGTCTTAAGCTTATAAAAAGTAAAAGCTTCGCAAAGATGCGAGGCTTTTACTTTTATAAGCTTAAGGTTGATAGACAGCTTTAACTCCATAAATAGTGCTATAATACGTACCGCCACGTATACCGTCAGCTTGTACTACAATAGTTCCACTTCCATAGGAAATGGGGACTTTAAATTGATATACCCATCCAGTATAAGGATTACCAATGCCCTCTCTGGTAAAAGGTTCGGTAACTAGAGTTGTTGGAATTTTACTGCCATTTTGATATAAAAAAATACGATTAGGATCAGGATAGCCAATAAAACGAACCGCTATATAAAAATTTTGTCCATATAAGGTTGTTCTGGGGATGTCTCGGACTTCTATCCAATCCGTATTTTCAGCACCAACGTGCGTAATTTGAATACTTGATAGATTTGGAGCTGGTCCAGCATTTACACTAGAAGTTACTAAAGTGAATAGGCAAAGTAATACAACTGACATCATCAACTTTTTCATAGATTTAGCACTCCTTTTATGGCTTGATTAACTAGGTTTTAACTTCTACAAAAAGTTTGTTTTTCCTTTGAAATTAGAGGATTTAGAACATATATTATATTTTTCTTGAGATATTCCCCCTATGAGAGATATAATAAAAAGCATGGAGGGGTATTTTATGCAAAACCACAAACATGTTCATCAGAAACAAATTATTAATAGACTAGCTAGAATAGAAGGTCACGTTAGAGCCGTAAAACAGATGGCTGTTGATGAACGCGATTGCCCTGAAATATTGCTGCAGATTGCTGCTGTGCGCAAAGCTCTTGATAACACTGCAAAGCTTATTCTTAAGGATCATCTGGAACACTGCCTGATTCATGCCGTCCAAGAAGGGGAGCAGGATAAGTTCTTGAAGAATTTGCAGGAGGCAATTGATCGTTACATCAAGTAAATGGACGGGAAGAAGCAGTAAGTTGCAAAACTAGGTTGCTTATGGATTAAACGAGAGGAAATTAGGATGCCATTGCAAATGGATATAATTTATTTGGAAAATAGTGGTTTTGTTGTACAAACTACACAACATACTTTGGTTTTTGATTATTATCAAGATACTTCAGATACCATTGCCAAACTGTTACAAAAGAGAAAACTTTTACATGTATTTTCTTCTCATAGTCATCATGATCATTTTAATCCGATCATAAGTACATGGCAGGATCAGGTAGCCGCGTTTTTTCTAAGTGATGATATTGGCAATGTAGGTATTCGTCCTGAAAAAATTGTTTGGCTGCGACCTTATGAAACAAGTGTTCATGGAGACTTAAAAGTTAAAGCTTATGGTTCTACTGATCTGGGAGTTTCTTATTTAGTTGAAGTGGATGGATGGCGATTATTTCATGCTGGTGACTTAAATTGGTGGCATTGGAAATGGGACCATAAATATAATCAAGTGTTAGCTCAAAATCTTTTTGAAAAAGAAATGGATAAATTAGAAGGCTTGCAATTGGATGTGGCTTTCTTTCCTGTGGATAGTCGATTAGAAGAGTATCGATCAATTGGGGTGAAAGAATTCTGCAGTAGAGTTAATGTAGAGCAATTAGTAGTGATGCATACTCGCGGCGAAAGATGGAGTCCTCCTTCTGGATTTTTCCCAAAGGGAAACGTTGTTGCTTCCTGGTGTCCTATTTTTTCTGGAGATCGATTGCAATTGAAGAAACAGCAAAGAGCTGCCATTGATTTTTGATAAGTGGCAGCTCTTTTATATTGATTAGTATTTAACATAAAACAATAAGTGGAATAGAATAATATAACTTAAATAATTTGGATGCTAAGAGAAAAAACTTCATCCTGAATTTAGGATGGGGTTTTATTTTATATGGAAGGAACTTATTCTTAGCTTTGGAGGGAGATAATAGTGAGAAATTTCGGTAAGATTACCATAGGCCAGTTAATTGATTTGAGGGCAAAAGAAAATACGAAGACAGAAGCCTTAGTGTATTCTGATCTTAATTTACGGCATAATTACGACGATTTCCGTCACGCTTGCATTCAGGCTGCTAAAGGTTTAATGAAACTAGGTGTGCAAAAAGGAGAGCATATTGCCATTTGGGCTACAAATGTGCCTCAGTGGGTTATTACTCAATTCGGCAGCGCCAAAATGGGAGCCGTATTAGTAACAGTGAATACGAATTACAAGATATTTGAATTAGAGTATTTATTAAAACAGTCGGATACGACTACTCTTATCTTAATTAAAGGGACAAAAAGCTCAGATTATATCAGTATGCTGTATCAACTTTGCCCTGAGCTTCATAACTGCAAGCCAGGAGAACTTAAATCACAGAGATTGCCGTTTTTGAGAAATATTATAGTAATTGATGAAAATAACTATCCTGGCATGTTTACCTGGAATGAACTAATTGGAATAGGGAGCACAGTAACGGATGAAGAACTGGCAGTTCGTGAAGATTCTCTAGACCCGGATGATGTGATTAGCATGATGTATACTTCAGGGACGACGGGCTTTCCAAAAGGGGTTATGCTCACTCATAATAACTTGATTGGCAATGCCTGCAGCCTTGCGGAGTGTATGGACTTCACGGAAAAAGACCGATTATGTATTCCTGTTCCTTTTTTCCATTGTTTTGGATGTGTACTGGGAACAATGGCTTGTGTAGTATCTGGTGCCACTATGGTTCCAATCGTAGTGTTTAATCCCATCAAAGTGCTTGAAATAATTGAAAAAGAACGCTGCACTGCCGTTCATGGAGTACCTACGATGTTCATAATGGAGTTAGAAGAAATGGGAAAGAACAAATATGATACCTCGTTTCTACGGACTGGTATTATGGCTGGATCACCTTGTCCTATTGAGGTAATGAAGAAAGTTGTAGATCAGATGGGAGTTAGAGAAATCACCATCACATATGGTCAGACTGAAGCCTCGCCGGGCATTACCATGACTAGAACAGATGATCCTCTGGAATTGCGGGTGACTACTGTAGGGCGAGCTCTGCCTAACGTAGAGGTGAAAATAATTGACCCGGAAAATGGAAAAGAAGTACCTGTCAATACACAGGGCGAGCTTTGCTCCCGAGGTTACAACACGATGAAGGGATATTATAAAATGATCGAAGCGACTGCTGCAGCTATTGATAATGATGGTTGGCTGCACACCGGAGATCTAGCAGTCATGGATGAAAATGGTTATTGTAAAATTACAGGACGATTAAAAGATATGATTATCCGCGGCGGAGAAAATATCTATCCACGTGAAATTGAGGAATTTATTTATACGCACCCTAAAGTGAAAGATGTGCAAGTTGTAGGAGTGCCTAGTGAAAAATATGGAGAGGAAGTCATGGCATTTATCCAAATAAAACCAGGAAATTCAATTGCAGAAGAGGAACTTAAGGAGTATTGCCGAGAGAAAATAGCTCGTTATAAGATACCTAAGTATATTGCCTTCGTAGAAGACTATCCGATAACGGCCAGCGGCAAGATCCAAAAATATAAACTGCGTGAACTGGCTATGGAACTATTGGGGATACGCTGAGCGTATCCCTGTTTTTTCAATTCGTTAGTTAAACATCACTTCAAAAGATTATTTTGCTTTTACAAAAAGCAGCCTTTTATTTTGATGATAACTTTCCATTGTAATGTTCATAATATCAAACTCTTGTTTCATTGCAGTAAGCATATCAGTATTGTAGGGATAAGTGACTTCAAGGACGGCATAGCTAAGTGTAAAAGTTTTTAACTTCTTGACTAGTGGGATGAAATCTGTTGGATTTATTGCAGAAAAGTGCTGAAATACAATGACCATTTCCGTAGGAAATCTTTCCTCTGCCTTGAGCCATCTGGGCTCAGTATTTGTGCCATTAGGATTTAAGAAATCGATATAAACAGGTGCAATGCTAATCGTTTTTCCTCTGATTTGAGAATAAAGAAAATCAATATATTCAGCATTTTCATGAAATACAGTGACAGAAAGATTGCTCTGGGCTAAAGGAAAACACAGGGTAGGGTATTCACCTGAAATAAGGAGAATGTCTCTGATTTGGAATTTTTTAGTAAATTGAAGAATCGGGAAGAGTACTGCTGCAGGAATGTTGGAATGATGTGAAACAATATTTATTTTTCTTTCATAGAAATTAATCCATTGATAAAGTAAATGAGCAGCTTCTGTTACTGCCCCAATATGGGCATAATTTAAAATTCTAGTTCTTAAACTTATATATTTTTTTTCTTCTGCGTCCGTTAAGTGAGTAGAGACATTGTCTCCATGATGAGCTCCATTTGCCATGCAAATAATTGCATTAATGAATGCATCCATAAATTCTTCAAACATCCATGAAAATGTTTTATATTGAATTATAGAGCCAAAATCAATCCATTGGAAATTTCCTTTATGATAAGCAATATTAAAGCGATGCCCGTCCTTTAGGCCTAGACCGATTTTATCAAGGGATACTACCAAGTTTAATGTTGTATATGCAGCATCAATTGTCATTAATAAGGTCCATTCAAATGGATATATGTAAGGTTTTACTCTCTCATGTTCAAAGATTAAAACAAATGGATCTAATTTAAAATCATCTGCAATTTTGGTATTGATAATATAACGTCCCAATAAATCATTTTGTAAGCATATATAATAAATAATAGTATATTCTACTACGAAATCTTTATTAATGCCTCGGTATACTTTATTTTTATTTAATATGATTTCACCAGCAGGGTCAGATCCATTCAAAATAATGATATCGTTCATACGAATCATTAACCTCCTTTGCCTTTCACATAACGGATACGTATAAGGAACAATAATAGGCAGAAAAGCATCTTAGCATTGCTATAGTTTATGTTTCACAAACCGGATGTGTTAACCAATATAAGAAAATCTTGAACTGCAGTTGTATCTTGTTTGAGAAACTCTTAGCAGCGTAACTAAAAAGTTTTTACCCGGCAGTTGTTTAAAACACTTGTCATAGTTTTGTCATATTTCCATGTTATGCTTACAATTAAAATGAAATGAGGTCTCAAAGGATTAAATATAATAACAGAGTAATAGTTGTATGCGCAACTATTGCTCTGTTATTATATTACTTGAGGCTTCATGCGAGAAAAACTACAAATATTGCATTTATGATCACAGTATTTTTTAACGTAGAAAAGAATTCACAGGAGAGTGAAACAGGTGGCACAACGTTTAGCAAGTAATAAAAAAATAGTAGCTATTATTGCAATTACAGCTTTTTCCTTATTGTTTTCAGCTTATCAAGGACTTCATTCGAAAAATACAGCTAAAGGACAACATTCCGAAGATACGAAACCGCTAGTTGATGTTTTAACGATTCAGCGCAAAGATATGACTAAGACAATTGACTTAACAGGGCAAACGGTGCCTGAATCCCAAGTTGATATTGCTGCAAAATATACAGGGAAAATTACTCAGATCAATGTTCAGCTAGGGCAGTATGTCACGCCTGGGCAAGTATTATTGAGCCAAGACAGCAGTGATATTGATATTTCTATAGAGGAGAATAGTGCAAGTTTTCGCCAGGCAAATGCAGATGCTATTGAAAGTAACGCTGCTTTTGAAGCTAATTACCAAAAAGCACAATCGGATTATCAGCACAGTGTAACTACATATCAAAGATATAAACTTTTATATTCTCAAGGGGCTATTTCAAAAGAAGTACTTGATAATGCAGAACAGCAGCTGATTTCATCCAAATCAGTTATGGAATCCTGGTCAAAACAGCTCATGTCAGGAAGTGCAGCTTCCGTTGAATCAAAAAGAGCCAGTCGAGATAAAGCACAAAGTGTTATTGATGCATTAAAGAATCAAAAAGATGACCTTACTCTGCGAGCACCTCGATCCGGAATGATTGGTTTCCGGCAGGCAGAGGTAGGCAACATCGTATCAGCTGGTCAGATCGTTTTATCTATTGTTGATAATAGTAATATCTATGTAGACTGCTCCGTATCAGAGCAAGATATCGGGCAAATGGTTCTAGGATTACCTACGACTATTGAGATTGAATCTTTGGGTAAGTCATTTACTGGAAAGATTATTTACATCAGTCCATCCATAGATAGTAAAACGCAAGCCTTTACCATTCGGATGATCCTTGACAAGCCTGAGGACAATATTCGAAGCGGAATGTTTGCTCGTACCAAGATTAATACGATCCTAAGGTCACAAACCTTGTTCGTGCCAAAAGAAGCTGTTTTGTCGTTAAATGGTAAAGATCGCATTTTTGTTGTGAACAGCAGCAATCAAGTGGAAGAACGCATCGTACAATTAGGTTTACGTAATGATAAAAGCATTGAAATTATCAGCGGCATGCAAGAGGGCGAGACAATTGCTGTTAGTAATTTAGCAAGACTCAAAACAGACTCTGCTATTACACCAAATATTCTTGCAGAATAGTCGAATCAGATAGGAAGTGTTATTGTGAATATTACAAAATTATCCATACAAAAACCAATTGGCATCACAATGATAATTTTATTCTTTGTTGTACTTGGCTTATATAGTCTTCAGAGTATTAGCGTTGAACTGCTGCCAGCCCTTAATACTCCTTATGTTACTGTTTCTGTTCATTATGATGGTGCAGGAACAGAAGAAATGGAACAACAAGTTATTAAGCCACTAGAGGATTCGCTGTCTTCCGTTGCCCATTTAAAACATATGACATCTACTGCCAGGCCAGAAAATGCTAATATTGTATTAGAATTTGATTTCACAGCAAACGCAGATATTGCCTCTATTGATGCTACAAAGCAGGTGAACTTGGTACGACGAAGTTTGCCAGATGGGGTTGATGAACCAGTTGTTGTAAAACGAGATATAAATGCTACTACGATTTTAGAAATTGCAGTGACATCCAATCAGCCTTTAGCTGAAATCTACACCAAAGCTGATTCTGTTTTTAAAGAACGTTTGCAGCGAGGAGATGGGGTTTCTGAAGTTGAATTGTATGGTGGCAGAGATAAAGAAATTTCTGTGGAGCTGGATAAAGATAAGCTTCGTTTCTACAATGTTGCAATTAATCAGATTGTAACCAAAATAAAAAGCGAAAATACCCTTCTGCCGTCTGGCAGCGTGTTCAATGATAAGACACAAGCTGATGTACGTTTGCTTGCTCAATATAAAACCCCTGATGAAATCACCAAGTTGCAAGTAACCAATGCGGATAGCATTCCTATACAATTGAAAGATGTTGCAACCATTCAAGAAAAAGATAAGCGAGTCAGTCGTTATAGCCGTGTAAATGGCTCAGATGCAGTTTCATTATCGGTTTATAAAAATAGTGATGCCAGTCTTGTCGATACGGTAACATCTACTCTACAGGAATTGGAAACACTGCGTACAGAATATCCGGATTATACATTTACAGTTGTTACGGATGCATCAAAATATGTTACCAATTCTTTACATAATACTTTTGGAAGCCTGATAGAAGGCTTACTTACTACGGGGCTTATACTCTATCTTTTTCTGCGTGGCTGGCGATCTACAATTGCCGTAATAATTGCCATTCCTACATCGATGATATCTACATTTTTCATCATGTATATTGCAGGGTTTTCTTTCAATATGATGTCGTTAATGGGAATGGCTCTTTGCATTGGTGTTTTAGTAGATGATTCTATTGTTGTACTCGAAAACATCCATCGTCACTTAAAAATGGGCAAAGATGCAGTCAGTGCGGCTGAAGATGGCCGTAATGAGATTGGTATGGCAGCGATTGCTATTACACTCTGTGATGTTGTTGTATTTATGCCGATCGCATTCATGACAGGAATGACGGGCCAATTTTTTCGTCAATTCGGCTTAACAATTGTTTTTGCCACTTTATTTTCTATGCTTGTATCTTTCACCCTTACCCCAATGCTTGCTTCGCGCCTTTTTAAAGGGGGATTGACCGAGCCTCGCGGTGTAGTCTGGAATATTATGGATCGAATGGAACAAGGTGCAATTACTAGATATGAGACGATTTTACGTTGGGGCTTACGTAATAGTAAAAAAGTCATTGCCAGTGTACTGATTTTATTCTTTGTAACGATTTCCTTAATTCCCTTAGGGGTTATTGGTTCAGAATATATGCCCCGTACAGATGAAGGCAGTTTTCGTGTTTCAGTAGAGCTGCCTGTCGGCCAAAACATTCAACAGTCAGATCTTGTCGTAAAAGAATTAGAAGAATATTTATCAACCATTCCTGAAGTAACAAATTATCTGTCCAGCACGGGCAGACCTTCCAGTAACAATGGTTCTATTAGTGTACAATTGGTTGATCGCAAAGAGCGTGGCCGGACAGTTTGGCAAATTACTGATCAAGTACGAGCCTATGCAAAGCAAAATTTTCCCAACGTCATTGTAAGAGTGAATGAATCACAATCTTCCGTAGCTGGAGTTTCAGGCGGAGGAGGAGGGGGCGGGGCTCCCATACAAATACAATTACTGGGCTCTAATATGGATACTTTAGTTGCGTCTTCGTATCAAACCCAAAGCATCCTTTCGCAAATAGAAGGAATAAAAGACATCCGCAGTTCTTATACAGAGGGGATGCCTGAAATCCAAATGACGATTGATCGTGACAGATTAAATTTTTATAATAGTTCGGTAGCTGAAGTTGCCAATGTTTTTCATGCTGCAATCGCTGGACAACAGGCTGGTGTGTATGCCAATGATCCATTTAACGATGGTCAAGATACAGATATTACAGTTCGCATTAAAGGAAGTGATGGTTTTGCAATGCAGGACATTCGGTCACTGCCGATTATGGCTGGTAACCATCATATATCCTTAGGAGACATTGCTGTTCTGCGTGAAGGTACAGGGCCAGTCATGCTGCAGCGGGTAGATAAGCAGCGTTCCATAACAATACAAGCCAATATAACCGATCGCCCTTTAAATGAAGTATTGCAAGAGATTACAAAGAAACTGACCCCAAAAGATCTAGGTACCGGTATTAGCTATCGCTATACGGGCCAGGCAAATAGTATGAGTGATACCTTTGGCCAAATGTTTCAAGCACTAGGCTTATCCCTTATATTAGTTTACATGCTGCTAGCTGTTCTATACGAGTCGCTTTTAACTCCATTTATTCGTATGTTTTCTCTTCCACTAGGGATGATAGGATCGCTGTTATTCTTACTGATTACCAATAATACCATCAATCTATACTCTCTCATTGGTATCTTGGTCATGGATGGTTTGGTTGCCAAAAATGGAACCTTGCTCCTGGATTATACAATAACGCTAATGGAACGAGGCGTTGGGGCTTTTGATGCTATCATTGAAGCCGGTAAAACAAGATTAAAACCAATTTTAATGACGACCATTACCATGGTTGTTGGTATGCTGCCCACAGCATTAGCATTAACAGAAGGCTCGGAGACGAGAGTCAGTATGGCATGGGTTCTAATTGGCGGTTTATTAAGTTCAACCGTGTTTACGCTGCTTATTATTCCAATTATATTTCTATTCTTTCAGAATCATCCTATCAATTTTATGAAGAGGCTGAGTCTTCTTTCGAATTGGATCAAAAATTCAAGATAAGAAAACGAATTTCCCCTTTCAGTACAAAAAAAGGAACTTATTAAAGTTCCTTTTTATTGTATAAAATATTGTTTAATCCCGTTGTAAATTCCCATAGCTACCTTTTTATTAAAATCACGATTGATAAGCAGTTTTTCTTCTTTTGGATTAGAAATAAAAGCAGCTTCTGTTAGTATGGCTGGCATGTTCGTATTCTTGAGAACATAAAAATCACTTGGCTGAGAACCTCGATCATACAACTTTAACTGACTCACCATATTGTCCTGAACGAAACGGGCAAGATCACTGTTACTGCCCGGGCAGAAATAGGTTGTTGTACCAGTTCCGTGTTCGGCAAATGCATCGGTGTGAATGCTGACAAATAAGTCAGCATTTGCCTGGTTGGCGATATCGACGCGAGCTTGCAGTTCGTCAATGTCCGAAGATCCGTCTGTGGCAACATCCCGATCGGATGTCCGAGTCATAATGACAGTTGCTCCTCCGGCTGAAAGTAATTCACGTAAATCACGAGCAATTGCCAAAGTAACATTTTTTTCGGCAACATTGTTAGGACCGATAGCACCAGCATCACTACCTCCATGTCCAGGGTCAACAACGATTACTTTATTCTTGAGGGGCTTCTTGTTTTGATATTGCCGAATTGCATCGATGTTCTGACTCTGGAAACCATACGCAGCAGCACTCGCTGTCATAGAGGTTGAGATCATGCCAAGTACCAGCAGAGCTATAAACGTAAGAGGCAATCGTAGCTGTCTTTTCATTTATTCATCCTTACTCATTATAGATTTTGGTCAGTTAAGTAAATTATACTCTATATTCGTTCCCTGCGGTTAACGTAATATTTCCCATTGATTAGATGCGATAAAGGCGATGCATTGGCTATGGATCTGCAAGAAAATGCCTGCAATATTTTGCAGGCGTGTTAAATATTGCAGGGTCATTGGTCAGGCCTGTGCTTTGATGTATAGTGATTTTGTTATAAGGATGAACTAAATCTGATTGGCATGTTTCTTGCAATTCACTTGGAAAAGTTAGAAAATTTAAATTATTATTCTAAGGGGGAACCAGTATGGAAATTATAAATTCTATGGAGCATTATGACTATGAGCAGCTTGTCTTTTGCCAGGATAAGGCGTCCGGTTTGAAGGCCATTATTGCGATTCATGATACGACGCTGGGGCCGGCATTGGGCGGGACACGAATGTGGCCCTATACCAGTGAAGAAGAAGCTGTTATCGATGCATTGCGACTAGCGCGTGGCATGACTTTTAAAAATGCGGCAGCAGGTCTTAATTTTGGTGGAGGAAAAACAGTCATTATTGGCGACCCAAGAAAAGATAAAAGTGAGGCATTGTTTAGAGCCTTCGGCCGATTTGTTGAAAGTCTCAATGGACGTTACATCACTGCGGAAGATGTAGGCATCTGTGTCGAGGATATGGACATTGTGAGCCAGGAAACGAAGCACGTTAATGGCGTAGGAGCGATAGCTGGATCCAGCGGCGACCCTTCTCCAATCACTGCTTTTGGAGTATTAAAAGGCATACAGGCTTGTGCGAAAGAGGTTTGGGGAAGTGAACAGCTGAAAGGGAAAACAGTGGCACTTCAAGGGCTTGGTCATGTGGGTTATTATCTGGCTAAACATTTGCATCAAGAAGGTGCGAATCTTATTGTAGCTGATATTAATGAGCAGAATGTGGAACGTGTGGTAAAAGAATTGGGAGCGACAGCGGTAAATCCCGATGCTATTTATGGTGTAGAATGTGATATTTTTACTCCAACAGCTCTTGGAGCAATCATTAACGACCATACTATACCGCAGTTTAAGTGTCGTATTATTGCAGGTGCCGCTAATAATCAACTTGGAGAAAATCGTCATGGAGATCTACTTCACAGTAAAGGGATCTTGTATGCTCCTGATTATATCATCAATGCTGGAGGGGTAATTAATATAGCAGATGAATTGAATGGCGACTACAATAAAGAACGAGCCTTAAGAGCTGTTGAAATCATTTATCGGAATATTGAAGAAATTATTGCTATTTCAAAACGGGATAATATACCGACTTATAAGGCCGCTGATATTTTAGCTGAGCGGCGAATTGATACATTAGGGAAGGTGCGCAATACTTTTTTATCACACGCAAGAAGATGATTCTTAAAAAACCAGGCTGGAATAAATTTTATGGAGGAAGCAAATGAATTTTATACAAGAGTATCGTACTAAATTAACTACGGCAGAAAGAGCAGTTAAAGTCATTCAGTCTGGTGATTGGGTTGATTATAATTTTACATTAGCCCAACCCGTGGCTTTAGACAAGGCGCTGGCAGCACGAAAAAATGAACTAGTAAATGTGAAAGTAAGAGGAGGATTTTCATTAAGGCCTTTAGAAATTGTGAATGTCGACCATGAAAGAGAACATTTCTTTTATAATAGCTGGCATTTTAGCCCCTATGAGAGAACATTGAGTGATCGAGGTCTGTGCAACTATATACCAATGATTTATCGGAACAAACCATTATTTTATCGTAAGAGTTTGGAAGTAGATGTAGCAATGTTTTCAGTGGCCCCAATGGATAAACATGGATATTTCAATTTTTCTCTCACGAACTCTGCATCCAGGGCGATCTGTGAGAAAGCTAAAATTATTATACTAGAGGTGAATGAGAAATTACCGATTGCTTTGGGAGGACAAGAAAATTGTATTCACATTAGTGATATTGACTACATAGTAGAAAGTAGTAATCCAGATTTGCCAGTCATTCAATCTGCAAAAGCTACAGATACGGACAGAAAAATTGCTAAGTTGATCATAAAAGAAATAAATAATGCATCTACAATTCAATTGGGTGTGGGGGGGTTACCCAATGCGGTAGGTACAATGATTGCTGAGTCTGATCTACAAGATTTGGCTATACACACGGAAATGCTAGTGGATGCCTATTTGATAATGGCGAAAGCAGGTAAAATCACCAATCGATATAAAAATATTGATAAAGGAAAAGGTGCTTGGGCTTTCTGCGCCGGAAGTCAAGAATTATATGACTGGGTTGATAGGAACAGCGGATTAGCCTCCTATCCAATTGACTATACGAATGATCCAAATGTGATGGCGAATATTGATAACCTTGTTACCATTAATAGTTGCGTTGAAGTTGATATTTTAGGACAAGTGACTGCTGAAACATCGGGTTCTCGTCAGATCAGCGGCACGGGGGGACAGCTTGATTTCTTGAACGGAGGTTATTTGTCCAAAGAAGGAAAAAGCTTTATCTGTTTTAATTCTACTTTTATTGATAAAAAGACTGGATTAATGAAATCGAGGATCGTCGTAGATCTGCCCACAAATGCAGTAGTAACAGATCCGCGTACACAAGCTCATTATTTTGTAACAGAGTGGGGAATGGCTAATTTGGCTGGACGATCAACTTGGGAGAGGGCAGAAAGGATTATTGAAATTGCTCATCCTAATTTTCGTGAGGAGTTAATTAAAGGTGCAGAGAAGCTAGGGATCTGGCGTAGATCTAACAAAATTAGTTAATGTATTATGCGTATAGTCTCGGACAGTCCCATTTAGGACGGTAAAGGATGATCCAACCTATACGCTTATCGTTATGCTCCTTCTTTGCCCTGTCTAACGGCTATATGTGCTTGTTTTACGAGAGTATATCATAAGGCAGAGAGGAAAATCGGTATGGGAAACAGGAGGAATGAATCATGCCAAAACCAGTATTCAATCAAGAAAGATGTAAAGGCTGTGGGCTTTGTGTTGTGGCCTGTAGAAAAAATATCATTGTGATTAGTGATTCTCTAAACAGCAAGGGCTATCACCCAGCAACTTGTTCCGATGAATCCGCGTGTATCGGCTGTATCATGTGTGCTAAGGCTTGTCCGGATGTGGTAATTGAAATTCATAAATAGATGGGGAGTGGTGAATGTGTCTGAAACAAGACTAATGAAAGGGAATGAGGCTATCGGCGAAGCCGCCATTATTGCTGGCTGCAGATACTATTTTGGATATCCGATCACGCCACAAACCGAGTTAATGGAATATATGGCAAAGAGAATGCCCCAGATTAAGGGAGTATTCTTGCAAGCAGAAAGTGAAATTGCAGCCATTAATATGGTATATGGTGCTGCTGGTGCAGGAGCGCGTGTCATGACCTCGTCATCCAGCCCAGGCATAAGCTTGAAAGCAGAAGGTATTTCATACTGCGCTGGAGCAGAGCTTCCTTGTGTGATTGTTAATATTATGCGGGGTGGTCCTGGACTTGGCAGTATTCAACCGGCTCAGGCTGATTACTTTCAAGCTACGAAAGGTGGAGGACATGGTGATTATCGAAATATTGTTCTGGCTCCCAACTCTGTGCAGGAAATGGCAGATTTAACAATACTTTCATTTGATTTAGCGGATAAATATCGCAACCCGGTAATGCTGCTTGGTGACGGTGCTCTTGGACAGATGATGGAACCAGTGAACCTTGAAGAAAAATCTTTGGTTCCACAAAAGAAACCTTGGGCAGCTAATGGGCTGGGAGAACGAACAAAGCCCAACGTCATTAACTCTTTATATCTTAAGCCGGAGCAACTAGAAGCACATAATATTCATCTACAGAATAAGTACCAAAATATACTAAAACAAGAATGCCGCTGGGAAGAATTGAGCGTAGAAGATGCGGAATTAATTGTAGTGGCTTATGGCATTACCTCCAGGATCGCTAGATCTGCTATTGAAATGGCAAAACGAGATGGACTTAAAGTGGGACTCTTTCGACCGATAAGTCTATGGCCATTTCCGAGTGAACGATTATTAACATTGGCTAAACAGACAAGGGCTTTCTTAGTGACAGAGCTTAGTGCCGGACAAATGATAGAAGATGTGCGTCTTGCCACAGGACAAATGAAACCAGTTCATTTTTATGGTCGTATGGGTGGTATGATGCCGAGCTCCAGAGAAATATATAATCAAATCAATCTCATCATGAGAGAGAAGGAGGCAGTGAAATGAACACTAAACTTTATGAAAGGCCGGAATCGTTAACTGATGTTCCTTTTCATTATTGCCCTGGATGCCAGCATGGGATTGTTCATCGAATCATTGCTGAAGTTATTGATGAATTGGGAGTTCGAAAGCAAACAATTGGCGTTGCCCCTGTAGGATGTTCGGTTTTGGCTTATGATTATTTTAATTTTGATATTGTTCAAGCGTCTCACGGACGTGCGCCTGCGGTTGCAACAGGCGTGAAAAGAGTATGTCCAGATTCCACCGTATTTACCTACCAAGGTGATGGTGATCTTGCTTCGATTGGATGTGCTGAAGTGGTGCATGCCGCTGCCAGGGGTGAAAGAATTACGACTATTTTTATAAACAATGCTATTTATGGCATGACTGGCGGGCAGATGGCTCCTACCACATTAGTAGATCAAGTGACGACGACTTCACCTTATGGGCGCAATGTGAATCAGGTTGGGACTCCTTTATGTATTTCTGAGATGCTGTCCACGATACAAGGTGCCCGCTTTATTGCCCGGGTTGCCGTTAATAATCCATCGAATATGGCAAAAGCAAAAGCTGCTATCAAAAAAGCATTTCAGCTGCAAAACAATGGGGAAGGTTTCTGCTTGGTAGAAGTCTTATCTACCTGTCCCACCAATTGGGGCATGACACCTGTCGAAGCGGTCAAATGGCTGGAAACAAATATGATACCTCAATATCCTTTGGGTGTATTTAAAGATGCAGGAGGAGAGTAACATGACTCACGAGATGATTCTAGCAGGGTTTGGCGGGCAAGGTGTTATGGTTATGGGGCAATTGTTGACCTACGCTGGAATGTTGGAGGGGGCGCATGTCTCCTGGATTCCTTCTTATGGTCCGGAAATGCGAGGGGGGACAGCAAACTGTTCGGTTATTATTTCCCAAGAACCAATCGGTAGCCCGATTGTCACAGAAGCTACAGCAGTAGTGGCGATGAATTTACCTTCATTCGAAAAGTTTGAGTCTTCTTTGTCTTCTGGTGGAATTCTGGTGTTAAATAGTTCTTTAATTGATCGACAAAGCAAACGGGATGATATTAGAACCTACAACGTTCCTGCGAATGAAATTGCTAATTCCTTGGGAGATGCAAGAATGGCGAATATGGTTGCTTTAGGAGCACTCAATGCAGCTCTTGGTTATATAGTGGGTACTTCACAAATTATGGAAGCATTCAAGAAAATTTTTGCAAAGAAACCTGGCATTGTTGCACCAAACGAGCTGGCAATATTAGCAGGGGCCAAACATGTAATTGGTTAATAAAGGGAAAGCGAAATTAAAGAAGATGTGACTTAATGACTAAATAAGTACGCAATTTTTTGCATATGCATAAAATTGCGTACTTATTTATATTAATTTACAAATGAAACAGGAATTTATAAGTTAGTATGGAAATATGCGCTATAGTAGGGTTAGTGTTATGTATCTCATTTCTGGTACTATACTATTTGTGCGGGGGAGAAAATATGAAAAGTATAGATAAAATTGCCTTTCAAACTGCATGGGACTTTGATAGCCGCCAAATGAGAGATCTTTTTAATTCAACGAGTGATGGAATGATTGTCGTCAATGAAATGGGTGTTATTATTCTTATTAACATAGCAGCAGAGAGGATACTAGGCATACCTGTACAAGATGCATACGGACAGCTTGCAAGAGACGTTATTACTGGCAGCCGTCTCGATTTTGTATTGGAGACAGGAGTTGCCGAACTGAATCAAAAGCAAATGATCGGTGAAACCTACATTGTTACGAATCGTGTTCCACTGCGGGATGAAAAGGATCAAATTGTGGGTGTGGCTGCAGTGTTCCGAGAATTTACCGAAGTGGAGCAGTTAACGGAAGAACTTACCTCCAGAAATGAAATGCAGAAATTTTTAGAAACAATAATAGATGTTACTCAGGATGCTATTTCAGTGGCTGATCAAGAGGGAAAGATTATTATGGTGAATCAGGCATATACTCAAGTCATTGGGATGCCCAAGGAGGAAGTAGTTGGCAAGTTGTCTACTGTTGATATCCGAGAGGGAGAGAGTATGCACTTGCAGGTGGTGAAGACTTTAGATGCGGTACGTGGAATTCCCTTAAAGGTGGGACCAGGAAATCGAGAGGTTTTAGCAAGCGTCTCACCAATTATTATTAAAGGTAAATTATGTGGCAGTGTGGGGGTCGTTCATGATGTTTCCGAAATTAAGCGGCTTAGTAAGGAACTGGCCCGTACACGAATGCTGGTGAACCGATCTCAGCCACGTTATACTTTTGAAACTATGGTGGCAACGGATGCGGCTATGTCCCTTGCCGTAGAGCAATCGCGCCACGCTGCGACAACACCAGCGACAATACTATTATCTGGAGAAAGTGGAACTGGCAAAGAGGTATTTGCACATAGCATACATTATGCCAGCCACCGAAATAATAAGCCCTTTGTTCGGGTTAATTGTGCAGCGTTGCCGGAGACTTTATTTGAGAGTGAGCTTTTCGGCTATGAAGCAGGAGCCTTCAGCGGTGCTTTACGAGGCGGGAAGAAGGGATTATTTGAAGAAGCAAACGGTGGGACTATTTTTCTGGATGAGATAGGTGAGATCCCTTTGATGGTTCAAGCAAAGCTCTTAAGAGTTTTACAAGAGCGTGAGTTCACGAAGGTCGGTGGGGTAAAATCCAGGAATATTGATGTGCGGGTAATTGCTGCTACAAATCAAAATTTGGATGTTGCAGTAAAAAAAGGTTCCTTTCGCGAAGACTTGTACTATAGACTAAATGTTTTCCCCATAGTCATTCCGCCATTACGTCACAGAATGGCAGATTTACCACAGTTAATTGTGCATATATTAGAAAAACTCAATCAAGAATACGGAAGGAATGTAATGGCAGTTTCCCCTGAAGCGATTGTTGTATTTCGTGAATACCTGTGGCCGGGTAACGTAAGAGAACTGGAAAATGTTCTTGGTCGAGCCTTGATAAACATGCAATTTTCAGAGACGACAATCTTAAATAGACATCTTCCACCATTTTTTCGAGAAATAAAGGCTGCTCATATTGTGGATACACATTTTCCTCACAGTAGTTTAACCCAAATGCTGGAGGCAGTAGAACGTAAAATTATTGAGGATTGTTTAAAAAAGAACGAGGGAAATAGAACGCAGACTGCACTTCAATTAGGAATTGCGATACGTAGCTTATACTATAAAATGGAAAGGCTTAAAATTAAAAGTGAAGTTATATAGAACGTAACAAAAAATATAAAGATCAAGGGTTGCGTGATGCAGTCCTTGATCTTTATTGAAGCTGCATTAAAAGCAGTTTCTTACCATTTTTATTGATATTGCATTTCTGACAGGGGTTGATAAACATGCATGGCGGAATGCATTGTATTGGCTTGCATAGTTGATACGTGGTGCATTGCTCTTTGATGCATATGCATTAACATGTCATAAACCATATTCATACATGAGGTACAACAATTCATGACCATCTTCCGCATGATATCATCAGAGCAAGACATGGTTGCAACGCTCAAAGACATAACGCATGCTTTAAGCGAACTTGCCATACAACATACCATATCACGCTCATCTAATCGGCTGGTATTCATATTGACTGGTTGATGCATTTGATTAATACTGGATTGCCAGTTCATAATGCGATCGGGCATGATTTGGTTAATTTCTTTGGTTTGCATATATTTGAGGATATTATTACACATGCTCATCATATGCTCCAACTGTCTATCCATCATAGACGTCATTTGGGGTTCTCTAACTTGAGGACGGTACATACGAAATGTATTCATGCAGTTGACCAGTGTTGTTATAGCTTCGCCAACATGCACCATTTGATGAGCTTCTACCATCATGTGTCCTCGTCCCAATTCACCCATTTTTTGTGCCTGTAGTGAACGTTTCATTCCATAGTTCATACAAAATACCTCCTTAAATTTACATCCTGTGACATTTTTCCCTATTCTGGTTTGAAATATTCTCTAATTTTCAAGAAAAGGTAAGAAATTTATAATAAGAGTGTCAGTTAGCTATCCCCTTAGAAGGTGAACAATAAAATATGGAGAATATTGGGTTGTAGGAGATATTTTTAAACGAATGATGCGTAGAATCTTAATATCAGGAGGATGAAATGAAAAGATGGAAGATCATAGTTCTTGCTTTTCTAGCTGCATTTTGTTTGAACAGCAATGTATTTGCGTCTTACTCTCCTAATCTTGAGGAAAGACCAATTGCTTTTGAGCCAGGTAAAAGCATGGGATATTTTTTGTGGCAGGATAAAGAAGGATTACACCTGAGAATCACGTCTACTGGAATCCCTCATACTTTCAGTGGAACGATTCGTACGGATGGGAGATTTGAGAATGTTTTAGGGAAATATCAGGGGGGAAATGAAGACTATTTTGAAGTTAATAAAAGTCAGAATAAAATCATATATAATTTTACGATTGCCAAAGACGAAGAGGGACTTGATTTTCAGCTTTCTTATGGGAGCTATGTGAAATTTAGTTTATCGTTAGATGGAGAATCCATTGATTCAGAACAAATTTTTATTGGCAAAGATGGATGGCATCCCGCCAGGTATGAGTTTACTCTTCGACAAGATGGCGAGCATTTAAAATACGCTGATGGTGAAAAGGTGATAATCATTGACGGTGGCTTCTGGTGGCATAGAGGGGATGGTCACAAGTGATTGTATATTTTGGGATTTAGGGACTTTATACGCGCTATCGGCAGTAGCGCGTATTTTGACTCCTCTTGTTTTAATAATAAAAATTTGGGATAATAAGAAACAGATTGGTAGGCTCCAATACCCATTGAGATAAAAGTGATTTTTATTATTTTGAAAAGAGGACAACGAATGGACAAAGCATCCTTTTATGGATTGACATTAAATCAACTAGAAGCGTGGCTTATAGAACGTGGACAGAAGAAATCTCGTACAGTGCAAGTATGGCAGTGGGTTTATCGGAAAAAGGTAATGCATTTCTCCGAAATGACTGATGTCAATAAAGAGTGTGTTCAATTATTAACAGATCATTTTGTCATTGAAACATTAAAAGAACACTGTAGGCAAGAGGCAGCAGATGGAACGGTCAAGTTTTTATTTCAGTTGTTTGATGGCAATTTAATCGAAACCGTTCTAATGAGAAATAAATTTGGTTTGTCGGTTTGTGTTACAACACAAGTTGGCTGTAATATTGGGTGTAGTTTTTGTGCAAGTGGCTTATTAAAGAAAAAACGCGATTTAACCAGTGGCGAAATTGTGGAACAAATTATGAAAGTCGAACAGTATTTAGATCAAGAGAATCAAGAAGAAAGAGTCAGTCATGTTGTAGTAATGGGAATTGGCGAACCACTTGATAATTTTGTAAATCTAATCGATTTTTTATTAATTATCAAAGAGCATAACGGCCTAGCCATTGCTGCAAGGCGGATCACCGTATCAACCAGCGGACTTGCAGATCGAATTGTTGAATTTGCCGATACCAATTTGCAGGTTAATTTAGCAATTTCTTTACATGCGCCAAATAATGAACTTCGATCGCGGATCATGAAAATAAACCGTGTTTTTTCGATAGAGCAAATAATGCAGGCTGTTGATTACTATCTGTCAAAAACCAATAGAAGGATTACGTTAGAATACATTCTCCTAAAGGATATGAATGATAGTAGTCAGCATGCTCTTGAACTTGCTGAGTTGATTGGTGATAGAAAGAAAAATGTCAATGTAAATTTGATCCCTTATAATCCAGTAGACGAGCATAGTCAATACCAAAGAAGCGAGCTGGAAGCCATGCGAACCTTTTACGATATACTGAAAAAGAATGGCATTCATTGCAGCAAGCGTCTAGAGCATGGCACCGACATTGATGCTGCTTGTGGGCAGTTAAGAAGTAAACAAATCAAAGAAGCCAGGCAAAATAATTGTGGTTAATAAACACATTCATTAAGGGAGCCTCCTGCACCAATTCGAAAGGAATTTTTTGTAGGAGGTTTGTATTTTAGAATCCTTAAATTTGATCACATAGCCAGAGTAAATAGAGTATGATACAATCCTAGATATGATCTTTGCAGGCAGCCGATTGCTGGTACCTTAGTTAATATGAATCTTTTCTATAGATGGAGGTCGACATGGACGATCAAGAAAGACAAAAAGAAGCGATAAAACTAGAGGAAACTCTGGAGGAAATAAAAAAACAACTAGTAATAAGCGAAGACAATTGCGTAGTAAAACAATCTGAACTTAAAGAAACCCTATTAAATTATTGGGAAAAATGTGGCAGTGATGAAGCACAATTAGTAGAAACCGCAAATCGTCAGCGGGCACTTTCATCCTTAACCCACAGCACTCCTCTTAAATTAAAAAAAATGCTAAACTCACCTTACTTCGGACGTATTGACTTTATCGAAGAAGATACTGGGATGGAACCTCAGGAAGAAAAAGTATATATTGGTCTTTCTACATTAATGGATGAAGAAACTGGAGAATTTCTCATTTATGATTGGCGGGCACCTATTTCGAGCATGTTTTATGATTATGGCTTAGGTCAAGCGGCTTATCATTGTTCAGAAGGAAACATCAATGGAACGATCATACTAAAACGTCAATATAAAATAGCAAACAGTTGTATGCAGTATATGTTTAATGCAGATTTAAAAATCGATGATGAAGTATTGCAAGAAATATTAGGTAAAAGTGTTGATGATAAAATGCATACTATTGTTAACAGCATTCAACGTGAGCAAAACCAAATTATTCGTGATGCAAACCATAGAGCACTTTTTGTAGAGGGGCCAGCAGGCAGTGGCAAAACTTCTGTAGCCTTGCACCGTATCGCATTTTTGCTTTATCGTGACAGAAAGAGTATTAATGAGAAAAATGTTCTGATTCTTTCACCGAACCATTTATTTAGCGACTATATTTCCAATGTTTTACCGGAAATGGGAGAAGAAAATGTGCTGCAAAAAACATTTCATGATTGTGTCTTCGAGGCAATAAACCAGCTTCCCATAAAACTTGAAACCCGTACGTTTCATCTGGAAACGGTATTGTCAAATGGGAGTGACCATCAACAGACCCTGCGCGCAGAAAATATACGTTTTAAATCATCTCGCAATTTTGAGAATATCCTACGGGAATATCTAGAATGGGTACAAACAAGCTTAGTGGATGAGTATCCAGATATCGAATTTCGCGGGCAAGTGATCTTTAAAAAAGAGGAGTGGAAGCATTATTTTCTTGGCAATCTTTCCGAGATGCCAGTAAAGATCCGATTAGAAAAGATAAGAGCGGTGATCGAAGGCAGAATGCGCCCGCTGTTTCATGCTGTTCGTAAGGAAAAGGAAGCTGAAATTGTAAACCGCGCTGAAGAGGTTGACGAGAATACCATTAAAGCTCTGGCAAGAATTGCGGCCCGGGAAGAGTTCGCTTCCTTTTACGAGAAAATTGACAGATTGACTAAATTGAGTCCGCTGGCAGAATATCGAAGACTATTTAAAGGGGGCTGGCTGCTTGACAGGTCGTCAAAGAAAACTGATTTTCCTAAAGACTGGCAGTCAATTCAAAGACAAACGCTTTTTTACTTAAATAATGGTGTGCTGCCATATGAAGATACTCCAGGATTTATATATTTTCAAGGTGTGCTGCAAGGTTTTCCCATAAACCGCGATATTAAACATTTGATCATTGATGAAGCCCAGGATTATACCAGAATGCAATATCAAATCCTTGTGACACTCTTTCCGAACTCTACATGGACAGTAGTAGGAGATCCTGCGCAAGCCGTGCATCCATTTTTAAATACAGCGAGCTTTACCGATATGAGTGAAATTATCGGAAATGAAAAATCAATTGCCTTTAGGCTAACGCGCAGTTACCGATCGACAAAGGAAATTCAGGCTTTTTGTCAGGCGATACTTTCTGATAAAACAAAAGTAGAAGCAATCAATCGTTCAGGATCTTTACCCGCAGTGACCAAAATTGAAAATCTTCACGAGTACACCCCTGCTCTCATTCAAACCA
Organism: Pelosinus fermentans; assembly: GCA_002434245.1. Lineage (GTDB taxonomy): Bacteria > Bacillota > Negativicutes > DSM-13327 > DSM-13327 > Pelosinus > Pelosinus fermentans_B. Next base: position 192,265 of record DJJR01000016.1, read on the forward strand.
TTAAGAATATCCTTAAAGAAGGATGGCATTCAATCGGCATTATTTGTAAGAATACCTATCAAGCGAAAAAGGTTTTTTGGGAGCTGAAAGAATATATTGATTTAAATCTTGTAATTGATGAGGAGGACTCATTCCATCAAGGAATTGTTGTAATTCCATCGTATTTAGCAAAAGGATTAGAATTTGATGCAGTATTGGTCGTTAATGCTGATACAATTAACTTTAGTAGTGAAGAAGAGCGTCATATTTTATATACAATGTGTACACGTACATTGCATCGTTTAAGTCTTTTTTATTGTGGAAAACCCTCGCTTTTCTTAAGGGAGATGGATGAGAAGCTTTATGAAATCACACCGATTTGTAAATGACAATGTATTGCTTAGCATGTAGTTGTTCATAGATATAAAGATTCGGTATAAAAGGAGGCTTTTAAATTATGGAAGAAAATAAGAACAAAGAAAATGAAATCATTTTAGCAAGCAGCGAGCCTTCAGAGGAAAACGAACTTCCTGAAAAAAAGAAAAGTAAATGGGGTTGGTTTACGAGCTTTGGCGGATTATTGCTGCTTTTCAAAGCAGGAAAGATATGGGCGCTCATTAAAGGAGCTTTTATATTTCTTAAATTTGGGAAGTTTTTTACTACTGGTTTGTCGATGATGCTGATGATCATTACGTATACCTTTCTATATGGATGGAAATATGCCATAGGCATTGTCTTGTTGTTGTTTATTCATGAAATGGGGCATCTGACTGCTTCTAGGCGATTGGGAATTGATACGAGCCTGCCGATGTTTATCCCCTTTATAGGTGCCATCATCCAAATGAAACAAGCACCGAAGGATGCTAAGACAGAGGCGATTGTTGGTATCGCTGGTCCAATTTTCGGAGCAATTGGTGCATTTGTCTGTCTCTTGTTTGGAGAAATCTTTAATTCCGCATTGTTGCTTGCATTAGCATATTTTGGTTTTTTATTAACAGCTTTTAATCTCATTCCGGCGCATCCCCTAGATGGTGGACGGATTGTTACTGCTATATCCCTAAAACTTTGGATAGTTGGTATCCCGGTAATGGTATTTTTTTCCCTATATTTCTTTAATCCAATTGGTATTTTGATCTCTATATTGGCCATAAAAAAAGCATGGGAAGTATGGAAAGATCGAGAGAATCCCTATTATGATACAGATAGCAGCTTCCGTTTTAAAATGGGCTTATCCTATTTTTCTTTGTTTGTTCTGTCTGCCTATTATACTTACAGTATACATGAAGTACTGAATCTATAATTCGCTCTTGCAGTGAAGTTATAACTGTAATTACGTTATTGTTACTTATTTGATAACGAAAAAGAAAGTGGAAGAATCATTTTTTTGATTTTCCACTTCTTTTATGTTGTATCATAGCTGCTTACCTTGCAGGATCATGTAGGCAATAACAAGAAAATTCAGTATAATATAGTTGAGTATAGCAAGTTTTTTCAAAAGGGGATGAGTGGGTGGCTAAATTACGTGCAGTACTATTTGAAAAACCGGCAGTGTATTGGAATGATCAAAAAATGATATTCCCTTTTGCAAAAATGGAAGCCTTGTTGTACTATCTTTTAGTTACTGGTGAAGCTACACGAGAGGGTTTGGCAGCACTGCTCTGGGGGGATATGGGAGATCATGCCGCGAAACGAAATTTACGCAATACAGTGTATCTGTTGAGAAAAATGTTTTCCGTGGATTTACTGATTACTTCATCCCGGGCAAAGATTGTATTAAATCCAGATGTAGTGGCAGCGACAGATTTGGAGCTATTGACGGTAACTGATATTGTAAAATTTCTAGAAAAAAATTCTGGTGAATTTTTAGGTGGTTTTTATTGTAAAGATGCAGCCAGTTTTGATCAATGGGTTACCGAAAAACGCGAGCAGTTTAGGATGAATAGTATAAACTATTTGACTAAATATATCATAAAGCTAATAAATCAAAAAGAGTATATACCAGCCAAGAAATATTTAAAGCAATTGATTGGGATGGATGCATATAACGAAAGTGCCTATCGGGTATTGATGAAAATCTATGAAAAAGAAGACTCTTATAAAGCAGTGGAAATCTATCAAGATCTTGAGCGAAAGATGGCACAGGATTTGTCCTTGATGCCCAGTGTTAAGACTCAGGAGCTTTATAGGCGGATCAAGGACCGGAAAAGCAGCAGAACTATTGAAGAAGAGGTAGTTAGTAATCAGAGATTTTTCGGAAGGGAAAAAGAATTACTGCAATTGCGTCTGTGGCTGGATGATTTTTATCAAAAGGGTCATAGTAAGCAGATGATATTGCTCCAAGGAGATCAAGGTGTTGGCAAATCGGCAATTATTGAACAACTTTTTGCAAGTATTCCAGTAAAACATAGTAATATTTTTCGTACTCAATGCTATCAGGCTGAATATGAATATGTATATAAGGCATGGAACAACATTTTTTTACAGGCAATGAGCTGCTTAATGCAAGCGGATGTTCATTTGCCAGTCCTTTGGCAACAGGTAATTGCTTATGTTTTTCCAACGACGAAAATAAGTGAAACGCTGCTACAGAAAGAAATAACAGTGGATGCGTATAAGTTCAGTGCAACCATGGTAGAAGAAATTATGTGTGAGGTTTTGGGTAAAGCTGCTAATTTGAAGAAAACCATACTGTTGATTGAAGATATTCATTGGATGGATAAGCAAGGATGGCTGCTGCTGTGGCAGGTATTGCGCATTCATGGTAAACATATAATCTGTATAGCGACCTGTCATGCGGAGTATTTACAGCAGATTGACAAAACCATGGAAGAATTTGAACGCAGCAATATGTTGGAACACTTAGAAATTGGTCGGTTCAGTGCGCAAGAAGTAATGAAACTGTCTGTTTTACGGCTGCCTGGTATTAGTAAGGAGATGCAGTCAAGACTATACGACTATACAGGCGGAAATGCGCTGTTTTTGATTGAATGTCTGAATTTAATTGCAGCTGGCAGAGATATTAGTCACGGCTCAATCCGATTGAACAGCGTATTAAAAGAACGTACTGGCAATGTTTCTGATAATGCCAGAAAAATTTTGGAGATTGCATCCGTTTTCTTTAATAATGTGAATTATGAGGTGCTGCAGGCTATTTCTAGAATCAATGAATTTGAATTGGTGGAAGTGCTAGAGGAGTTACAACAAAAACAACTGCTGATGGAAGATCTGGATTCAGATAGAGGCGGATCGGCCTATAAGTTTTATAATTTGCAGATTCGTAATTACGTATATAATCAAATGTCAACAATCAGGCAACGGATGTTTCATAAGCAAGCGGCATCCTATTTAGAACAGCAGCTGCAAGATGGCATGCAAAGCAAAGATGTATATGAACATATTTTATACCATTACACAAATGCCGATGAAAAGTTGAAAATGTTGGATTATACTATTAAATTATCCGAAAAATATTTTTGTCCCCAGTATGAAATGTTTCCGGAACTGAATCGTTACTACCCAACGGGATATGTTGATTTTCGGGAAAGTCGGAGCCAGATCACTACATATCTGGAGAAAATAAAGGAATTGCTGGATGTATTAGTCCATTCCAAAATAGCAGATGAACGGTTGAATGCTTATAAAGTTGCTTACTGGGAAATGTCTGGCCGCTATCATATCTGGCGGGGGGAACATTTGCTGGGATTGAAACTAATTCACCAGATGCTGCGCTTAGCTTCAATGCAAAAACTTAGAGAGTATCAAATCAAAGGGTATCAGCAAATTATTTATTGCGGTATTCAAACTCGGAGGGCATATTTGATCCAGGAATTTGCCCTCAAGTTATTGCATTTGACGGAGCATGATGAACTTCCGGATAAAAAAGCAACAGCTTTACGATTTTTAGGAATTGCCTGCGCGCTCAAAGGGCAATATCAAGAAGCGGAGAATTATTACAGGCAATCATTGGCACTCTTTAAGAAGTTGGCAACGCGCAATCGTTTTTATGCTTTTACTATTGCAGCAGCCCAAAATTATATTGGTGATATAAGACGAGAGAGTTTCGATTATCAAGCAGCCTTACATCACTATGAACAAGCTGCTAGAATAGCTGGACGTAAAAATATTAGCGAAGGAGTAGCCTTGTTTTATATTAATGCTGGTTATACAGCCTTTCAACTCAATAATTATGCAAAGGCTATTGCATATCTTACTGAGGCTTTGTCGGTGGCAGAAGGGTTTGGCGATCAAAAAGGCTATTGGTGTTTGCGTGGTTATTGTACACTCAATTGTGTACTGGCATTGATTGCTGTCAGGCAGCATCGTCCTTATGAAGCAAGAATATATTTTGAGCAGGCGAAGGACTTCTTGAAAAAATATAATGATCAATATCAAAATGGACTAATCTTTCGTACCCAAGCAGAGATAAAGCTGCTGATGAAAAATGACGCAAAAGTAGCAGAAGTATTTAAAGAGGACCTACCCTTGCCTGCAGTAGATTATTATCAGCAGGCCCGAAAAGTTTTTTATAAAATGGGCATGGAGGTTGAACTGAAATCTTTGGAAGACATGATGGCTGAATATAGCAGTAAAAGGTAATATACCGTTGGAATTTGACAGAACCTTCTGCTTGTATGGAATCTACCCACCACCAAAAGGCGTCTGAAACAGGTTTTTCCTGTTCCAGACGCTTTACTTTACATTCTTCGCTAGAAGGATGCTCCGAGAGTCTTTTCTGCTTATATTCGTCTCTAACAACATCTCTTTTGGAGACGAATCATAGCTTACTGAATAAAAATTAGAATAAGAGTGATACTAGTAGGGAAGATGGAGGTAATGGATATGACAGTTGCTTCTCAGATAAAAAAAACATTAGCCACTCTAAAAGGTAATCAAGGAACATTAAGATTATACGCGCTACAGACGAGGGATAAAGAAAGCAAATTAGTTTACTATGAGACGTTAGAGGCTACAGCGCAAATTATTAGCGATCTTGAGGAAAGAATAAAAGTTTTGGAATATCAAGAGCCACAATATAAAGGAAATTAGTCAGGAGATTGAAAATGCAAACATGGATACAGATATTACTGAGCTCAGTTTCATTATTCTTTTTAATGTTGATTTTGGTCAGATTAATGGGAAAAAGAAATATTGTCCGAATGACGCCTTTTAGATTTGTAAGTTACATTGTAGCTGCAGTAATTGCTGCAATAATGTCCTTAAATTTAATTGGAAATCTTACCTTTGGATTTATTGCTCTTAGTGTTTGGGTCTTATTTCCTATAGCATTGGATTATTTATCTATAAAAAGCAAGTGGATCCATGACATTGTCAACGGAAAAGAAACTGTGCTAATTAAGCATGGGAAGATCATGGAAGAAAATCTTCTACAAACAAGATTGACAGCAGAGGAACTGCTGCGAGAACTTCGCTCCAAAAATACTTTCAGTTTAGCAGATGTAGAATTTGCTGTAATGGAGGATACCGGAGACATAAATGTATTTATGAAGTCCCATAAAAAGCCTGTGTCTTCCTATGATTTAGGAATGAAATTGGCACCACTGACGGAACCACAGACTGTTATACTAGATGGCAATATGCTAAATGAATCCCTATTTTCTTTAGGCTTTAATAGAGAATGGCTAGAGATTCAATTGGAAACCATAGGAGTATCCATCGATAATGTTTTCATCGGACAAGTAGATTCATCTGGGGATTTATACCTGGATTTGTTTGACGACTCTATACAAATACCCCAGCCTAAAGTTAAGGAAATGCTCTATGCAAATTTTGAAAAAAGTCAGGCTGATCTCATGAGTTTTTCACTGGAGACAAAAAATGAAGCAGCTCGAAAGATGTATTCGGAGCATGCTGAAAAATTAGAACAACTTATGGGAAAACTCAAGCCATATTTATTAAGATAGAGGTGGATTGTATTGTCAAGTTTCAAAAGAAAGAATCTAACTCCCGTGCAGCAGCAGTACCAAGACTTTGCTCGTGCAAGGGAGCCACAGCGTCCCATACTAGCAAATTGTGTACGAGCTTTTATTGGCGGAGGAATTATCTGTACAATAGGTCAGGGAATACAATTGTTTTTTATAAAGTATTTCGATTTTGATGAAAAGACAGCTGGAGACCCTACCGTTGCGGTTCTAATTATGATATCAGTGTTACTTACAAGCTTTGGAGTATATGATCATATTGCTCAATGGGCTGGTGCGGGAAGTTCGGTTCCGGTTACAGGATTTGCAAATACTATCACTTCAGCTTCTCTTGATCATAAAAGTGAAGGGTTTGTATTAGGTGTTGGAGGCAATATGTTTAAAATCGCAGGACCAGTCATTGTTTTTGGCGTCTTTTCTGCTTTTATTGTTGCTATTATAAGTGTAATGATTAAGTCGTTAGGTGGAATGTAAATGTTGCAAGGTCATCAAACATGGGTTTTTCAATCCAAGCCAGTAATTATTGGATCTGCAGCTATAGGCGGACCTTTTGAGGCACAAGGCAACCTGGCAAAGGACTTTGACCTGCTTCATGGCGATATATGGCTTGGACAAGACAGTTATGAACAAGCAGAAAAAAAATTTTTGGAACAGGCTTGTGAGACTGCAATTAAAAAATCAGGACTTAAGAAAGAAGATATCCAGTTTTTTCTCAGCGGTGATCTAATTAACCAGATTATCCCCAGCAGCTTTACTGCACGTACCCTTGCTGTTCCTTTTTTGGGGATTTATGGAGCATGCTCTAGTTCTATGGAAGGTCTTTCTTTAGCATCTCTTATGATTGATAGCGGTTTCGCACAGAATGCACTTGTTGGCACATCTAGTCATAATGCAGCTAGTGAAAAACAGTACCGTTACCCTACGGAATATGGCGCGCAAAAGCCACCTACAGCACAGTGGACTGTGACAGGAGCAGGTGCTGCAGTTGTTGCGAAACAAGGTGAAGGACCACGCATCGCAGCTTCTACAATTGGACGTGTAATAGACATGGGGCTTTCTGACCCCTTTAACATGGGGGCAGCTATGGCCCCTGCTGCAGTTGACACCATTGAAGCCCACTTTAGGGATTTAAATATATCCCCATTACAATATGACTTGATTGCCACCGGAGATTTAGGTAAGGTAGGTCACCCAATTGCAGGAGATTTGCTTAAACAGCATGGGCTTGATATCCCTGTAGAAAAACTGACCGATTGCGGTATTTTGATGTATAAAGAAAACCAACCAGTTCTGGCAGGAGGCAGTGGTTGTGCCTGTGTTGCGACAACAACCTTCGGGCATCTTTTAAATCGTATGCGAAAAGGAGAACTGAACCGAATTCTGGTTATAGGCACAGGTGCTTTATTGTCCCCCATGTCTTACCAGCAAAAGGAAACGATACCATGCGTTGCCCATGCAGTATCTATAGAAATGTAAACAGGAGGCACCAGGTTTGGAAAAATTTATTTTGGCGTTTATCGTTGGTGGGGCTATATGTGTGATTGGACAGCTCCTTATGGACGGGCTAAAACTAACTCCTGCACATACAATGGTTACATTAGTAGTGTCTGGAGCTGTTTTAGGAGGATTTGGTTTATATGATGAGTTAGTAAAATTCGCTGGAGCTGGAGCATCTGTTCCAATAAGCAGCTTTGGCAACCAATTGGTAAAAGGCGCTCTTCAAGAAGCAGAAAAGACTGGTATTATTGGGGTATTAACAGGTATTTTTAAAATCACCAGTTCAGGTATTTCAGCAGCGATTATATTTGGATTTTTGTCAGCTTTACTATGCAAACCAAAAGGATAAAAATATTTTCGAAAAGAAGGTGAGAAAAATGACGGTAGGTACACAAATGAATCAGGCTATTGCAACTATTCAATCTGCTGCATCCAGCATGAAAACATTTTCTATGGAAACTCAGGATCCGCAAGCAAAACAAACATTTGAGCAATTAGCAACAACCCTTGACAATGCTATTGAAACATTGAAGGGAAGGCAAAAATACATTGAAAATCAAGAGCCTCAATACAAATAGCAAGTGATTAATGGTAAAGTTTATCTTGAGTAAAAGCTGAAAAAACCAATTCAGCTTTTATTTTTATGTAATTTGCTATTTATAAGCTTCATTCTAACACTTCCTTGTAGAATTATTAACTAGTTATCCAACTAAAGAAAACCAATGACACAAATAAAAAGGTGGCTATTTGCCACTTTTTTTATTTGTAATAGTAAGATAAAAAGTGTCACTACTATTTGACGATAGTTAGACATTGCTTTTGTAAAATTCATATAAGCATAACAATTTTAAGATGGGGAGGGGAAAGTATATGTCTACTGGATGGGTAAAGGAATTGCCTATTGCAGTTACCGTTACAGATAAAATCGGCAAAATTATTGAAATGAATGATAGCTCAGTTCAAACTTTTGAAAAATATGGTGGAAAGACTTTGATTGGGAAAAATGTAGCAGATATTCATTCTGAGAGTGTCTGCGAAAAAATTACTAAGATTATCGAAACCAAAACTGCCAATAGTTATACTATTGAAAAAAACGGCGTAAAAAAGCTGGTTTATCAAACTCCATGGTATCAGAATGGGGAATATGCGGGTCTGGTGGAATTATCTATGGTGATACCAGTTGAAATGCCCCATTATGTAAGAAATTAAATTTTTTGATGAGGTGATTGTAATGAAGAGTGATGTAGAAATTGCCCAGGGGGCAAAAATGCAGCCAATTATTCAAATTGCGGCTGATCTTGGCTTAAGTGAAGACGATATTGAACAGTATGGAAAATACAAAGCCAAAATTTCGCTGGCGGCGTGGGATAAAATGAAACAGCGTCCCAACGGGAAACTGGTATTAGTCAGCGCTATCAATCCGACTGCAGCAGGTGAGGGGAAAACAACGACGACTGTTGGATTAGGAGATGCCTTTCGAAGGCTGGGGAAAAAGGCGATGATTGCCTTGAGGGAACCGTCATTGGGACCTTGTTTTGGCATGAAGGGCGGTGCAGCTGGCGGTGGATATGCGCAGATTGTGCCAATGGAAGATATCAACTTGCATTTTACTGGTGATATTCATGCTGTGACCACGGCGCATAACTTACTGTCAGCAATCATTGATAATCATATCCAACATGGCAATGTACTGGGCATTGATCCGCGTCGCATTACTTGGCGAAGAGTAATTGACCTTAATGACCGGACATTACGTCATATTGTGCTTGGAATAGGTGGAAAGGCCAATGGAGTACCAAGAGAAAGTGGCTTTGACATCTCCGTTGCATCAGAATTAATGGCGATTTTGTGTTTAGCAAAAGATTTGGATGATATGAAGCAAAGAATTAGCAAGATCATCGTTAGCTATACCTATGACAATCAACCAATTACGGCAGCGGATTTAAAAGCTGCTGGTGCGCTGACACTCTTATTCAAAGATGCCATTAAACCCAATTTGGTGCAAACACTTGAGCACACACCGGCTTTTGTGCATGGAGGGCCTTTTGCCAATATCGCTCATGGATGCAATAGTGTAATGGCATCCAAGTTTGCGTTAAAACTATCTGATATAGTGATTACTGAGGCTGGTTTTGGTGCTGACTTGGGGGCGGAGAAGTTTATTGACATTAAATGCCGTTTTGCTGGGTTTATGCCTGATGCGGTAGTGCTGGTTGCCACGGTAAGGGCACTTAAGGCACACGGCGGTATTGCTAAGACCGAATTGACAAAAGTCAATCAACAGGCACTGGGACAAGGAATAGAAAATCTAAAAAAACACATTGAAAATATGCATAAATTTAATGTTCCTACGGTGGTTGCTATCAATGCTTTTCCAACGGATACAGAAGAAGAACTATCATTTGTCAGGGAACAGTGTAAGGCGCTTGGTGTTACAGTGGCGATTTCAAAAGTATGGGCCAAGGGCGGTGCTGGGGGAATGGAACTGGCTGAGCAGCTTCTTGACATGTTTAAACAACCTAAACCTGTTAGCTTTTTATATGATGAAACATTGCCAGTGAAAGAGAAAATTAGCGTGATTACCAAAGAAATTTATGGTGCAGATACTGTTAATTATAGCAAGGCAGCCGAGAAGAACATTCAGGATTTGACTGCGATGGGCTTTGATAAAACGCCGGTTTGTATTGCTAAGACGCAATATTCTTTATCCGATGATGCAACAAAGATTGGCCGCCCAAAGGCTTTTACCATGACAGTTAGGGAAATACGCATAGCTGCCGGTGCTGGATTTTTGGTGGTGATTACCGGCGATATTATGACAATGCCAGGACTTCCAAAAAAACCTGCGGCAGAAATGATGGATATTGATAATGATGGTAAAATTACTGGATTGTTTTAAGCCAATACAAATTGTAAACCAATAGATAAGACTGAGCAGGAGGATAAGTATGTTTCAGGATCGATATGAGACAGGGGATTTTACAATATGGCAGGGGCGGATTGACAGCAGGGAAAATTATGATGCTTTTCGGTGGCACCAATGGATAAAAACGCTGGATTTAAGGCAGCCATTATTTAATTTCACGGGTAAATTGGGATTTGCATTGCTGGGATTTTGCTGCGATGAGGGCATACGAAGGAATAACGGACGCCAAGGTGCTTCTTCGGGGCCCGAGGAGATACGACGTGAACTTGCTAATTTACCCTGTTCTTTTTCTTCAGAGGTGTTGGTGTTTGATGCGGGAAACATTACCTGTGCAGATGGAGAGCTAATGAAAAGCCAGATGGCGCTAGAACAAGCAGTTCTTTATCTTCGTCAAGCCGGATTGTTTCCTCTAGTTATGGGAGGAGGTCATGAAACTGCTTTGGGACATTTCCGGGGACAAGCGGATTTCCTGCGACAGAAAGATGGTAAATGTGATCTGGGTATTTTAAATTTTGACGCACACTTTGATCTTCGACCATTTATTGGGGAAGGAAATTCTGGGACGATGTTTCGGCAAATTGCCGATGATGCTTGCAAATGGGGAGAAGAGTTTCATTATTTTTGCCTGGGTATCCAGCGCAGCACCAATACACTTGAATTATTCAAAACGGCCCAACAATTAGGAGCAGGTTATTTATTAGCAGGTGATATTTCCATGCAATATGAAGAACATATCCTGGAAAAGCTCGATTCTTTTATGCAGTCCATACCCAATCTTTACGTAACGATTTGTGCAGATGTATTTTCCTCTTCTTTTGCTCCCGGAGTCAGCGCACCACAACCTTTAGGGCTGCATCCGGAGATGGTGCTGAAGTATTTAAAGCATATACTTCGCACACAGAAAGTTGTTGGATTTGACATTGCAGAAGTATCACCACGGTTTGATCATGACAGGGCAACTGCGAGTTTGGCCAAAGTGATTATTTTTGCTGTAGTTGATACTCTTTGCAGATTGAAAGGGTTAGCTAGGTGACTGTGAAGATATTTGATAGATAATTTGACGATGCCGGACATTCTTTTGACGATATTTTGACAGTAAGAGTATTATAATCAGAATATAAAGATTATTTAGATTGAAGTAGATAGGATTACTATTTTTATAGATGATTTAATACGATTTCGTGGAAGGGGATATGACGATGAAAATCGATAATAAAGAAATTACCTGTGCCATGACGATTAAGCTGGACGATGTACTACCAGAGCTGCCGGTATTTAAAGCGGGTGTGCGCAGGGCACCGGATAGAGGCTTTCGACTAACGATTGAACAAAGTAAAGTTGCATTGAAAAATGCTCTACGGTATATTCCTGAGGAGTTGCATAGCTATTTGGCGAGGGAGTTTATGGAAGAATTAAAAACATATGGGCGGATTTATGGTTATCGGTATATGCCGAAGGAAACTATTTACGGTAAACCATTAGATGAATACAAAGGTAATTGCATTGAAGGTAAGGCATTTCAAGTCATGATTGATAATAACCTGGATCATGATGTTGCACTCTATCCTTATGAAATGGTCACTTATGGAGAGACAGGAAGCGTATGCCAAAATTGGATGCAATATCGATTGATTAAAAAATATTTAGAAGTTATGACGCAAGATCAAACACTAGTTGTAGAATCAGGACATCCCCTGGGATTGTTCCCCTCAAAACCTGAAGCGCCCAGGGTAATTATCACCAATGCTTTGATGGTGGGGATGTTTGATAATCAGGATGACTGGGAAGTTGCCGAACAGATGGGAGTTGCCAACTATGGACAGATGACAGCGGGCGGCTGGATGTATATTGGTCCGCAAGGCATTGTTCATGGAACTTTTAACACCTTGCTAACAGCAGGTAGGATTAAATTGGGCGTTGCACCTCATGATGATTTGCATGGGAAGTTGTTTGTTTCCTCTGGATTAGGCGGTATGAGCGGTGCACAGCCAAAAGCAGTAGAAATTGCTGGTGCAGTTGGTATTATTGCTGAGGTAGACTTCTCCCGTATTCAGACACGTTTAGAACAAGGATGGGTTGGAAAATGCAGCGATGATATTGAGGAAGTATTCAAAATGGCGGAAGAATATCAGAATGCGGGCAAAGCGTTGTCTATAGCCTACCATGGCAATATTGTAGATTTGCTGGAATATGCAGTAGCCAATCGGAAGCATATTGACTTGTTGTCTGATCAAACCTCCTGCCATGCGGCATATGATGGTGGTTATTGTCCACAAGGGTTGACCTTCGAGGCGCGGACTGCACTTTTGACTGAGAATCGCGGCAAATTTCATGCATTGGTTAATAAGAGCTTACAGCGTCATTTTGTATTAATTAAAGAACTGGTAGAACAGGGAACCTACTTTTTTGATTACGGAAATGCATTTATGAAGGCAATTTATGATGCAGGGGTTACAGAAATTGCTAAAAACGGACATGATGAAAAAGATGGCTTTATTTTTCCTTCTTATGTGGAAGATATCATGGGACCACAATTGTTTGATTATGGCTATGGTCCGTTTCGCTGGGTTTGCTTAAGCGGCAAACCAGAAGATTTACATAAAACCGATCAGGCGGCGATGCAATGCATTAACCCTGAACGGCGCGGGCAGGATCGGGATAATTATATTTGGATTCGTGATGCCCAAAAACATAAGTTGGTTGTAGGAACCCAGGCGCGCATTTTATATCAGGATGCAGGAGGACGTAAGAGTATTGCATTACGTTTTAATGAAATGGTGCGCCGCGGTGAGATTGGTCCGGTCATGTTAGGGCGCGATCATCACGATGTCAGCGGCACGGACTCACCCTTTCGTGAAACGTCAAATATCAAAGATGGCAGCAACGTAATGGCAGATATGGCAGTACAATGTTTTGCAGGAAATGCTGCCAGAGGAATGAGCCTGGTCGCATTGCACAATGGCGGCGGTGTGGGAATCGGTAAATCAATCAATGGCGGCTTTGGTATGGTGTTGGATGGTAGTAAGCGGGTGGATGAAATTTTGCGATCGGCCATGTTGTGGGATGTCATTGGGGGGGTAGCCCGTCGGTCATGGGCAAGGAATGAACATTCAATTGAAACCATTATTGAATTTAACCGCGATTATGCAGGCAAGGCTCATGTGACGATTCCTTATATTCCAGAGGAAGAACTGATCGATACGATTGTCACTGCAGCATTTCAATAGTTTCGTATGAAAAAGTGCTAAAGGGGGAGATGCTTTGCATAGTGAAGGTAGTATCTTGTTAATTAAACATGCAGCAGAGATTGTTACCAGCACAGGGACAACTGCCAAAAAAGGAACCGATATGAACTGCTTGGAAAGAATCATTGACGGTGCGTTATTGGCAAAGGATGGAATGATTGAATGGGTGGGGACAACTGTTGATCTGCCCGAGATTTCCCATGATAATATAACGATTATTGATGCGACGGGGTGCAGTGTCATTCCAGGGTTTGTAGATTCTCATACACATTTTGTGTTTGGCGGCTATCGTCCAGAAGAATTTTTCTGGCGCCTTAGCGGAACGCCTTATCTGGAGATCTTAGAGCGTGGCGGTGGTATTTTAAATACCGTCAAAGCCACTCATTCTATGGGATATGAAGCAATGGTTGAGACTGCGTCAAGGCGGTTAGATGAGATGCTAGCTATGGGTGTTACTACCGTGGAAGGCAAGAGTGGTTATGGATTGGATTTTGATACGGAACTCATGCAATTACAAGCCATGGGAAAATTAAATGCTGATCATGCTGTTGAGGTTGTACCTACTTTTATGGGAGCCCATGCTGTGCCTCCTGAATATCGCGGGCGGGAAAATGACTATGTCACATTCATTGTGGAAAAGCTTCTGCCGGCAGTGATAGAGCAGTCAATTGCAGAGTTTTGCGATGTATTTTGCGAAAAAGGGGTATTCTCAGTCCATCAGACGCGAAAGATTCTGCAGGCCGCAGGTGATTTAGGCTTAAAAATAAAAATTCATGCTGATGAGATTGTATCCTTTGGCGGAGCAGAGCTTGCAGCAGAACTTGGGGCTGTTTCTGCTGATCATTTGCTGCAGGCATCGGATAAGGGGATTGCTGACATGGCGGCCCGAGGTGTAGTGGCGACAGTGCTGCCAATGACGGCATTTTGTCTGAGGGAGCAATACGCCAGAGCCAGATGGATCATTGATAATGGCGGAGCACTCGCACTAGCAACTGACTATAATCCAGGAAGCTGTTTTAGTCATTCGATTCCCATGCTGATTGCATTGGCTGCTATCCAGCTCGCGTTGTCACCAGCAGAAATTCTGACGGCGTTGACGCTAAATGGTGCAGCTGCCGTTGGAAGAGCAGATCGTATTGGTACGTTAGAACCTGGAAAGCAGGCTGATATTGTTATGCTGAAATATCCATCTTATTTATTCTTGAGTTATCATGCTGGGATGGATATCGTCGACCGGGTTATTAAGAAAGGGCAAGTGGTTGCAGACAAACGAAATAGTAATCTGGGAGGTAATAAATAAGATGAGCAAATTAGTAGAATGTGTACCTAACTTTAGTGAAGGACGCCGCCCTGAAGTCATTGAGGCCATCGTAAATGAAGTGAAGAAAATAGAAGGTATCAAGCTGCTGGATGTACAATCCGATGCCAGCCACAATCGCTTGGTGGTGACATTTGTAGGTGAACCCCAAGCCGTTAAACAGGCAGCCTTTGCCTCTTGTGCCAAGGCCACGGAATTAATTGACATGGAACAACATCATGGTGAGCATCCGCGTATAGGAGCTACTGATGTAATTCCTTTCATTCCTGTACGAGGAGTCAGCCTTGAAGAATGCGTGGATTTAGCCAATGAATTAGGGAAAGAAATTGCTGAAAAACTAGACATCCCAGTGTATCTGTATGAAGCAGCCGCGAAAAAGCATGAGCGTAAGAACTTGCCAGATGTTCGCAAAGGGCAGTATGAAGGCTTAAAAACAGCCATTACACAGCCGGAAAGAAAGCCGGATTATGGTCCGGTCAAAATGCATCCTAAGGCTGGTGCTACAGTAGTAGGGGCCAGGCAGTGCTTAATTGCTTATAATATTAATTTAAGTACCAGTGATGTCAACATAGCTAAGAAGATTGCCACTGCTATCCGGGAAGCCAAAGGCGGTTTCAAATACTGCCGTGCCATGGGTATTATGATTGAAGAACGCAATGTTGCACAAGTTACTATCAATATGATTAATTATGAAGGCACACCACTACACCGCGTATTTGAAACGGTAAAAAATGAAGCAGCCCGTTACGGTGTCAACATTATTGGCAGCGAAATTGTGGGGCTGGTACCAATGCAGGCACTCATTGATACAGCGGATTATTACTTACGCCTCGAGGGCTTTAATCGTAAGCAAGTGCTGGAAGAAAATATTTAGTTGCTGGATAATGCGAGTAGTCTTTTGTATACTGATAAAATTGGGGGTATTAATCGTATGCTGATTGACAAAAGTATCACAGGGTTTTTAGCAGAACTAAAATCAGACTCCCCGGCACCAGGAGGCGGCAGTGCAGCCGCTTTAGTGGGGGCCATCGGGGCGGCGCTGGGAATTATGGTAGGAAATCTAACGATAGGTAGTGCAAAATATGAAACGGTACATGAGCAATGCAAAGAGGTGTCCTTGGATTTTGAAGAACGTTTAGCTTCCTTGGAAAAATATATTGATGAGGATACAGAAGCCTTTAAACAGGTAATGAAAGCCTATAAATTACCTAAGAATACTGATGAAGAAAAACAGGTGCGTATAAAAGCTATTCAAGAATTCCTAAAAGCTGCATCTACATTACCGTTTACCGTTGCCAGGACTTGTCTGGATGTACTAGAGTTATCGGTGAAAATACTCTCTATTGGCAACGTCAATGCGGCAAGTGATGCAGCGGTAGCGGGAAGAATGGCAGAGGCTGCTATGTGGTCAGCTATTTATAATGTACGAATTAATCTGGGGTCAATCAAAGATGCTGATTTTGTTGCTGACATGAAAAGCAGAGTTGAAGATATCGTAGCACGTTCGGAAGTGTTAATGGATCAACTCGTTAAAACTGCAAATGAAAAAATATAAAGAATAAAGCGCAGTAATTTTATAAAAATAGGTCAATAAAAGAAAAAAGAATATGGAGGAGATTGTTGTGACAACGCTGACAGACCCCAAAAAACAAGCGGTGGATACAGGAGCACTGGTTCCAGAAAAAAAAGGTTTACATCGTGATTTGAAATCGCGGCATATGATGATGATTTCCATTGGTGGCACTATTGGTACTGGGTTGTTTCTAGGTGCTGGGCAAGTGGTGAGCGAGGCAGGACCAGTTGGTGCTGTGTTAGCTTTTCTGTTTGGTGGGATGGTCATGTATTTGGCTCTCTTATGTTTAGGAGAACTTGCCGTGGCAATGCCGGTTTCAGGATCATTCCAAAGTTATGCCATGAAATTTATTTCCCCCGGCGTAGGTTTTACAGTTGGATGGTTGTACTGGATTAATTGGGCGGTTTGTATTGCAGCTAACTTTACCGCGTCTGCTATTATTATGTCACTGTGGTTTCCTGATGTGTCTATTTGGATCTGGTGTGTATTATTTGCCGTATTGGTAACTGCCCTGAATTTAATTTCCGTAAAAGTTTATGGTGAAACTGAGTTTTGGTTTGCCGGCATCAAAGTTGCAGCTATTATTGCCTTTATCCTTGCTGGTGCAGGTTTGATGTTTGGTACTGTTGGTAATGAAGGAGCTATTGGATTTTCCAATTTTAATACCGGGGCTGGGTTATTTCCAAATGGTGGCTGGGCTTTATTTTTGACTATGATTACGGTAGTGTATTCCTTCCAGGGATCGGAACTGGTGGGCGTGGCTGCCGGGGAATGTGAAAATCCCGGTAAAAATGTTCCTAAAGTTATTAAAGGTGTTGTTTTTCGAATCATTGTGTTTTATGTGCTGGCAATCATCGTATTAGGAGCAACCATTCCTTATAAAGAAGCAGGTGTGTTAGAAAGCCCCTTTGCATACGTTTTTGGCCGCATCGGGATCCCCATTGCAAAAGATATTATGAGTTTTGTCGTACTTACCTCAGCCTTATCAGCCAGTAATTCTGCGCTATATGTTTGTTCGCGCTTACTCTGGTCAATGTCCAAAGACGGACACGCACCAAAATGGTTAGGACATTTAAATTCGGGGGGCGTGCCCATTAACGGTGTCTTTTTGACACTGTTGTTATCTGCATTATCACTGTTGACCAGTGAATATGCTGCTGACACCGTTTATATATGGCTGATGTCCAGTGTAGGGTTGACTGGCTGCTTGATTTGGATTGTCATTGCTTGGTGCCAAATTAACTTCCGCAAACACTTTCTGGAAATTGGCGGTGATTTGAAAGAATTGGTTTTTAGAACGCCATTATATCCGGCACTGCCAATTGTGGCAATTATCTTGAATATTTGTATTATCGCAAGTTTAGCTTTCATTGATGGACAGGAGATTGTCCTTTATACAGGTTTGCCAATCATCCTGGGGATTTACTTGTATTATATTTTTGTTCATAGCAAGCGTGAAGAAAAACCAGCAGAAATTAGCAAGTAAATTAGCAGAAATTTTCGAAAAATGCGGAGGCGATTCAGCATGATAATATTAGATGGAAATTCCTTAATATTGGCAGATGTCATAAAGGTAGCACGCAGCTATGAAGAAGTCAGGCTCAGTAGCCAAGGTCGGGAGCAGATCATTGCCAGCAGACAGATTGTTGATAAGATATTAGAAGAAGAAAAGCCTGTTTATGGTATTTCTACTGGGTTTGGCGATTTCAGCACCATCTTTATTTCAAAAGATGAGAGGGCAAAACTGCAGCGTAATCTGATTTTAAGCCATGCTACCGGTGTTGGTGAGCATTTGTCAGAAGATGTTGTTCGCTCGGCAATGCTGCTTAGAGCGAATTCATTGGCAAAAGGTTATTCGGGGATTAAGCTGTCAACAGTAGAAATGTTGTTAAATCTCCTCAATAAACGCATATGTCCTGCAATCCCAGCTAAAGGATCAGTTGGTGCCAGCGGCGACTTAGCACCCCTTTCACATATGGTTTTGGTTATGCTGGGGGAAGGTGAGGCTTATCTAAATGGTCAGTTGATGGCAGGTGCTGAGGCTTTAAAAGCTTGTGATCTAGAGCCAATTGTATTGAGTGGCAAAGAAGGGCTGGCATTGATTAACGGAACACAAATTATGACAGCGGTTGGCACGATTGCCTGGCATGATGCCGTTAATTTGATGAAGGCAGCAGATATTGCAGCAGGTTTAAGCGTAGAAGCCTTAAAAGGTACCAGGGCGGCTTTTGATCCGCGGATTAGTCAGGTTAGAGCACATCCGGGGCAGGTTGCGACTACCCAAAATATGCTGCGCCTGACCGCCCATAGCGCTATCATTGCTTCTCATATCAACTGCAAAAAAGTACAGGATGCATACTCACTGCGCTGTATACCTCAAGTGCATGGTGCCTCTAAAGATGCCCTTAGGCGTGCAGAAGAAACCTTGAATGTCGAAATTAATGCGGCAACAGATAATCCGCTCATCATGCCGGAAACGGGTGAAGCAATTTCCGGCGGAAATTTCCATGGTCAGCCGATTGCTTTGGTTATGGATTATCTAAAACTAGCAATTGCTGAACTAGGTAATATTTCTGAACGACGTACCAATCGTCTATTAGATGTGCATTTAAGCGATTTGCCAGCTTTTTTAACAGCTTTCCCAGGGGTTGATTCTGGTCTTATGATTACCCAATATGTTGCAGCTGCATTGGTATCGGAGAATAAGGTTCTGGTACATCCAGCTAGTGCCGATTCCATTCCGACTTCTGCGAATCAGGAAGACCATGTAAGTATGGGCACGATTGCTGCTCGACAGGCCAGAGAAATTTTGGATAATGTCTGCAATGTATTAGCGATTGAGATGCTGGCTGCCGCTCAAGGTATTGACTTCTTATCACCACTTGCACCTGGTGATGGCACAGCTAAAGCTCATCAAACAATTCGCAGTGTTGTATCGCATTTGGATGAGGACCGGGTACCGGCACCGGATATTAAAACACTTCACAATTTAATTGACAGCGGCAGAATCGTTCGAGAAGTAGAAGCGGTGGTTGGAGAATTGAAGATTTATTAAAACGAATGAAAATCCTGTAAAATAGTAGTGTAGATAAATTGGGGTATTTTATCAGATGATGGAATGTGCTAAAATGTTTTAGACTGTTAAACCAGTAATAGAATTGAAACTTAGGTGATGTAATGACGGTATCGGTTCGAAGTATTACGCTTATGGCCATCTTTATTGCTCTAAACATGATTTTAAGTAGGATTTGCAGCGTTCATATTCCATTTGAAGGTGTTGAAGGTATTAGAATTGGGTTTGGCACGCTGCCGTTAGTACTGAGTGGTATTTTGTTAGGTGCAAGGTTAGGTTTTCTTGCAGGCTTGATTGGCGATGTGCTGGGGTTTATCCTGGCACCGTCAGGTATCTTTCTGCCAACCTTTACGATTGCTGCTGGCTTGCATGGTTTGCTTGCAGGGCTGATTGCAGAAAGCGGCAAAATCAAAGCTTGCTCGCGATGGCGTATGTATTTAGCCATTGCTGTAAGTCAGATTTTGGTTGCCATTTTCCTTGTACCTTGTTTACTGCAATGGCATTTTGGTATTCCTTTTTGGGTTATACTGCCAGCAAGACTGATTACACAAGGGATTCTGATCCCGATATACTGCATGTTGATTTATGCTATAGTAGACAGAGTGAAATTCGGTTATCGAGAACAATCAGTAGGATCATCCCAGTAGCCCATTCGGGCATGAAACCTCCTATGCCAATTCCAGCGGGAATTGGTATAGGAGGTTTGTCTTTTTTGATGAATATAAGTCGCTATTAGGTTAGTTTTGTCACAATTAGTACGCCAAATCTTACTCTTTTATGAGTGGCTTTTCGTGTTATATAATGGAAATGAAAAAGAGGTGATAGGTATTACATTAAATGGACTGTCTGCTCAATTATTTCAAAGAATCGCAAGCAGTAATCAGGCTGTAACGATTTCTGCATTAGCAGAGGCTTTGCACAGCACTCCGCGGCAAATTCGCTATAAGTTGGATAAAATAGATGAATTCCTAAAATACAATCAGTTCCCGCAATTTCTTCGCAAACCCAATGTGGGAATCACCTATAATGCCTCTCATCAAGTAGTGGAGAGGATTATTCAGAAGCTGCTAGAGCGAGAAAACCATCATTACATAGCCTCTCAGGAGGAACGAATCGAAATGATTTTGGCTGTATTGTTGCAGCAGCAAAATTATATGACGATTGACGATCTTGGCGAAAGGTTAAAAACGAGTCGCAGTACTGTAATCAAAGATTTAAATAAAGTAAGAGAGGTATTGAAAAGTAATCACTTAACCTTGCTTTCTTCCACGAATCATGGGATAAAAATCATGGGAGAGGAAAAATATTTACGGCGTGCGTCTATTGAATTATTAATGAAAAGCATAGAAGTGCAAGGCATGTTAAGCCAGGAAATGTCACCGATGTTAAAAAATATAAAGACTCTTTCTCAATTGGAAATTTCCAATATGTTTACGAATATGAATATACCCTTTATTGAAAGCTGCGTGATTGAGGCAGAAAAGCAGTTAGAAACCACTTTTTCTGATGAGGCATTTTATGGCTTGGTCATACATATAGCGATCGCCATAAAAAGAATCAAATTAGGCAGAGATATTGTAATGCCTTATAACGAACTTAAAAGCTATGAGACAACGAAAGAATTTGCCGCTGCATCGTATGTCGCCAGCAGGCTGGAAGCAGAATTTCAGATTGAAGTTCCCTATGATGAAATTGGCTACATCACCATTCATTTACTTGGCAGTAACGTATATGCAGCAAATTCCTCATCCAGTGAAGAGTGGGCTGCTCTTCAAATTATAACAGGAAAGATTCTGGAAGAAGTAAGTGAAAGCTTGCAGCAGGAGTCCTTGATTCAGGATGAACAACTATTTAGCGGTTTGCTGGAACATCTACGACCTGCCATCTACAGACTAAAAAATGATTTGAAATTAAAAAATCCAGTACTCGAAGAAATTAAAGTAAGGTATCATCATTTGTTTCAAATTGTAAAAAACAGCATGGCTTCGGTAGAAGGTTATATCGGCAAATCATTTGATGATGAAGAAATTGGGTATTTTACCTTGCATTTTGGTGCAGCTTTAGAAAAATTAAAGAACAAGAACGAAATGGAAAAGAGGATTCTGGTGGTTTGCAGTACGGGATTAGGTACTGCCAGGTTGCTCTCTTCCAGATTACAGCAATTATTTCAGGTGAATATTGTGGATGTGATTGCTTATCGTCAAATAGGTCAAATTCTCGAATATCAGGAAGTTGATCTTATTATAACAACACTGCCTATAAAATGTGATGCAGTTCCTTGGGTACAGGTCAATCCGATGCTTCTAGATAAAGATGTTGAGAACTTAAAAAAATATGTAACCCAATACCACTTTCAGCCAAAGAATATTTTTATCCAGACACTAAGGCTGATTGAAGAACATTGTGACATAAAAAATTATGATGCATTAGTGGCAGGACTGACGAAAATTTTAAAAACCGATAATGTAGGGCAGAAGGGAGTTGTACAACCATTGTTGAGAGAACTATTAACAGCAGATACGATAGAGGTAAAAGTAGAAGCTAAAAGTTGGGAGGAGGTAATTTATGCAGGCGGAAAACTTTTAGAGGATCGTGGGTTGATTGAACATCGCTATGTGGATGCCATGGTGAATACGGTAAAGAAAATGGGGGCCTATATCGTTATTGCAAAAGGGATTGCCATGCCTCATGCAAGACCGGAAGATGGGGCAAAAAAAGTGGGAATGGCATTGATGACTCTAAAGAACCCAGTGAACTTTGGCAGCAAGGAGAATGATCCTGTTAGTGTAGCGATCTTCTTGTGTGCTGTCGATAATACTACCCATTTAAAAGCGTTAGCTGAACTCATGCAATTATTAGATGATGAAGAATTTAAGACAGTGGCGGATGCAGCAAGCAGTAAAGACGATATTTTAGCATATATCAATAGCAAGAAGTAGATAGGAGGTGACCTAATTATGCTTACCATCTTAACCGTGTGTGGTAATGGGATTGGCAGCAGTATTATGCTGAAGATGAAAATTGATGAGATTTGTGAAGAGCATCATATTAAAGCTTCTGTGGAATCAGCAGATTTTAATTCGGCCCAAGGGAAAAAAGCGGACTTAATTATTACGGTAAAAGAGCTGGCCTATCAATTTGAAGGTCGTGAAGTGGCGGTGGTTCGAAGTTACATTAATAAGAAAAAGATTGAAGAAGATGTTCTTGAGATTTTAAAAAAAATACAAGAAAGTAAAATGTAGGGGGTATGATCTATGTCCACATTTACCATCATTCTAGAATTTTTTCGAGACGTACTGAAACAACCGGCATTATTAATGGGAATCATGGCACTCATCGGGTTGGTAGCTCTAAAACGACCTATGTTCAAAGTCATGACAGGGACTTTAAAGCCAATTCTAGGCTATTTGATGCTAGGGGCAGGTGCTGATTTTATTGTTGCGAATTTGACCCCCCTGGGAAAAATGATTGAAGAAGGTTTTCATATTACTGGCGTAGTTCCTAATAATGAAGCTATCGTATCCGTAGCACAAAAAGTACTGGGCATTGAAACCATGTCTATTCTCGTAGCTGGTTTGGTGATTAATCTTCTTATTGCAAGATTTACTAAATATAAATATGTGTTTCTAACGGGACATCATAGTTTCTTTATGGCGTGTCTTCTTTCAGCGGTTCTAGGTGCGTCAGGCATGAAAGGAGTCGAACTGATTCTCATTGGCGGTTTTATTCTTGGAGCATGGAGTGCCATTTCACCAGCAATTGGTCAGAAATATACGTTAAAAGTGACGGATGGTGATGAAATTGCCATGGGACACTTTGGCAGCCTTGGTTATTACTTATCTGCATGGGTTGGGAAATTTGCTGGAAAACCAGAAGAAAGTACAGAAAAAATGGAGGTACCTGAGCAGTGGGGATTTCTCAGAGATACTACCATATCCACAGCATTGACCATGATGATATTCTATTTAGTTGCAGCTTTTGCTGCAGGGCCCAGTTATGTAACTACTTTATCTGGTGAAATGTCACCCTTCCTGTTTGCCATTATGTCTGCTCTGAAATTTGCTGTTGGCGTTACCATCGTGTATGCAGGTGTTCGAATGATCCTAGGTGATTTAATCCCTGCTTTTCAAGGAATTGCAACCAAAATTATACCCAATGCAATTCCGGCGGTGGATTGTGCTGTATTCTTTACCTATGCCCCAACAGCTGTGGTAATCGGCTTTATTAGTTCCTTTATTGGCGGTATAATAGGCATGTTACTATTAGGAACCGCTGGAGGTGTGCTCATCATACCAGGGCTTGTTCCACATTTCTTCTGCGGTGCTACGGCTGGAATCTATGGAAATGCCACTGGCGGTAAAAGAGGAGCTGCATTAGGAGCGTTTGTAAATGGTTTGCTCATTACTTTTTTACCTGCATTCCTGCTTCCTGTTCTTGGACAGTTAGGATTCCAGAATACAACTTTCGGTGATGCAGATTTTGGTTTCTTAGGAATTTTGTTAGGTAAAGCATATGAGGCAGTAGGTCCAACAGGGATTTATATCCTTGCAGCGATTCTAGTAATAGTACTTTTGATTCCAAATTATATAAAAACCAAGGCTCATGCCATTAACAATGTGCAGGGCTAGGCTGAAAAATTGAGAAAGGCGTGCCGTTCTAAGGAGTAAGAATAGCACGCTGCTTCTCTTTGTAGAGAATTAAAAATAAATGAAATGAGTGATGACCATGTATGATGAAGTGAATAGCAAGGTAAATGTGGTAGGACTTGGGGTATCCACTTTGGATATGTTTACTGTTGTTGATGCTTTTCCTAGGACCAGAGAAGTGCAAAAGGCATCTAAGATGGTTCTTGATGGAGGTGGTCCTGTTGCCACAGCGATGGTGACGCTGGCAAAATTAGGAGCCAACACGATAATGATTGATAATCTTGGGGACGATTGGAGCGGCTTGTTGATTGCAGAAGAATTCAAAAAATATAATGTACAGACTTACTGCCTCGAAATTTTCCCGCAGCACTCTTCTTCAATCGCCAATATACTAGTTGAGAAAGATACTGGCATCCGGGCCATTCTCTATCATCCTGGAACGGTTCCAGAAATAAGAGATATTACAAAGTATATCCCTATCATACAAAAAGCCAAGGTTCTTCATTTGAATGGGAGACATTTAGATGCTAGCTTAGCAGCAATCGATGTTGCAAAACATGCGGGTGTTAAAATATCATTTGATGGTGGCGCAAATCGATACAACCCAAATATGAGGCAAATTGTACCAAAGGTAGATATTTGTATTTTAGCAAAGGAATTCGCTCTTACCTATACAAATGAAACTAAAGTGGAGCGTGCAGGCGAGTCCTTGCTGGAATCCGGTTTAAAACTTGTTGTAATAACAGATGGAATCAATGGAAGCTGGGTCTTTGACAACGACATTGGTATCTTTCATCAACCTGCATTTAAAATGGACAGGGTTATAGACACTACAGGATGTGGGGATAGTTATCACGGAGGCTTCTTATATGGACTTCTCCATAACATGCCCTTGAAAAAATGTGCCGAGTTTGCCAGTGCAGTAGCTGCTCTTAATACTCAGGCTCTTGGGGGAAGAAAAGGATTGCCATCATTAAAAACCGTTGAGCTGTTTTTGCTTAGCCATTGAGTCAGGCAGTGATCTGCTTGACTCTTTTTTTACTGAGTATCTTGTATTAGATAAATCCTGATTCTTAGGGTTGTGTATTTTCCAAATTATGCGATAATTATATAATAAAAGGAGGGTTGAATTTGAGTATCTTTTCATGGTTATTTTCAAAGAACACAGAAAAAAATTCGATGGTTCGCAAATGGATACAACAAGAAATGAAGAAGGTGGACATCGAAAATCCAGATGTTTATGCATTATTTCTTGGACTCATACAGAGTGCTGTTTCTTGGGGAAAGTCTGATATAGAAGGGCAGGATGACCAGAGTTTACAGGTGTCAAAGCAATACTTAGGAGATGCTACTATCTTTGAAATTGCTGCATATACTTATTATAGAGTGGAAATTTGGTTAGACAAGGAGCAGCCAGAGCTTGCAAAACAAATCGCTCTTCCGATTCGGGAGTGGATAGCAGAGAAATTTCATACTGTACTTTATGTGGATGAAAGACTGTTTAATCAATTATTTGAGGAACAGTTACTTCGATATAGAAGTTTAACTAGTGCAGGAAAGGACCTTGCAGAGTTGCATCTGGAATTGGAACAGCGTATCTTACTGACAAAAGGGGATCGATTTAATAAACAATCCTTAACCAACGATTCCTCTAACGCAGCTCTTGATTCCCAATATATCAAAAGTAGTTTGATAAAATATGAGGAAATCAATATACCAGAAGCAATAGCGAGCATACAGCAATATTGCGAGAAGCACTCTAAAAAGAAATTTGAGGATAAAAAGAGCAAAGGTCAGCTCGTAAATAAGAATCATGAACAACGGGACTATTTATATGGGATGGCGCTATTGGAGCAGCAAGATTGGGTAAGAGCCTGTAACGCTTTTACAAAGGTATTAGCTGCGAATCCGAAGCATTATGATGCGTTAATACAAAGAGGCTTGTTATACGGCACATTAGGACAATATGTAGATGCATTGCAGGATTTTACGGCAGCAATTGAGGTAAATCCTAATGAATCTGCAGCCTATCTTCACCGGGGCAAATGTTATCACCGCAGCTTACGGGTAAAAGATAAGTCGTTGGCCGATTATTCCGAAGCAATTCGATTGTCACCTAATCATGCAGCCGGATATTTCGGGCGGGGTGAACTATATGACGAAATAGCATTACATAAAGAGAAACAAGCTCTTGAAAAGAATGATCTTCCATATGCACATGTTTCAGAAGAGTTTTTGGCGGCGATTCATGATTATAGTCAAGTTATTGTATTAGAAACTGAACACGATGCTGCTTATGCAAACAGAGCGTTATTATATGCACGAAAGGCTCGCGCATACCAGAATAGGGATGATATAACAAATGCGATTGCCGATTTTGAAAAAGCTATGAGTTTGAACTGGGAACATGGTTATTTATATAAACAGCAAGATGAAATGAAAGAATTATTAGAAGACAGTCAATTAGAGAAGGAGGCTTAAATAAAAGATAATCTATTTATCGGATGATTCGTGCATTTGAATAATATACTGACCAAAAGCTATGTGGTCAAAATAAATCGGAGGCAGCATATATGTATCGTCGGCTCGCACTATTATTTTTAAGCATGATTTTTGGGGTAAATATTGCCTTTGCCGCCCCAATTCCCCCTCAAGTAGAGGCTGAAGCGGCTATCGTAATGATGGCCAATACCAATCAGGTATTATTTGAAAAGAATTCAAAAGGTATTATGTATCCAGCCAGTACGACTAAGATCATGACATTGATCACTGCACTGGAAAAAGGTAATTCTAATGATATTATTACTGTAAGTTCTAGTGATGCAGCTTGTGAAGGGTCAAGTCTCGAACTAAAAGCAGGGAATCAATTAACATTGAAAAATGCGTTGTACGGTATGATGCTGATATCAGGTAATGATGCAGCAGAGGCTGTCGCTGAGAATGTAGCTGGATCAATACCCGCTTTCGTGGAGATTATGAATGCAAAAGCAGAGAAAATCGGAGCAACAAGTACTCACTTTACCAATCCTCATGGACTGCCTGATCCAATAAATCATTATACTACTGCCTATGATCTTGGATTAATTACTGCATACGGGATGAAAAATCCTGATTTTGCAAAAATCGTATCCACTCAAGAATATAATGTTAACTTTCTGAACCGAAGTGTAATGCATGTTCGCAATACGAATAAATTGCTAAATACATATCCTGGAACCAATGGTGTTAAAACAGGCTATACCAATGATGCCGGTGATTGCTTAGTGGCTTCTGCCAAACGAGGAGATATACAATTAATAGCCGTTATCCTCAATAGTGACTACCGCTGGGATGATGCGGCTAAACTCTTTGATTTTGGATTTGAGCAGATCGATTCACAAAGAAGGAAATAACATAAGAAAATAGGCTTTGAATCACAAAGATGGAGCATGTCGGCTTTAAGTTGCTGATATGCTCTCTTAGTAAACGTAAAAAAACTATAACACAAGGGAGTGAAAATGATGCCAATTAGTAAGCGACTATTCGGCAAGATCGATGAGCAAGAGGTATGCGAATATACGTTCAAAAATGATAATGGTATAGAAATTTCTTGTTTGAATTATGGGTGCATTATTACTAAGGTTATAGTACCGGATTGCAGAGGCAATTATGAAAATATCGTAATCGGATTTCAAGAGTTAGCCGATTACCAAAGAAATCCTCTATTCGCTGGTGCAGTTGTGGGCAGAGTAGCTGGCAGAATACGAGATGCACAGTTTGAATTAGAAGGAAAAAACTACACCCTGCCCAATAATGATGGTCCCAATAATCTTCATAGTGGACCAAATGGTTTTCAGAATGCAGTATGGGACGCAGCGGTGGTCAGTAAAGAGCAAGAAGATACTATTGAATTTTCTCATACCAGTTTGGACGGGGTAGAAGGATATCCAGGAACACTGACAACAAAAGTAACATATACGCTTAATAACAATAATGAATTCAGCATTCATTATTATGGAGTATCAGACGAAATTACCTTGTTCAACCCTACAAATCATACCTATTTTAATTTAAGCGGCAATTTCAAACAAGATATCTCTCAACACAGTTTGAAAATAGATAGTAGTCGCTTTTTGGAACTAACACAGCAGCTGCTTCCAACTGGCAAGCTGCTGAATGTAACGGATACGGTTTTTGACTTTAGGACTGGCCGGAAAATAATAGAGGGAATCAATTCGATCAACCCCCAAAATACGATAGCCGGACAAGGCTATGATCATCCCTTTATTTTAGACAGTAATCATAATGGAGAGATTGTCTTGCAGGATGAGGAAAGCGGACGTGTTCTGACTATCGAAACAGATGCAGTAGGTGTAGTACTCTATACGGGGAATCACATACCAAGTGATTTTGATATTCATGGGGTAAAATCTAGACCCTATTTAGGATTGTGTCTTGAAACCCAAGGACTTCCTGATGCAATTCATCATTCTCATTTTCCATCCTGCATTCTGCAGAAAGATCAAATTGCTACCACAACCACTACATATACTTTTAGTGTAGCACTTTGATGATGTGATCGAGGAGACGTGTGTTGGAAACAATTACGCGAAAAAAGTAATTAATCAAGAATGTATAACGTATTCCCAATAGGAATGCTCTCTCTCTAGACAGGGGTATAGACCCAGTAACTGTCTAGAGAGGGGGTATTTTATTATATTTAGGAAAAAAAGAAATTTTTCTTTCTCAAAAGAAGGAAATTCAAAAGCTATAGCGTATTTATAAAACAATTAATTTA
>DJJR01000017.1 GCA_002434245.1 Pelosinus fermentans
TATTTTTAGTGCGACAGCCCCGTTACAACGCTACTATGGGATTTTCAGTTCACTCTTTCTAAGCGGCGATACTATTTTTTCTGTTGATTATATTGCAGATAAACCACATGCGTCTGCAAGAATTCTTCTAGTCCATGTTTTCCGTCGGCACCACCAATTCCTGATTTGCGCCATCCGGCATGAAAGCCCTGCATCGCCTCAAAGTGCTCCCGATTAATATATGTTTCGCCAAATTTAAGTTCATTAGAAGCGCGCATGGCAAGATCAATATTCTGTGTGAAGATGGAAGAAGTCAGTCCATATTCACAATCGTTAGCCAGCTCAATAACTTCATCAAAGTCGTTGAAAGTCATCACCGGTAATACAGGTCCGAAAACTTCTTTTTGAATAATTTCCATCTCTTGTCGACAATTCACCAGCAATGTAGGTTCATAATGAAATCCTACACGGTCGGCCACTTTTCCGCCAGTCTTTATTTGTGCTCCGTCGGCAACCGCCCTCGCCACCATTTCAGCGATATTGTCCAGCTGTTGCTTGCTCACGAGAGGTCCCATATCTAAATCTGTCTCTGTCAGCGGATTTCCGTATTTCGTATTTTTCATCATCACAGTCATTTTTTCAATAAATTGTTCTGCAATATCCACATGAACGTATACTCGTTCTGCACAATTGCAGGCTTGTCCTGTATTGATCACTCTAGAGGCATAGATTGCTTTCACCGCCAAATCCAGGTCAGCATCGGGCATAACAATCGCTGGTGCTTTACCACCGAGTTCCAGTGATACTTTCGTTACATTTTCGGCAGCAGCTCGCATGACAGCAATTCCACCATCAACACTTCCAGTGAAACTAACCATGCCTACTTTCTCATGTCCAGCTAACGCATTCCCAACTTCGGCGCCTGGTCCTGAAACCAGATTGAAAACGCCCTTAGGGAGGGAAGAGGCGGCAACGAGTTTGGCAAACTCAAAGGCATTGTTAGGGGTCTCCTTGCTAGGTTTGATGACAATAGTATTGCCTGTTACCAGTGCAGGTGCAAGTTTGCGTGCGATCAGAAGGAAGGGGAAATTCCATGGCAAAATTCCTGCAATTACGCCAATCGGCATTTTGTACAAGAATATATTCTCATTGGGACGATCACTTTGAATGATTTCCCCCTCATATTTTCGAGCAAACCCGGCCATATAATCCATATAATCAGCAGTAAAATTAACTTCCGTTAGGGCTAATGGTAATACTTTTCCCTGTTCTTCGGCAATGGTTTCCGCCAGCATCGTGGCATTTTCCCTAATTTTTGCAGCCAGTTCGTTGATATGCTTAGCTCTTTGGATGGCAGGTAATTTCGCCCATGTCTTTTGCGCTAATTCTGCTGCGTTTACAGCAGCAGCCACATCTTCACGGGTACCTTGGGGAACCTGAGAAATAACCTCTTCTGTTGCAGGATTAATGACTTGACCCATTTTACGAGAGTGATTAGGAATGAATTCACCATCAATAAACATTTGATAACTTTTCATTGTATCTCCTCCTTGTATGATTCATTGATCTTCTCATTAAATTGCATACCAAATAATTTCACATATACAAATCGTATTTGCAATTGCGATTTGTAATATTATTATAAGAACATTCACCATAAAATGTCAATATATATTTACGAATATTCCGTAAATATATGACTATTGACAAATTTGAGAAACAATGATAGCTTTAAAATCAATCATAAGTATTTTAGGGGTTGTTATTTATCAAAACAAATAAATCCGCAGCAAGAGTCATTGATGTATTATCATTGTTGGCCAAAGCTCATAAACCATTAACGCTATCAGATATATGCAGGGAAATTGATATACCCATGAGCAGCGCCTTCGAATTAATGTATACACTTGTTGAAAAAGACGCTGTGGAAATTGATAGTAAGGAGATTAAAACCTTTAAGCTGGGTATGAAATTATTCGAAATTGGCGCTTCTGTTATTGAAAATTTGGATTTGCATAAAATATCAAGGCCCATTTTGGAAGAGTTAAGCTTTACTACTGGTGAAACTGTTTTTTTAGCAGTAGCGGATAAGGCCGATGTTGTGTATTTGGACAGAGTGCAAACAAAGTCTTCCATTAATACTTCTGTAAGCCTTGGTGCCCGCAATACAATGCATACGACTGGAGTTGGCAAGGCGCTGCTATCCACTTACTCTAATGAAAAAGTGGCTCAGCTTCTCGGCGAGGGTGAATTGCTAAAAAAGAACGCCTTTTCCATTGGTCATTATAAGGACTTAATTGTTGAATTGGATTGTATACGGCAGAGAGGATATTCGATCGACAACCGAGAAAATGAACTAGATATTTTTTGTGTTGGGGCTCCTATCTTTGACAGAGAATGTAATTCAATTGCTGCAATAAGCATTTCAAGTATATTTACAAAAATGACTGATGATCATGTGCAGTATTTAGGTCAACTAGTGGTAGATGCAGCATTGCTCATATCTAAAAAATTAGGTTTTATCAGTAAATAGTGACAGTTATACATAATTAATGGATGTATTTGGTCTAAATTTAGGGTGGAGATATTAAGTTTACTTCACTCTTTTTTTAGAATATAATTGTGAAGTCTTTTTGTATATGCGAAATATAAAGAGACGAAAATTAGGAGGATTACAAATGTTTAAGCCATATGGAATTTATTCAGCTATGCTTACTCCTTTTAAAGAGGATGGAAATGTAAACCAACAAGTGCTAAAAAAAATGGTGGATTTTATGATTGCAAAAGGCTTACATGGCATTTTTCCTGTGAGTACATCGGGTGAATTCCCCCATATGTCATTTGAGCAAGCGGTTGAAGTAATGGAAATTGTAGTTGAACAAAACGCAGGCAGAGTTAAAATAACGCCCGGCGTTAGTTCAACTTGTGCTGAAAATTCAATTCGATTAGCTTACAAGGCAAAGGAATTGGGTTGTGACGGAGTCGTTATTTGCCCACCCTATTTTTATACCATTTCCGATGAAAATATAGAAAAACATATTGAGACGGTCGCTGCTGCTGTAGATATTCCCGTAATTTTATATAGTATTCCCCTCTTTGCACCACCTATATCTAGAGATGTTGTTAAAAGATTAAGCAAGAAACCTAATATAGTAGCCATGAAAGACTCCAGCGGCAGTATGGTCGAGGCACTTCATTATATGGATATGGTACGAAATGAAGGTTCGGATATAAACTTCTTAGTTGGACGTGAAGATATACTAGCACCAGCTCTTATGATGGGAGCGAAGGGCTGCATGACAGCATGTGCCCATATTGTACCTGAAATTATGGTCGGTATTTGGGACGCGTATCATGGAAATGACTGGGAAAAAGCGAAACGGTTGCAGTTTGCAATTTTGCCGATCATTCGGGCTATGTTTTCAGCTCCTTTTCCTGCCGGTTTCAAATTTGCTCTCGAAATGAGAGGGTTTGAAATGGGACCATTAAAACAGCCTTTGGGCGCTTCATCAGAAAAACTGTTAAGTGAGGCTGAAGATGAGATACGAGCTCATATGTCTGTTTTATTGAAACTGATTGAAACAGAGCGTTTAGATAAATAAGCTCGTTAACAGAATTCTTAATATTGAAAGTAATAATAATATACAAATCATAAGAAGAGGGTGCAATACTAATGAAAGCATTAGTGTTGCATGATCCTAAGAGTTTGAACTGAACAGACATTCTAGATCTTCATCCAGGGAAAGATGATCTTTTTTTACCAGAACCTGAGAAAAAGTTTACATACAAAATTTTAAAGGGGGAACTTTCGTGAAAGAATTTGAGCTTCTGTTAGGTAAAAAAGTTATCAAAGTTTCTTTGCCTGAGGAGAAGATCATTGGTGTTGTGGAAGGCAAGATATATGTACCTATTGTAGATGTAGAAGCTGCGATTAAAGAAGCCCTTCACAATCCCATCGGTACGCCACCGCTAAAAGATATAGTAAAAGCCGGGGATAAGGTGGCGGTAGTAGCCAGCGATATTACGCGGGCCTGGGTTCGCTTTGATATCATTTTGCCGCACCTATTGAATGAAATCAATAGGGCCGGTGTGCCTGATAATGATATTGTATTGATAGTAGCCCTCGGTGCTCACCGGATAAACACCCTGGAAGAGCATATCACTGTATATGGGCAGGAGGTTGTTGACCGGGTAAAAATCGTGCAAAGTTACGCGCCGATTGCCGAAGATTTTACTTACATAGGTACAACTTCGCGCGGTGTGCCAGTGAACATTAATAAGGAAATAGTAAATGCGGATAAGGTGATTTTAACTGGTGGTATTGTGTACCATTTAATGGGAGGTTTCGGGGGCGGACGAAAATCAATTCTGCCAGGAGTGGCGGGATATGCCACCATTCAGGCAAATCACAGTTTTTGTCTGAATGAGGAGGTGGGCCAAGGGACAAATCCAAAGTGTATTTCCGGCAAGCTGGATGGCAATACGATGAATGAAGACATGATAGAGATAGCTGGAATGGTAAAACCTGACTTCCTTTTTAATGTAGTGCAAACGGCTGAAGGGCAATTTGCCCGATTTGTTGCTGGACATTGGCTGGGAGCCTGGCTTGAGGGCTGCAAGACGGTAGAGGAAATCTTCGGCGTGTCGATTAAAGAAAAGGCCGATTTAGTGATCGCTTCTGCTGGCGGCTATCCGAAAGATATCAATTTATATCAGGCCGATAAAACGATGGATAATGCTGTCATGGCTTGTAAAGATGATGGCGTAGTTATTCTTTTGATGGAACTGTTGGATATTAACGAACCGCCTGACTTTAGCGGCTGGTTTAATTACGAATCATTGTATGATAGAGAACAAGCACTGAGGAAAGAGTTTACTGTTCCAGGCTGGGCCGCGCTGAAAGTTGGTGAATTAGCCAAGAAAGTTCCCAATATAGTGGTAACACTGCCTAGCAACAAAGAATTTATTGAAAAAGCCGGCATGTTCCCGGCAACCACTATGGAAGAGGCTTTAGCCTTAGCAGAGGAAAAGCTTGGCCATAAGAATTACACCATCCTATTGATGCCTCATGGGGCTAATACCATGCCGATTTTAGGAAAGGCATAAGCATAGATTTTAAGATATCATTTAAATTCAAGGGCAGATAAAGTTGATGTTGACGGGGGAAATCTAGTCCTGGATATATTTCTGGCTTTTTGCTATTGTTTAGTTTGCTGGATAAAATATGGTTATTTGGGTTCCATTGCTTATGGTCAGCAATTGGAACCCAAATTTTTTTGAAATTTTTCGATAGTGCAATATAGTTAGAAAATAAAAAATATTCCGTACAAAATTACCATTTTGAAAACGAAATATACTATAAAGGCACAAGGACCTAAAATATAATTATAAATGAAGCAGCACACAGGAAAGGAGGCAATAAATTTGTCAATCGCAGGAATTGATATTGGGACAACAGGATGTAAATGTACCCTATATAGCGAGGCGGGATGCTTGCTAAATGAATCATATGAAGAATATAATATGGTTCAACACAGCGGTGAGCATGAATTAGATGGTTTGATAGTATGGGAAAGCGTCATCAAAGTGATACGCGATATTGCCAAAGATGCAATTGATTTAAAGGCAATCGGAGTTACATCTTTTGGTGAAGCCTTTATTCTTTTGGATTCAGAAGATAAACCATTGATGAATTCTATGCTATATACAGATCCAAGAGGCGAAAAACAATGCCAAGAGTTAATTGAGTATTTTGGAGATAAGAAAATAGCGAAAATTACAGGTTTAAAACCACATAAAATGTATAGTATTTCCAAGCTTATGTGGATTGTTGAAAACAAGCCGGAAATTTATAATGCGGTAAAGCGTATTGTATTGTTTGAAGATTACATTGTATATATGTTAAGTGGAGTAGCCCAAATTGATTATTCCTTGGCTTCTAGGACTATGGCGTTTGATATTATTAGCTTAGAGTGGTCTAAAGAAATAATTGAATTTTCAAATATTTCTTTAGATAAAATGTCAAATGTTGTGCCAACAGGAACCAAAGCCGGTGTTATTAAAGAAAAACTGGCAGAGTCCTTAGGTTTGCCCAAAGATGTTGTAATCGTATCAGGCTGTCATGATCAGGTAGCTGCAACCGTTGGCGCAGGAGTTTTAGAACCTGGAATGGCAGTTGATGGGACTGGTACTGTCGAATGCATCACTCCTGTATTTAACGGCATACCGCAGAAAGATGTATTATTCAAAGGCAGTTATGCAATTGTACCCCATGTTACCCCTAATTGTTATGTAAGCTATGCGTTTTCCTTTACTGGTGGAGCATTGATAAAATGGTATCGTGATAAGTTAGCAAGTAAAGAGGCCCAATTCGTAAAGTCAGCGGGTAAGAATGTATATGAGCATTTTAATGAACAGGTAAAAGATGAACCATCTGGTTTATTAGTACTTCCCCATTTCTCCGGAGCAGCAACTCCCTATATGGATAGTGATTCGAAGGGGGCAATTGTTGGCTTAACAACGGAAACTACTTCTATTGATATTTATAGAGGGTTAATGGAAGGCGTTACCTATGAAATGCTTTTAAATATGGAGTATTTAAAAGCAGCCGGAGTCGAAATCAAAGAGTTAAGAGCTACCGGAGGTGGAGCCAAATCAGGACTTTGGCTTCAAATGAAAGCCGATATCCTCAATGTCCCTGTACTATCTTTAGGTGCAGAACAAGCAGGGACGTTAGGATGTGTGATGTTAGCCGGTGTTGCCTGCGGTATTTATAAAAATATGGAAGAGGCAGCTACGATATTTGTAAAGACAGGCACAACCTATTTTCCCAGGAAAGAAAAGCATAAAGCATATCTGAAATTTTATAAACAATATAAAAAATTATATAAAGCAATAAAAAAAATAATGGCATAGGAGGATATCAATAATGAGAAAACAAACATTTGCACTTTATTTTGCTAACAGAGGGTTTTTCCCGGAAAGTCTGATTTCTAGTGCGAGAAAAGAAATGATACAAGCGGTAACGGAGGCAGGTTATGACTACATCATTCTGAATGAAGATGCTACCCGCTATGGTGCCGTAGAAGGTCGTCAGGAAGGGAGATTGTATGCAAAATGGCTAAAAGAAAATGAAGGAAATTATGATGGCGTCATTCTTTCCCTGCCAAACTTTGGTGATGAAAATGGGGTTATTGCAGCATTAGAAGAAGCCGGAGTGCCTATTTTAGTCCAAGCGTATCCTGATGAAATCGGTAAAATGGATTTTGAACATAGACGTGATTCGTATTGTGGCAAATTTAGTGTGGAAGATGTCTTTCATCAATATGGTGTTCCCTTTACTGCTTTAGAACCTCATGTTGTTCATCCATTAACAGCAGCATTTCAGCAGAATTTAAAAGATTTTGCTGCCGTTTGCCGAGTCGTTAAGGGAATGAAAAAAATTACAATCGGCTGTATTGGTGCAAGAACTTCTAAATTTAAAACAGTGCGCTTTGATGAAATCACATTGCAAAAATACGGTATTACCGTAGAGACCTTTGATTTATCGGAATTAATTTACAAAGTACAACAAATGTCAGACCTTGATAAAGCTGTACTAACTAAAAAAGAAAGATTAATAAACTATACCGATTTTAGTAAAGTTCCAGATGATAAAATCACGACGTTGGCAAAAGTTAGTGTTGTTTTAGACAATTATATTGAAGAATATCAGATGCAGGCCCTTACCTTACGCTGCTGGGAAGAAATGCAAATGGTTCTTGGTGTTGCACCGTGTGTATTGTTAAGCGAGTTAAATGACCGGGGAATTGTGGCTTCTTGCGAAATCGATTTATGTTCAGCAATTAATATGTATTCGATGCAGTTAGCATCTGAGCAGCCAACAGCATGTCTTGATTGGAATAATAATTATGGCGATGATCCTAATAAAGTCATACTATTTCACTGTGGTCCGGTTGCCCAAAAATTAATGAAAGCCAAGGGGACTGTTACCGATCATAAAATGTTTGCCAAAGCAAATCCAGGCTCAGGGTGGGGTAGTAATGAAGGAGGGATTAAAGCCTTTCCCATGACGTTCTCTAATTGTAAAACAGAAGATGGAAAACTCACCTTTTATTTAAGTGAAGGCGAATTTACAGAGGATGAAATTGAATCCAGTTTCTTTGGTTGTGGCGGTGTTGCACGCATTCCTAATCTGCAAACAAAACTACTGAAAATGGGTCGAAGTGGCTTTAGGCATCATACTGCAGTTGGCGTTGGACATATGAATAAAATTTTAACTGAAGCATTTACTTACTATTTGGGATACGAATTAATGGAGATTGAATAACTGGGGGGAAATAGGCTATGAAAGAGCAATATTTAGGACATTTATCTCAGCTTTACGGTGTGGAAGAACATCGGTTAGTAGGAGGAAAAGGGGATGGTATGAGGCTGCTGCAAGTTAAAAATGGAGCAGGTTTAGAGTTCACTGTTACTGCTGATCGCTGTGCGGATATTTCCAGATTATCCTTCCAAGGTGATAATTTCGGTTATTTTTCTCCTTGCGGATATGTGGCACCTCAGTATTATGACAATAAGGGAAGTGGTTTTTTAAAATCCTTTACAGCTGGATTTTTAACCACATGTGGTTTGACTGCTGTGGGAGTGCCTTGTCATGATGCTGGAGAAGACTTACCTCTGCATGGTGATATTTCGAATACGCCGGCTGAACATATTTATACAGTGATACATGATGATGAAATCAATATTCATGCCAGAATCAGTTCCGCTGCGGTTTTTTCCCATAAGCTTATCTTAGATCGCACGATTTCATGTCCCATCGGCAAAAACGTAGTGAAGATTACCGATAAAATTAAAAATATTGGTACAGATGCAACGCCCCTCATGTTTTTATACCATATGAATATGGGATATCCATTGTTAGATGAGAATGCAAAATTATATATACCATCAAAATCAGTAACACCAAGAAATGATCACGCGGCAGTAGATATTGGTATGTGGGATAACATGATACCGCCGCAAATTGGTTTTGAAGAACAGTGTTATTATCATTCCTTTGATGAAAAGGGATTAGCAGCCATATTTAATCCCAAAATTGGAAAAGGACTTGTAATTCGTTTCGACCCTAAGCAGTTAGATCATTTTATTGAATGGAAGATGATGGGGATCAAGGATTATGTGTTAGGGCTAGAACCGGCAAACTGTCATACGGATGGACGTGATGTAATGAGAAGGGAAGGTAATTTGAAATTTATTCATCCCGATGAAACCATTGAATATCATGTAACGCTTGAAATCATAGAAAACTTATCTGAATGGGAAACCGTAACAAAGTAATAGGAGGAATTTAAATGTTAGTAACACTCAATGAAGCCTTAGAAATTGCCGAGAAAGAAGATTTCGCCATAGGAGCATTTAATACGCCCAATTTAGAATGTATGATGGCTGTTATTAATTCGGCTGAATATTACAACGTGCCCGTTATTATAAGTCATGCACAATTACATGAAGCCATTATGCCTCTTTCAACCATTGGCCCGATTATGCTGCTTATGGCTAAAAATGCAAAAGTTCCCGTTTGTGTTCATTTAGATCATGGTGAAAGCCTTGAGTATTTAAAGCAAGCACTCGACATTGGATTTACATCGATTATGTATGATGGTTCTGTTCTTTCCTATGAGGAAAATGTGAAAAATACGATTCAAGCAGTAGCAATGGCTAAAAAAATGGGAGCCAGTGTCGAAGCCGAAATTGGTGTATTAGGAAGGTCAGAAGCTGGTGGAAAAGAAGCCGTAGAAGAAAAAGCAGATGTATATACAGATCCGGATTTGGCTAAAAAATTTGTCGAAGAAACTGGAATTGATGCACTGGCAGCAATTTTTGGAACTGCTCATGGTGTATACAAAACGAAACCTAAATTAGATTTTCCCAGAATCGAAAAAATTAAATCCTTAGTCAGCATTCCCCTTGTCATGCATGGTGGCTCTGGCGTTAGTCCGGAGGATTATACAACAGCCATTAGTAAAGGGATTCGCAAGATTAATTATTATACATATATGTCTAGAGAAGGTGTGTTTGCTGCTAAAAAATTATTGAAAACAGAAGTTGGATTTTTCCACGATATTGCCGATACAGCTGTTAAAGCAATGGAGGAAGATGTGAAAAAAGCCATGAAGATATTTTATAAAAAATAAATAACTGAGAACATATCTCAGATAATAAAGGAGAGTTTATAAAATGAGTATTCCGAAAAAAGGCAAGGTTGCCATGCTAACCGATATCCGTAAGATTGAGGTACTGGAGTTTGATATTCCTGCAATTGGTGATGATGAAATTCTGCTAAAAGTAGAAGGCTGCGGCGTATGTGGTACTGATGCTCATGAGTATAAAGGGGATCCCTTCGCGCTGCGCCCAGTTGTATTAGGGCATGAAGGTACTGGTGAAGTTGTTGCGATAGGGAAAAACATCACTCATGATTTTGTCAATAAACCAGTAAAGGTTGGCGATAAACTGATTACCTGTATTATACCCTGCGGAGAATGCCACGCATGCAAAACAACACCGGCACGGACCAATCTATGTGAAAAAGTGGGGATTTATGGACTGATACCCGAAGATAAGTATCATTTCAATGGTTATTTCGGAGAATATGTTATTATTCGTAAGGGTTCAACTTTCTTTAATGTGAGTGATCTGGACTTGGATTCCCGCTTGTTGGTTGAGCCATTTGCAGTTGCCATGCATGCTTTGGAACGTGCAAAGACCACCGGATTATTACGTTTCGATTCAAAAGTACTGATTCAAGGCTGCGGTCCAATTGGCCTGTGTGTTTTAAGTGTTGTTCGGGCGATGGGGATCGAAGAAATAATTGTAGTAGACGGTTCCGCTTCCCGTCTGGAACTAGCAAAGGAATTAGGCGCTACTCATTTAATCAATATTAGCGACTATAAGACGGCAGAGGAAGAAATCGAAGCCGTAAAGGCCGTTAGTGATGGTCTTGGTGCTCAATTTGCTTTCCAATGCACTGGCGTACCGAAAGCAGCAGCCTTAATGTGGCGGCTGGTGCGACGTGGGGGCGGTCTTTGTGAGGTTGGCTTCTTTGTAGACAATGGTGAATGTACTATTAACCCCCATCTTGATTTGTGTAACAAAGAGATTACTGCCGTCGGTTCATGGGTCTATACGCCTGAAGAATATCCTGCCACTTTTGCGTTTATGAAACTAGCCAAAAGCATTAAATTGCCAATTCATAAACTTATAACCCATAGATTCCCTCTCGATCAAATGAATGAAGCAATGGAAACTAATATTCGTATGGATGGTATCAAGGTTTGTTTTGTAGCGAACTAACACCGTGGGTTTACATGAAGTCTTAAGAGCTATATAAGCGTCTGATATGAAGCATTTTGATAAAGAGCAGTCTTTATTCTCTTTTGTTGGATTTATGTGCTGTAAGAGAATAAAGACTGCTATAGCGTGGTCTGTTTGCCGAATCCTACTGCCTATGGTCATGGGATTGTTATCATTGACGTGAAGCAGGCAACTTTGTTCATTGATTTTGATTGGAGATGCTAGATTTTTTTAGACATAGTAAAAAATCTTATCACGGGCAGGTAACTTGAATTATTGGAATATTAAAATTGCTTTATAAAATCGTAGTGAAGATCACAACAACTAGAGTATGATTGTAAGCAAATATAAAAGAGGGGGAATTTCCAATGAAAAAAATGTTAGCCTTGTTACTTATCGCTGTAATGGCACTGTCATTGACCGCGTGTGGTTCTTCAAACTCTGCTTCAAATACTACTGCTAAGAAAAAAATAGGTATTTCGATGCCGACTAAATCCACATCTCGATGGATCGCAGATGGCGAAAATATTGTTAAACAACTGCAAGCGAAAGGGTATGAAACTGATTTGCAGTAT
Organism: Pelosinus fermentans; assembly: GCA_002434245.1. Lineage (GTDB taxonomy): Bacteria > Bacillota > Negativicutes > DSM-13327 > DSM-13327 > Pelosinus > Pelosinus fermentans_B. The sequence goes on from DJJR01000017.1 coordinate 11,910, forward strand.
GGTGAAGACAATGTGGAAAATCAGCTTGCACAAATTGAAAATATGATTACGAAAGGTGCCAATGTTCTAATTATTGCACCCATCGATGGTGAATCTTTGACAACTGTATTGCAAAAAGCCAAGGATAAGAATATTCCTGTTATTGCTTATGACCGTTTGATTAAAAAGACGGACAATGTAGATTATTATGCAACATTTGATAATTTTAAAGTAGGGGTTATTCAGGCCTCTTATCTTGAAGAAGCATTAGGTTTAAAAGAAGGTAAAGGACCATTTAATATTGAGATATTTGGCGGTTCACCTGATGATAACAATGCATTCTTACTATTTGATGGCGCTATGTCCGTGTTAAAACCTTATATTGATGCTAAGAAATTAGTTGTAAAAAGCGGACAAATGGATATGAGCGTATGTTCTACATTAAGGTGGGATGGTGCTACAGCACAGGCCAGAATGGATAATTTATTAAGTAAGAATTATACAGGTGATAAATTGGATGCTGTTTTCTCTTCGTATGATGGTCTTAGCATTGGAATTCTGTCTTCTTTAAAAGCCGTTGGCTATGGAACACCCTCTTTGCCCATGCCCCTGGTTACTGGGCAGGATGCTGAACTTCCTTCTGTTAAATCTATTATTAAGGGCGAACAATCACAGACTGTATTTAAAGATACTAGAGAACTTGCGAAAGTCGCGGTTGAGATGGTGGATGCAGTGTTAAGCGGTCAGAAAGCAAAAACTAACGATGAAAAAACGTATAATAATGGTGTGAAAGTCGTGCCTTCTTATCTCCTGGTACCTGTTTCTGTCGATAAACGAAACTATGAAAAAGTATTAATTGAAAGTGGTTATTATACTCCTGATCAACTTAAATAATGGCTCTCACAACTGAGGAGAAGGCCGTAATAAGTAGTGATGGCTGGCATGCCATCGCTACTTATTATCTGGCCTATTTGATTGGGAATATATAGTACAAGGAGTTGAGGATAGATGGAAGATATTATTTTGGAAATGAGAGATATCACGAAAATATTTCCAGGTGTTAAAGCTCTTAATAATGTAAATTTACAAGTGAAAAAAGGCGAAATTCATGCCTTGGTAGGTGAAAATGGTGCGGGGAAATCAACCTTGATGAAGGTCTTGAGTGGGGTATATCCTCATGGGACATATACAGGGGATATTTATTATCAAGGTAAAGTATGCGAATTTAAGGATATTAAAGAAAGCGAAAAATTAGGTATCGTCATCATTCATCAAGAATTAGCGCTAATCCCCTATTTATCCATAGAAGAAAATATCTTCCTGGGCAATGAACAAGGACGGCATGGGCTTATTGACTGGCATGTCACTACGACGCGCACACAAGAATTACTGGCAACAGTAGGACTCAAGGAATTGCCTAGCACTTTGATCACGAATATTGGTGTTGGTAAACAACAATTAGTAGAAATTGCTAAAGCGTTATCAAAGGAAGTCCAATTGCTGATTTTAGATGAACCTACGGCAGCGTTAAATGAAGATGATAGTGATAATTTGTTAAACTTATTATTGGAATTTAAGCAGCAAGGAATATCCTCTATTATTATTTCACATAAGTTAAATGAAATATCAAAGATTTCTGATTCCATTACTGTGCTCCGTGATGGAGCTACCGTTGAAACGCTAAATGTAAAAGAAGACAATATTACAGAAGATCGAGTTATTCAAGGCATGGTAGGAAGAGAGTTGACAGAGCGGTTCCCAAAAAGAGAGAGCACAATTGGTGAGATTATCTTTGAGGTGAAAAATTGGAATGTATACCATCATCTCCATGCTGACAGAAAAGTCGTTAAGGAGATTGATTTTCATATTAAGAAAGGTGAAGTAGTAGGAATTGCAGGACTGATGGGGGCAGGACGAACGGAATTGGCGATGAGTATTTTTGGTAAATCCTATGGGCAGAAAATAAGCGGACAGCTATATAAGAATGGTAAAGAAATACATTTAAATGATGTCAGTCAGGCGATCAAGCAGGGTATTGCTTATGTGACAGAAGATCGGAAACATTGTGGATTAATCTTAAATGATGACATTCAGCGAAATATTACATTGGCTAATTTAAATAAAATATCAAAAAATTATGTCATTGATGAAAATCAAGAAATTGTCGTAGCGGAAAAAAGCCGCCGGCAAATGAAAATTAAATGTTCCAGTATTTTGCAAAAAACTGTCAATTTAAGTGGTGGAAACCAGCAAAAAGTTGTTTTGAGCAAATGGATATTTACAGAACCTGATATTTTGATATTAGATGAGCCTACACGAGGCATTGATGTAGGGGCGAAATTTGAGATTTACAGTATTATTAATGAATTAGCGAAGGAAGGAAAGGGTATCTTAGTGATTTCCTCTGAACTCCCTGAAATACTAGGCATATGTGATCGAATTTATGTGATGAATGAAGGCACTATTACGGGCGAAATTGCAGGAAATGAAGCATCGCAAGAAAAGATTATGAAATGTATAATGCGAAATGAAGAATTGCAGGAAAAAAATACGAAATGTATATTGAGCAAATAGAGGAGGTATTGTCATGAAAACTTTGATGCAGATGTTTAGAAGTAATATCAGAGAATATGGTATGGTGATTGCGTTAGTATCCATTGTGCTATTTTTTCAAGTTGTTAGTAATGGTGTATTGTTACAGCCATTAAATGTAACCAACCTAATTCAGCAGAATAGTTATATACTCGTATTGGCGATTGGCATGTTACTAGTTATCGTTGCTTTTCAAATTGATTTGTCAGTAGGCTCTATCGCTGCTTTTGTCGGTGCCATGTCCGCAATATTAATGGTTGACAACCATTTTGGCGTTATGCCAGGAATTCTGATTTCACTTCTTATCGGAGGTCTTGCTGGGGCGTTTCAAGGGTATTGGATTGCTTACTTTAGGATTCCGTCATTTATTGTTACCCTAGCAGGGATGTTGATCTTTAGGGGGTTAACAATGACGGCTTTAGAGGGACAATCAAAAGGTCCTTATCCAGAGGTTTTCCAAAAAATGAGTAATGGTTTTGTGCCTGATTTATTGGGTGGAAGCACAATCCATGTGACAACGCTTGCGGTTGGGATTATTTTGACTCTGATATATATATATTTTGAATTAGGCCATAGAAAAGCCAAGCAAGAGTACCATTTTGAAGTCATTCCGATGCAATTTCTAATTGCAAAATTAACATGTGTTGGCATAGTCATAAATTGGTTTATGTATTTACTTGCTTCGTATAAGGGGATTCCTAATGTTTTAATTTTGTTATTTGCTCTAATTGTTTTTTATACGTTTATTACGACTAAAACAGTAGTAGGACGTCATATTTATGCTCTTGGCGGCAATGAAAAGGCAGCAAAATTATCAGGTGTAAAAACCAAACGCATTGTGTTTTGGGTATTTGTAAATATGGGAGTAATGGCTGCTTTGTCAGGCCTTGTTTTTGCTGCCAGACTTAATGCCGCAACGCCAAAAGCCGGTATGGGATTTGAATTAGATGCCATTGCAGCCTGTTTTATTGGTGGTGCCTCTACGGCTGGAGGTATTGGTGTTGTTATGGGGGCAATTATTGGTGGACTGGTAATGGGGGTTATGAATAATGGTATGTCCTTAATTGGTGTTACCATTGATATGCAACAAACCATAAAAGGGTTAGTGTTATTATTGGCTGTAGCTTTTGATATTTATACAAAATCAAAACAGTCATAAAAGGTATTCTTACAAGAATACCTTTATGAAAAGTGGATTTGTAAGGGAGGGGAATTACTTCTTACAAATCCACTTTTTTATGCATTCGATAGTTAAATTTATAATTTAGAAGGAATTTTTAAGCTCCAATATTTGAGAAAAGACAGATATAGATGGTTAATCAACACTCATGTTATTTTATAAGGAGGAGAACTTAAATGAAATTTTTTGACGACATGAAAGTACGTTTAAAATTAGGTGTCCTAATTCTTATTGCTCTTATATCTTTAGTTGTTATAGGATATACAGGATATTACTATTTGCAACAATCAAATACAGACATGAATACTATGTATGTTGAGCGATTGATTCCGGTTAGACTTTTAAATGAAAGCCGTTCATATGTTAACGGAGTGAATGCCGCAACACTGGAATTGATGATCACAACGGATGATAAAAAAAAGCAGGAGTTAAAGCAGAAGATCTATAATAATACATCGATATTAAATAGCAACCTTACAGAAATTGAAGAGCATTATTTAGATTCTCAAGGGAAGGAATTACTCAATAAAGCAAATACATCACTGAAAAAGTATCGTGATAGCAGAAGGAAAACTTTTGAATTAGCATTACAAAATAGAAATGTGGAAGCCTATGAATCATACCGTACGGGTGTAGAATCAATAGCTGCTGAACTTTCTGACGATTTACATAATCTTTCCGATTATTACGCTGCATTATCCGAAAAAATGAGTAGTAATAACCAAGCGTCTCTTGAAAAGGCGATCCATATAACCATTGGCATTATTGTGATATCCTTTTTTGTATTACTATGGAGTGGAATTTACATTACAAAGTTAATAACAAATCCCCTTAATTTAATGGTACTCGTTTGTAAAGAATTCGCATCTGGCGATTTTCGTGATAAAACACGAAACTTTGTTAGAAAGGATGAAATTGGCCTATTGGCGGATGCTTTGGCAGATATGCGAGGTAGTCTGCGGACGTTAATAAAAAATGTTAATGACTCATCCGAATATTTAGCAGCCGCTTCAGAAGAATTGACAGCTAGTGTCGATCAGTCAGTTCAAGCCGCTCACCAGGTTGCAGGAGCAATTATCGATGTGGCTAGAGGAGCAGAACAACAACTAAGCGTAACTAACGGTGCATTTGCGATGGTAGAGCAGATGTCAGCTAGCATCCAGCAAGTTGCTGTCAACGCCAGTGAAGTATCCGGACGATCAGGGCAAGCAGCAAACAAGGCAAAGGTCGGTAATCAATCGATAGATAAAGTGGTCAATCAAATGGCTAATATAGAGCAAACAGTGAACAACTCTGCCCAAGTGGTCATAAAATTAGGTGAACGCTCAAAGGAAATCGGTCAAATTGTCGACACCATCTCTGGTATTGCTAGCCAAACCAACCTCTTGGCCTTAAATGCTGCGATTGAAGCTGCGCGTGCAGGAGAACAAGGGCGTGGTTTTGCTGTGGTCGCAGAAGAAGTCCGCAAGCTTGCGGAACAATCCCAAGGGGCAGCCAAGAAAATTGCCACACTGATTAGTGAAATTCAAAGATATACAGACAACGCCGTATCCGTCATGAGAGATGGTACTCGTGAAGTCAAGTTGGGTGCGGAAATAGTCAATACTTTTGGACAAACCTTCCACGATTTTTCGATTCTGATAACGCACGTGTCGAGTCAAGTAAAGGAAATATCTGCAGCTATTGAGCAGATGGCCAGCGGTAGCCAGCAAATTGTCGGATCGGTAGAACAGATTGATGAAGTAAGTAAAAAAGCAACAGGGGAAGCGCAGACAATATCGAATGTAACTGAAGAGCAAGCGGCATCTATGGAAGAAATCGCCTCATCTAGTCAAGCTCTGGCTCATTTAGCGATAGATCTCCATGAGGCTGTCAGTCAGTTTCAGATTTAATTTTGCAGGACAAGATGATGAATAAAGTCAGTTCGATTTCTTAGTGAAAGAATTTTAACTGGTTTTATTTACGAATTATTACCAGTAAGTAGACTCTTCTATGTATAATATAAACTATAGAAAAGTAGCATTAAATTTTAAAGTGATTTGTTCATATACTGAAAGATCTATTTATTCTGGTAAGAGGTGATACAATGACTCTGCGCCTAAAAGTTGAAAAACTCCAAGAATTAATGCGTGATTTCCATATATTAACCGGTATACGAATTGTCATTTTTGACAATGATTACCAAGAAATTATTGCCTATCCTGAACCTCATTCTGATTTTTGTAATATCATGCATAGCAATCCCAAAACTCGTATGGAGTGTTTAAAAAGCAATGAGTATTCGTTTGAAACATGTAAAAAAAGTAACCAGATCTTAATTTATCAATGTCATGCCGGTTTAGTTGAAGCTACCGCCCCCTTGTTAGATGCAGGAGTAATCATAGGTTATATTATGATTGGTCAAATCATAGATGATAAGGAACAAATTAACGCATTGAAGGGGTTTTTTCAGATTTGCAACCAATACAACATTTCCTCTGATGAATATTTTACTGCCATTGATAATATTACATATTGCAGTAAAGAACAAATTTTAGCTGCGGCAAAAATTTTGGAAGCTTGTACTTTTTATGTATTATTTAAAGATCTGATTAGTATCGAAAAAGACCGTTTCATATATCAATTAAATCATTATATTGATCAGCACATACATGATGATATTTCAGTACAGCAATTGTGTGAAGAATTCAATATTGGCCGCACCAAACTATATGAAATCAGCTCACATTATCTAGGTATAGGTATTGGAGAGCATATAAGAAATAAACGGATTGAAAAAGCAAAATATTTATTGAAAAATACTTCTTCCAGGATTACGGATATTGCAAATTTAGTTGGCTTTCAAGATTATAATTATTTTTGTCGTGTGTTTAAAAAAATAGTTACCATGTCGGCTAAGCAATATAGAATAAAAAACCAGTAGTGCTGAAATTTGATGCATTCTTTTTGTCTTTTGCAAGCCTCTGTTTGCCATATCCTACACCCGACAAAGAATTAATATAGTACCTTTATGTTCTTTTTTTTAGCAATATCTAGAATATCAGGAGGTAAGTTTTTATCACTGATGATGATGTCGATATCATCAAACTTTGCACTAATATTAAAATGAGTTGAATTAAATTTACTGCTGTCTACTAGCAAAACCAAACAATCCGTATTATTGGCAAATTCTCTTTTAAGAGATGCCTCACTTTCATTTGAATCAGAAGCTCCTCTCTTGCTTAGCCCTCGGCAAGAAATAAAGGTTATATCACTGTAGTGCATTTTTATATTTTGATTTGCTTCTGGGCCGTATATGTTTAAATAGGATTTATTGATGTTTCCGCCAATTATATATACTTCCACATTTTCTAATTCACAAAGTTTATTAGCTGTGTGTATACCATTCGTAAGGATCGTTAAGTTAATAAACCTTTCTAATTTATTAACAATTCGATAAGTTGTTGTGCTGGAATCTAAAAATATCTTTTGGTTATCTTTTATTAGGGTCGTTGCAATGGCTGCAATGACTTCTTTTTTTTCTAAATTGATTCTGTTTGTATAATCATACGGTAAATTTTTTGGCTCTTCGATAATAATGGCACCACCAGTGACCCTGCGAAGCAAACCTTTACTTTCCATTTCTGCCAAATCTCTTCTGATCGTTGCGGAGCTTACAAATAATTTTTGACTTAACGTTTGTGTTTTTAGAAATTTTTTATCTTTCAATAAAGCGATTATTTCTTCTTGTCGTTCATAAGGAATCATAATCTTCTCTCCTTTGTGCTCATCTTTGATCAAAGATGAACAATTTTTATTCATTAATGATTAATTATCAACATTATAGCCAACTATTGAACGAGAGTATAGATATTTTTATAATAGGAAAGTAATCAGATACTAGAAATGGAGGGGAATATAGTGGCATTAATGGGCATTGATGTAGGGACAACCGGAGTGAAATGTACGATTACAGACAATTATGGTAATTTATTATCGGAATCTTATGAAGAATATCAATCTTTTTCGCCAAAGCATGGATATTTTGAATTAAATCCTAATGAAGTATGGGATAGTGCACAAAAAGTTATCAAGCTTGCGGCCAGCAAAGTAAATGAAAAAATACTGGGAGCGAGTGTCTCATCTTTTGGCGAATCTTTTGTACCGATTGATAGCAAGGGCCATGTTTTAATGAATAGTATGGTTTATACAGATATTAGGGGTGTTGAAGAAGCCGATGAGCTGCTGTCATATATTACAGAAAAGGAGATTGTAGAACGTACAGGACTAAAGCCAAGTAGCACGTATTCGCTACCCAAGATTATGTGGATTAAAAAGAATGAACCCAAAGTATTCCATAATATATGGAAAGTCCTCTTGTATGGAAGTTATATTTTGTACCGTTTAGGTAATATTTGTGTCAGTGATTATACACTTGCTGCTCGTACGATGTTACTGAATGTAGAGAAAAAGCAATGGGATGGTAAAATCCTTGCTGCTGCTGGACTGAAAGAAGATATTCTCCCCGATCTCTATCCGATGGGAACGATTGTAGGAGTGATTAATGAGAATTTGGCACTAAAATTGGGACTTCCCCAAGACATGCAATTAGTGACTGGAGCTCATGATCAAATATGTGCAGCTATCGGTTCAGGAACCTATAAATTAGGAGAAGCGATGGATGGTATGGGGTCTGTGGATTGTATCGCTCCAATCTTCTCAGATCATGTAAATAAAGAGAAAAATGCGGAAAAAAATTACGCAATAGTGCCATACCTTGATGGCAAATTTACAACCTATGCTTATATTTACGACGGAGGATCTTTACTAAAATGGTATAGAGATACTTTCGGACAAGAAGAAAGTAGACAAGCATTGGAAACAAATAGCAGTGTATATGATATTTTTAATCGTTATGCAGCAAAAGAACCGACAGAAATATTGGTTTTGCCGCATTTTAGTGGATCTGCATTGCCCTATATGGACCCTTACTCAAAAGGAGCTATTATTGGTTTAGATGCGAATACAAATAAGTCGAAATTTTACAGAGCCTTGTTAGAGGGCGTTGCATATGAGCTAAGACTAAACATCGAAGAAATGAAAAAAAATGGTATCGAAATCGATTCATTACGAGCTTGTGGTGGTGGATCAAGGTCAGATCTTTGGCTGCAAATCAAAGCCGATGTCTTCAATAAAGAGATAAAAGTAGTGAAGATGAAGGAAGCAGGAACATTGGGAGTTATTATTATGACTGGTGTTGCTGTAGGGCTATTTAAGTCCTTTGAGGAAGCAATGAACAGCTTGGTAAAAGTGGAAAAAACTTTTTATCCACAACCGAAAAATGTTGATATTTATAATAAAAATTTCAAGAAGTACAAAGGGCTATATAACGCGCAGAAAAAAATTCTTGAACTGGATTAGAAAGGGTGGTTTAAATGGCTTTAGTTAATATGAAGGATTTACTAGACGATGCATATACCAGGAAATATGGGGTAGGGGCTTTTAATGTAACTGATTTGGAGATGATTAGAGGAGTCATTGCTGCTGCTGAGATCGAAAAATCTCCTGTCATTTTACAGTTTGCTGAATTACATGAGAATTATGTACCTTTAGACGTGATTGCCCCTATCATGATTGCAGCAGCAAAAACAGCAAAAGTACCTGTAGTTGTCCATTTAGACCATGCAGAAAGCTTTGAAAAAATAATGCAGGCTATTCATTTAGGATTTTCATCTGTCATGATTGATGCCTCTAAAATGGTATATGAAGATAATATTAGAGCAACAAAAGAAATTGTAAAGATTGCTCATGCGTTGAACGTATCTGTCGAAGCTGAGCTGGGGACAATGAACCGAGAAGGAGGAGGAGCTGAGTTCTATAATTCTATTGAGGATACGTTTACAGATCCTCAAAATGCGAGAGATTTTGTGGAAAAAACGGAAATAGATGCGCTGGCTGTAGTTTTTGGGACCGTTCATGGAGTGTACACTAGGGAACCCAATTTAGACTTTAAACGCCTATCTGAAATTAATAAAGAAGTAAAGGCACCATTAGTTATGCATGGTGGGTCAGGTCTAAGTGATTTTGAATATCAAGAAGCGGTTAGAAATGGAGTCAGTAAAATAAATTATTACTCAACAATGGCATATAACGTTGCAAATAGTGTTAGAGATAGACTGAATAAAGAAACAGCCCAAGTATTTAGTTCAGATGTTTCGATGTGGGTTATCAATCTAATTAAAGAAGAAGTTAGCGCAAAAATGAAAGTTTTCAAATCTTCTGGAAAAGTGTAAGGAGAGGATAACATGAGATTTTTGAGTGATTTATTAGGACAACCAGCAGTTATTGCTGGCTTGGTAGTACTTCTTGGCTTAATTGCATTAAAGAAGCCTGGCACTGAAATAATCAAGGGATCGATTCGAGCGATTCTTGGTTTCGTAGTACTATTAGCGGGTACTACTCTTATTGTGGGAACGTTATCCAATTTCGGTAAACTTTTTGAAAGCGCATTTAGTATGCAGGGGATTATACCCAGTAATGAGGCGGCCATATCAATTATTTTAGCTAAATATGGCTCAGTAGCCACTTTTATATTTGTGGCAGGGTTAATATTAAATGTTATTTTAGCCAGATTGACTAAATACAAGTATATTTTCCTGGCAAGTGATCATGCATTTTATATGGCTTGTGCAATTACGCCAGTGATGATGCTGGCAGGGTTTAACACTATCGAATCCATTATTTTTGGATCTCTCTTATTGGGTGTAATTCTTTGTATTATGCCAGCAATTGCACATCCAACAATGAAAATAATAACTGGTAAAGAAAATGAAAGTTTTGCTCATTTTGGCACATTGGGCTATTGGTTTTCCGCACAGATCGGAAAGCTGTTTCGAGAAAAATCGAAATCGATTGAAGAGATTGAATTTCCGAAATCGCTGGCATTTCTACAAGACAGCAATGTATCTGTATCTCTTGTGATGACAATCTTATTCTTTATCGTAGCAGTCATTTCAGGTCCAAGTGAAATAGCAAAATTGACCAATATGAACCTGTATGTTTGGGCATTTTTACAGGCAATTGAATTCTCCGCTGGTATTATAGTGCTGCTTACAGGTGTAAATATGCTGCTGGAAGAAATCACGCCGGCATTCAAGGGTTTTAGTAGCAGAATTGTTCCAAATGCTATTCCGGCATATCCTTTTGCGATTTTATTTAAAGGAACATCCAATGCTTTATTGGCTGGTTTTTTAAGTAGTCTTTTAGGTGGCATTGTAGGTATGTTAATTCAAATTCTTATGGGTACAGTTGTTATTCTCCCAGGTATTGTATTTCACTTTTTTTGTGGTGGACTTAGTGCCATTTTCGGAAATGCAACAGGAGGACGTAAAGGAGCTCTTATTGGTCCTTTCATAAATGGTATTATTATGACGTTCCTTCCCATACTGTTTATAAATTTGTTTGGACAATTTGGATTCTTAGCTACCACATTCTCGGATAGTGATTTCCTTTTTATTGATACCATCTTAGGCAGTATTGCAGCATCAACGAATAAAGTTGTGCTAATGGCAACCATACTAGTTATCTTTATTTCACCATTCATAATGACTTTAATTGATAAAAAGAATGGTTCTTTGAAATAAAAATGTATGGAAATATTAGATCATTAAGAAATAAAAGAGTGAACCATTACGCAGAATATTCTGATAGTTGCAAAAAGACTATTTTCTAAGAAAATTTAAAATTAAAAGACGAACTTTAGTCGGACGCTTGATTAAAGTTCGTCTTTCAATTATTTTTAAAGAGAATTGAGAAGTAATCTTCTTTAAAATGAAAGTAGCTATAAAGTATGCCATTGCAGCAGGACTACTATAGAATCCGATTGGATTGGCAGGAGTTTTTGTTTTAGTATGGAATTTTTATTTAATAGCTGTTTTAAGATAGAATGGTAGCAACTGTTTTCTGAATTGAATGACAACATGGGAATGTGAAATGTGGGAAAATAAAGCAGACAGTAAAAGTAGATCTGCTGTTTAAGATACATTAGCCTTTCATTCTTTAATAATCTTGGAGGTGATTTTAATGCCAATCGTGAAGTAGCAAATTTAGAACTTGCTTATGGGCTTTCAGTGTTGTACATGTATTAAGGGTAATGTACATTACGCAACGCTAGGATCAAGGGATCCACTCTAAAAGGATATCTCCATGGAGAGAAAAATAACAGTAATACGATAGATGTATTTATACAAGGAGCAGTGCTTATGCATTTTTCAGAAAGGACAAAATTTATATTAGCAAATTCAATTAAAGAGTTGATGAGAAATGTTCCACTAGATAAAATTACAGTTAGGGAGATAGTGGAAAATTGCGGTACCACTCGCCAGACATTTTACCGGAATTTTAAGGACAAATACGATCTTGTTAACTGGTTCTTTGATAAAATTGTACAAAAAACCATCAAGCAGATGGGACATAGCTTAACGTTAGAAGAAGGTCTGATTAAAAAGTTTCAGCTTATGCAAGAAGATAAATATTTTTTTATCTCAGCCTTTTCTTCTTCAGATCTTAATAATTTATTTCATTATGATTATTGCTGTATTTACGAATTCTATAAGGATGTTTTGATGTCAAAGGCACCATTGACGGAGGGAACTACTTTATTGCTGGAATTTTATTGCCGCTGTTCCATGGAGATGACTGTTGACTGGGTCAGAAAAGGAATGAAGACTCCCCCGGAGACGATGGCCCGGATTTTAGTAGATGCGATGCCACCCCGTTTAATCGAATACTTGAGTGATTTATCGGAATACACAGTTGTAAAATAAGTAATGGATTAGCCTCTAGTTACAGTTTGTGATAATTGTAACGTATCGTGACAAATAGACATGAATGGAACTTGTTCTAATTAGCCGTTATTTTATACTTATAGTAAGTAGACTTTTACGTAAAAAGTGCTATGTACAAGTATAAAAATCAAGGAGGTATTTGGAATGGGTGATTACAAAATTCCGCAAACAGCTAAAATTTCAGTACTGACAGGTGTCCGAAAGATGGAGGTAAAAGAGCTTCCAATTCCACAGATTAACGATGATGAAATTCTTGTCCATATAGAAGGTTGCGGAATTTGTGGTACTGATGTTCACGAATTTAAGGGAGATCCATTTGGGTATATTCCTGTTCAATTGGGACATGAAGGTACTGGGACGATTGTGAAGCTTGGCAAAAATATAACAAAAGATTTTTCAGGTAAACCATTAGCAGTTGGCGATAAGATTGTAACAGGGCTTCGTCCATGTGGAAAATGTGAAGTTTGTACTAAACATCCGGAAAAAATCCATTTATGTGAAGGCGGAGAAATATTTGGATTAATGCCGGGAGAAAATGCTTACTTCAATGGTTGGTTTGGTGAGTATATAAAAATCAATGCCGGTGGTGTTGTGTTCAATGTAAGTGATATGAGCTTAGATCTACGACTTCTGATAGAACCCGCAGCTGTTATAGTACATGCAGTAGAAAAAGCAAAAGAAATTTTTAATTTTAAACATGATTCTTATGTATTAATTCAAGGATGCGGTCCTATTGGATTATTGCTATTAACTTTGGTTCGTACTATGGGTGTTAGAAATATTATTGCAGTTGATGCAGACAAAAAGAGATTGGCTGTTGCAAAAGAGTTAGGGGCTTCTGCAGTTATTGACATTACTGCTACTCAAGATCCAGTTGCAGATGTGAAAGCACTTACTGGTGGCCTGGGTGCTGAAATGGCATTCCAATGCACTGGCTCTCCTAAAGCGGCTTCAGTGGTATGGAATTATGTAAGACGCGGTGGTTCTTTATGCGAATTAGGCTTCTTTGTAAATAATGGAGATGCAAAATATAATCCGCATTTAGATATTTGCAATAAAGAAATTAAAGTCGTTGGTTCCTGGACATATCAAGCATCTGATTGGATTCAGGCCTGTGAATTCTTAAAAGAAGCTCAGCTTCGTGGACTTCCAGTAGAAAAATTAATAACGCATCGCTATGGTATTGATGAAATGAATGAAGCCATGGAAATGAATATCAGTATGCAGGGAAGCAAGATTGTATATCAAAATAATAACATTTAATTTTGAATAACTTGTAGAAAGCTTAAGGATAACTTCTCAAAAGGGCTGTCTCAAAATAGATAATTTGAGATAGCCCTAAAAATATATCTAAAATACAAAAACTAAGTTCAAAGCTTTTATCAGATAAAAACTGCTTGTTATTTTGGCAACGTTGCATAAATGGATACGGCCCCATCACGCCTGTGAGTGATGGGGCTTTTCAACATTTACGTTATAACGTCGATTGATATTTAAAGGAGAAGAGTCATAAAAAACAACTCATTTTAAGGAAGTAGATGAGTTGGGAGGATTGCCTAGTGAAGTTGTTATTGTGATTAGGAGGTCGTAACTGTATTAGATACGGAATATGGCAGAGATAGAGATGTGAATAGTGGCGATGATGGATATGTGCTTATTATTGAGGAAGAAGCTGAATTTAAAAAGTTGACAGCGATATACTTTAGATGTAGAACGGTAATACCTGAGTATGTGGATATTATAGCGTGTGGTGATGGCAAATAGTTACTAGCAGCTTAATGCTACTAGGGAGTGGTTTTGGGGTGCAATACAAACAAGTTGTTCACATAATTTATGTCATTTTGGAGAACAATTGAAGGAATGTACTATGTATGCATAAGGTCAAGCACGGCATTTTTTGTAGTGGAAGGAAAAGCATGAAGTTTCCATCCGGTTTCTGGAAGAAGTACTGCGATAGCAAATAAAATTGATGTTAATAATGTACATTGGGATCATATCAGCTATTGATTCCGGCTTCCCTATAAGAACTGAAATATTAAGAAATAAAAAAAGGAGTATCTTTTAATGGAGACAGCACCCTTAAAGCTTAATGTAGCAGATGAAAAGTATTCAAAAATGAAAGCAGTAGGTTTTGCCATGTCTCGAGGCGGCATGGTTCTGGGAGGTGTTATGGCTGGTGAGATTACCTACTTCGGAACCAACAGCCTTGGTCTGACGGTGGCATCCATTTCCAGCGGCATGGCCATCAAAGCTTTCATCGACGCTGGTACCAACCTGATCATGGGACCCATCATTGACCGCACTCACAGCAAGTGGGGCAAGGCACGCCCCTATGGTCTGGCCGCTATCCTTATGTGGCTGTGCACTCTGGCAATTTTCAGTGTGCCCACCACCTGGTTTAACGGCCTGGAGCAGGACATCAAAAATATGGCCATCGTGGTTTATATCACCGTATTCGGTACGCTGGCCAGTGCTGTATTCGGTAACCTGAGCGGTATTGCCGGTGATGCCCATCTAAAACGAAGCATTGTCAATACGGATAACCGCATCAAGGTTCTGACCATCTGTGGTCTGGTATATGCCCTTGGCACTGTAGTTCTGCAGGCATCCCTGCCCACGCTCATCGCCGCCTTCCATGGCGCGCAGAGCGGCTTTGTCCTTCTAGCAGTTGTCACGAGCGTCATGGGCATTGCGGGCAGTATCGGTGGCTTCCTGCTCTGCCCGGAATATACCGAGAAAGAGCTGGACTCGTACAACGGTCTGGAAAAGGAAGAGAAGAAGGCAGAAGTGTCCATTGCTGTTTTTCTGAGGAGTGTTCTGAAAAACAAATACATCATTCTTTGGACTGTTATCAGTTTCTTAGGATCATTGAACATTCTGGGGACTTTTACTGCCGGTCAGTACTATTTCCAGTATTTCTATGGTGACTTGAGCGCCTATACCTATGTCATGATCAGTTCAGCAGCGGCATTCCCGGTGATGTTCTTAATCCCCAAGCTGTACAAGAAATTCGGGATTGTTAAAATCATTACCATTTTCTATGTCCTTGCCATCGTCGGTATTGTAGTTCGTTTGGTAATGCCCCATTTCTTTATCGCTCAGTGCGCCGGCTATGTGCTCAATGCTCTGCCCGGTATTCCAACGGCTTTTGTCGGCTCTCAGATTACCATTGAATGCATGGAATATGGCCGCTATAAGACAGGCATTAACGCCGAAGCACGTTACTCCGCATTTGTCGGGTTTTCCCAGAAGATGGCTGGCGCCGTCAGCGGTTTAGTCATCGGTACCATCATGTCCATTACTGGTTTTGACTATCTGACCGCTGCCATTACCGGCGGCGGTTTCACCGACTGGGCAGCATTGGCAGCTTTAGGCAACGCAGGTTTCGAGCAATATATCACCGGCGGGGCAGCAACGGTAGCAGAAGCTATGATTGGCCTCGACATTATCTATAACTATGTTCCCCTTACTTGTATGGGCTTGATTTTGCTGTTATTGCCCTTCTTCAAACTGGAGCCGGAGCTGAAGAAGCTGCGTGTAGAACATGGCTTGAATGAAGATGGAACCCGGAAATAAGAAGTCTTGGTTATAGGAGGAGGAAAACAAATGAGAACAAAACTGACAAAGCATAGTACTATTTCTAGGGTAATTGCAGATATGACTATTTCTGAAAAGATAAGTTTATTGTCTGCGGCATCGGCTTGTAGGACTACAACCATTCCGGAACTGGGTATTCCGGCTATCCAGATAATTGATGGAGTCACCGGCTTAAATTCCACAGAGATGATCATTGACTATAACACCAGCCATGATCTTGCAGACAGGCAGTTGGATTGGCTCAAGGCCATGGAAGTGCCGGTAACTCCATTGGAAATGTCTCGGGAGAAATACCATGACGACCCTTTGATGTTGGACTTCATTGATTTTGTGGAAACCATGCGCCCCAATGGAAAAAGCTTTATCTGCTTTCCTTCCGGTGTCAATATTGGTGCTTCATGGAACCTTGAAACCGCAAAAGCGATTGGCAAGGCTGTTGGCTGGGAAATGCGGGATTCTAAGGTAGATGTATGCCTTGGACCTAACGTGGATGTGCAGCGCGATCCTCTTGGCGGAAGAAACTATGAAATGTATGGCGAAGATCCTTGCCTGGTTGGAAAGATCGGCGCCGCTTTTATCCGTGGCATGCAGGAAACTGGTGTAGGCGCCTGCGCGAAGCATTTCATGGCAAATAATCAGGAGACCCGCCGTGAAACAAAAGACACTCATGTTTCTGAAAGGACGCTGCGTGAAATCTATAGCCCTGGTTTTATCTGTGCTGTTAAAGAGGCAAAGGTTAAAACCGTGATGTCAGCTCTTAACGCAATTAATGGGGTGTTTTCATCTTACAATAAAACCATCCTGACAGATTGGCTCAAGGAAGAGTGGGGCTTTGAAGGCGTTGTAGTCAGTGACTGGGGTGCTGCTGCGAAAGACAAGGATAAAGCATTGAACGCCGGTCTGGATTTAATTTTACCCGGTCCGAATGATATGTCGAATTGCTGCAAAGCATTGAAAGACGGAACCCTGACAGAGGCAGAGCTGAACGCTCATGTAGAGCGGGTACTGAAGCTGATCTGTGATTTGAAGGCAGAACAAGCAGCGATTCCTGCTGAATACGATGCAGCTGCTATTTTGCAAACTGCCTGCGATACTATTGCGGATGGCGCTGTATTGCTTAAAAACGCGAATGCAGTACTGCCCCTGCAGGATATAAATAGGATTGCCTTCTGGGGCAGGCGCAGCAAATCCCCGATTGAATGCGGCAGTGGCTCTACCGCTGTTATGACAGACTTGCACAGTAATGTATATGAGGAAACGGTAAAGCTTTTGGGAGAAGAAAAAGCCGCCTTTGAGCAATGGGAAAATGCAGATGCGTTGGTTTATACAGCAGCCGCACCAGGCGGTGAGGCTGCAGACTGTGAGTCCATGGATATCGAACCGGAAGACCGTGAACGGATGCCTGCCGTGCTTCGAAAGGCCAAAGAACAGGGGATAAAAACCGTTGTAATTCTGAATGTATCCGGACCGGTTGAAATGCGCAGCTGGATCGAATTTGCAGACGCTGTGCTGTGCATCTTCATTCCCGGCTGCATGGGCGGTAAAGCAGCCGCTGATCTGCTGCTTGGTAATGCCATTCCTGCAGGCAGACTGCCTGTTACCTTCCCTGTGCGCTATGAAGATACACCGTCTTATCCTTACTTCCCCGGGGAGCATGACGATGTTTACTATGGCGAAGGTATTTTTGTAGGATATCGCAGCTATGAAAAGCGTGCACTGCCAGTACAGTTCCCCTTTGGCTTTGGTTTGAGCTGTACCCAGTTTGAACAGAGTACAGAAATGGATGCTGTTAAATTTGACTTAAGGGAGCAGGAAGAAATCAGAATTCCCGTACAGGTAAAGAATATCGGCAGTACTCTGGGCAGTCAGGTGATTCAGTTGTATGTGGAAGAATGCAGTCCGCGTTTGCTCCGCCCCAAAAAGGAATTAAAAGCTTTTGGCAAGGTAAAGCTGGCAGTCGGCGAAACTGCAAAGCTGGAGCTGGTGTTCAAGAAAGAAGACCTTTTCTGTTTTGACCCCAAGTTTGCTAAGTGGATTATTCCGGTTGGTAAATACCATTTGTACCTTGGCACCTCTTCTGCGGATATTTTTGCAGAGATTCCCATGACTGTCTATGGTGATAACCCCTATGTATTTGGGCCGGATACAACTTTGGGTGAAGTTGTTAAAAGCCTCAAAGCCGTCGAAATTCTGAATCAGTTCCTGCCTGGCTTGCTTGCACAGTTGGGGGATGGTATTCATCTGTTGGGAACTCGAAAATTAAGTGATGTACTGAAGATGGTGATCATTGGCTATATCCCTGATGCCAGCAAAGCAGGTGAACTGTTGGATGACCTGTATTTAGCATTGGCACAGGTTGATTAATAACCTAACTTTCATAGTAGCGGAGGTCTTGTTATGAAAAATTATTGCAATCCGATCAATCTGAGCTACAGATTTCAGCATCACAGTGGCTTTGCATATAGAGAGGCTGCTGATCCTACTCTTATATTTTTCAAGGGCACATACTATATTTTTGCATCCATGAGCGCGGGATTCTATTACTCTCAGGATTTGATGGACTGGAATTTCCACGAAAATAGAAATTTGGAGCTGTACCGTTATGCACCTGATGTCCGCCAGGTTGGAGATTATCTGGTGTTTTGTGCATCGGCAAAAAAGAACTGCGCTTTTTACACCACTTTAGATCCAATGAGCGATCAGTTTGAGAAAATCAGCGAGCCGTTTCCGTTTTGGGATCCGGCTACGTTTCAAGATGACGACGGGCGGGTGTATTTCTATTGGGGCTGTGACAAAGATCGACCGATTTACGGCATAGAAATGGATCCGGAGACACTAATGCCGATCACGGAAAAACAGGAACTTATTTCCTGCAAGCCCTACGAGCACGGATTTGAGCATAACAATTATCCGGGCAAAGATGAGCGGGAACCCTTGCTGCAGAAAATGATAATGAGACTGGTTGACATGGGCAAAGACAAAAATGCTCCTTATTTTGAAGGCCCATTTATGACCAAAATCAATGGTAAGTATTATCTGCAGTATGCAGCCCCTGGCACGAGTCTGCCGGTTTACGCAGACGGTGTGTATATCGGCGAAGGTCCTCTTGGCCCATTCCGTTACCAAGCTCACAATCCTTTTTCGTTTCGTCCAATGGGATTCATCACCGGCGCCGGACACGGGAGCACAATCGAAGATGAATATGGTAATTTGTGGCACGCATCTACAATGAGAGTCTCTGTTAATGCCATGTTTGAACGGCGGGTGGGGCTGTTCCCCGCCGGTGTGGACGAGGATGGAATCTTGTATTGCAACCAGAATTTTGCCGATTATCCCTATGAAATAGCGAAAGGAAAATTCGATGCAAGGACGCTAACGCCCAAATGGATGCTCCTTTCCTATAAAAAGCCGGCTGCTGCATCTTCCTGTTTAAACGAACATGGCGTCCAACTGGCAGTCAACGAGAACATTCGAGACTGGTGGTGTGCAAAAGGCAGTGCTGGCGAATGGTATCAGCTGGACTTGCAGGATGTATATAAGGTCTTTGCCATTCAAGTGAATTTTGCTGAGGAGCGTGTTCCGCAGCTGAAAAAAAAGAAATCAGAATGCTCAGATACCATATTGACAAACTACCGCTATATCGACAGCAGTAAGGACTTAAAAACCCGCTATCTTATGGAGGGCAGTGTAGACGGCAAAGAATGGTTCGTCTTGGAAGATAAGACGCAGGCCGAAACGGATTTATCCCATGATTACGTCCGTTTTGCCAACGGAACGGAGCTACGTTACGTGAAAATTACGGCACATGAACTTCCCTATGGAGAAAAGTTTGCACTAAGTGGTCTGCGAGTATTCGGTGAGGGCAATGGTCAGCGGCCATCTCAGGCGGAAAATATAACAACCCAGCGTGAAAATGACAGAGTAGGTATCGTACGATGGGACAAAGTGGAAAACGCCATGGGTTACAATGTGCGTTTTGGTATTTCCCCGGAGAAACTGTATGGCTCTTACCAAGTATATGAGCAAAATGAAGTGCTGATTACGGCACTGAATAAAGACTGGGATTGCTATGTGTGTATAGACAGCTTTAATGAAAACGGAATTACGGAAGGCGTTGTAACAAGGTTGATTTAAGTAAGCAAAGAAGCCTGACATAGGTCGGCTTAGAAAAAATAGAGCTACTAAATTATCTGGACTGCTATCTTAGTACTAGATGGAATATTTTTTAGAAAATGGTATATGTTAATTCCATGTGATGAAAATATAGAACAATTGATTATTGATGCAGTAGGCTATAAATAACTCAAGAATAGGAGGATTATTGATGAGTGCAAAAAAAACAATATTTTTAACTGGCGCGGCAGGCGGCATGGGGATAGCAACAATTAATGAATTCCTAAAATATCCAGATAAATTTACATTGCGTATTTTAGATCTTCCAACCCCCCAAAACAAGGAAAAACTAAAAAAGTACGAAGGGAATAAAAGCATTGAATTTATGTGGGGAGATCTTCGCAACGATGAGGATATTTGGAACGGTGTGAACGGAGCCGATTATGTGCTGGCTGTGGGGGTATTAGGCGCTTCCCAGTGTGATGAATTCCCGGAGGATGGTTTTCGCACCAACTACGGCTCAACAAAAAAAATAATAGAAGCTATCAAGGCACAGCCAAATCCGGATAATATCAGGATGGTCTATATTGGTACCGTGGCTATGACCGGTGATCGTATGCCGCCCATTCATTGGGGACGTGTCGGCGATCCGATAAAGCCATCCATCTATGATTATTATGCCACAAGTAAAGTTGCAGCAGAACGTGCCGTGATTGAATCAGGACTCAAGCATTGGGTATCTTTGCGTCAAACAGGCATTATGCCGATCGGGCAAGGGGGAGGAGACGCCCCTATCGTCAGTCATCAACCACTTAATAATGTACTTGAGTTTATCAGTGTATATGATTCAGCAAGGCTGATGGTGAAAATTTGTGAAGAGAATGTTCCGGAAATATTCTGGAGGAGCGTATACAATATGGGCGGCGGCGAAAGCTGGCGAAAAACGACGATTGAAGGGTATGATGCTATATTCTCTTCACTGGGGATTGATTACCGTGAGACGTTTGAACCCAACTGGTATGCCCGTTTTAATTTCCATGGACAGTGGTTTCTTGATTCCGATAAACTTGATCATATGATGCATTATCGTACACAAACCTATGAACAATTCCAAGCCTTTGAAAACAAAAAAGCACAGGAGGCAATGCAAGACAATACTCAGCCAATGGAGGCACCAACAGCGGCGCAAATATATGAGCACAATCAATTTGTGTTCAATAAGCCGGGTGGCGTGCTGAACGTAGTAGAAAACCGTGATACAGAAGGAATTAAGGTTTGGTTTGGTTCCCAGGAAGAATATGAGGCGATACCAGGCTGGGATAAATTTATTGTATATCGTCCAATTGGAAAGCCGATTGTTTTAGACCATGGGTATGATGAAACGAAGCCGGCAGCAGAGCTGGATCTTGAAGATGTGCAGGGAGCAGCAAAATTCCGCGGCGGCAAATGCTTATCTGCCGCCATGGAAAAAGGCGAAATGTACAAACCGTTAGAGTGGGAATGCGCATTCGGACATCAATTTACAGCAACGCCTTATCTGGTGTTAAAGGGCGGACATTGGTGTGATGAATGTGAGCGGGGGTATTGGAATTATGGCGAAATAGCCAAAGTTAACCCTTTCTTTGCCCAGGTTTGGACACCCTTGCATGGCGCACATGAAACATATAAAGTGAAAAAGGTTGCTGATGATTTAATCGTTAAGTAAGTGGCAGCAGTTACCCTTGCAAAAAAAAGAAAAGGCCTGGAATTAACAGTTAAGCATATGTTAATTCCAGGCCTTTTGGATAGGGCATTTTTATGAAGTCATCATGAAATTTATAGGCATGCATTCAGGTAATATAGGAATACGTACCTGTAGTAACGGAATAGGTATCACCATTTGGCAAATAAATAGCTGCGGAGCAGTTGGCAGGAATGATAATCGTAAATTCTGTTTTGTTTTTTTCTTTTCTCCAAGCACTTTTGACAGTGCCATATACACTTTTATATTCCAAGCTTGCATGAGTTAAATCACCACAAGGAACGGGCTTTATCGTAAAGTGGTTTCTTTTATCAGAGGTGTTAATTCCGCAGACAGTAGTAAACAGCCATTCACAGCAGGCTCCTTTGGAATAGTGGTTAAGAGAGGCGTCCGGTGTCCAGTTCTCCCACACGGTAGTTGCGCCATGTTCAACCTGGTACATCCAACCCGGTAATTCCGGCTGTACTAACATCTTATACGCATCATCCCCATAACCGGCCTCTGTAAGAACCCCAAGAACAAAGGGGGTGGAAAGGAAACCAGTTCCAATTTTATGATTTCGGCTGCGGGTCAATGCCACTAATTCTTTTACTACGTTTTTGGTAATTTCTTCATCCACCATACCTAAAGCGATGGGGCGGACCAGTTTTGCCATTCGTCTTGTTGTAATGGTCTTATCTTTAGTGAAATAGTACTCATAAGCGGTTTTCATCTTTTTAGACAGATCTTCATATTTTCTAGCGTCGGTTAGTTTCCCTAAATGTTCAGCCATTTCAGAAAGACAAGCTAAGGAATAAGCCAGATAAGCCGTTGCTTCTTCCGGGCGTGGAAGAACAAGCGCTAGTTTCGACTCGGTTCCATCGGGTTCGGTCCATTCACCAAAGTGTCTGCCGCTTGCAACAATGTATTTACGGTGCTTTCCGAACCAAGGCAGCATAAACAACGAAAAGACATTAAACCTATGCAACCCTTTTATATAGTACTCAACGCATTTCACCATGGAGTTGTACTGTTCTTTCATAAGATTGTCATCGCCGTAACGTTTCCAATACCTGTAGGGGATGAGCACAGCGGCATCTCCCCAGCCACTGGAGCCTTCCATGATGAGTGAGCTGCGGAAATTACCGACTCTTGGATTGATATTATAGACAAGTCCGCTGGGGGCCTGCTCATCACGGATATCCCGCAGCCACTTACGGAAGAACGCAGTTTGATCCATGAAGATGCTTCCCGTGTTAAAGAAAAGCTGAGCATCACCGGTCCAGCCTGCTTTTTCACGAGTAGGGCAGTCGGTAGGAACGTCTAAAAAGTTTCCTTTTATACTCCATAAGGTATTTTGAACGATTTTGTTAATTCCATCATGGGAACAGGTAAAGTCAGCAGTAACCTCCATGTCTGAATACACGGCAATGGCAGTAAAATCCCTGGGATTTATTTCGCAGGGCCAGTTTTGCACAAGAGCATACTGAAATCCCTGAAAAGAAAACTTTGGCTTATAACATTCCCGGGCTTTTCCACTGCAGGTGTATTCAATTTTCTGCAAGTGAGACTTTGTATACTCTCCATCCAGGGAAATGTTTTTGATCGTAAAGTTGCCTGCTTCGTTGAGGGTTTCCCCCATAACCAGAGTTACTTTATGACCTTGCCTGCCATCAATATGAAATTCTACGTACCCTGCTAAATTCTGACCGAAGTCTAATACCGTTTGTCCATCAGGCGTTTTAAGTACCTTGGGCGTAAAGCGTTCTTTTTCCAGTACCGGTACATTGTTGGAGCAGCAGAGAAGTCCGTTATAAGAGGTTTCTAAAGCAGTTCCACTATAAGATGGAGTTCTTCCCCCTTCGACAATTTCACCGTCTTTCATATCAGCATAACGGATTGGTCCATCATTACTCCACAGGAAAGTTTTGTTAGAACAAATTGTCGTAACGTTACCGCTCTTATCGAACATTTCTAGCTGCAGCAGCAGTTTTGGCTCGTGTCCAAATACTTTGCATCCTCCAAAGCATCCTATTTTACTGGCATACCAGCCGTCTCCCAGCTCTATCTCTAAAGTATTTTGCTTCACCAGCATATCTGTGATGTCGTAGGTCTGATACTGCGTGCGCACATCATAGTTGGTGGAGCCAGGCGTAAAATATTGGTTTCCGACACGATGACCGTTTATCTTCGCTTCGTACAAGCCACTCGCAGTGATATAGAGCCTTGCCTGTACAATATCGGCAGGGGCAGCAAAGGACTTCAGGAAGCAATCTGCAGGATAGCGGTCTTTCTTATTTTTGCTGTGGATATAATTACCCATAATCCATTCAGCCTGCCAGTCAGATTGATTTAATAATCCCATTTCAAAGGTGGCAGGATGGCTCCATTCACCTTCCAAGCCGTTTTCGTCATATAACTTAACCTGCCAGGAAACGCGATCACGGCTGGATAGTTTGGTAGCGAAAACAGCAGCCATTTCATCTGTTTCGATTTTCTCACTCTCGTAAGCAGGGGTATTGTTGATGAATGCTTTTATTTTGTAGGCAGACTGCTTGATGGCTCCGGCCACATTCCACATAAGACGTGGTGATGTTATGTCTATGGCAAAGGGGTTAAGCAAGTATTCAGTCCGTAAATTACTGGCTTGTATCATAGCTAGTACCTCCCTTTTTTTAAAAAACGTATTACCTATTATGTTATTCAGAATTTAAGTATTATATTCGCAGCAGTCTGTGATACGCCAACTGGCAGCTATGAATTTCTCGGGTATGTTCAGTATCTAAATGGACATGTGCCAGGCTCTGGCTCAATGAGGACTTTCAGTTTGATCCAGGTATCTTTATTGATGACGACGGGGAGAATAGTTTTGTATAATGTAAAACATAAGGCACTAATTTTCATAGTCTTAAAGGCTGATTTGCCATTCGATTACGGGAGGTAATTATGAAAAGACAACTTTTTGATCTTGATTGGGAATATCACCAATTTGGTTTTATGCCATTAGAAATGATAGCTTATGTTCCGTGGCAGCCAATACATTTACCGCATGATGCGTGTATAGCAAAGCCTAGAAATGCAAATAATCCATCAAGCGGTGGAGAAGGTTTTGTTCCAGGAGGTGTTGTTTACTACAAGAAAATCATAAACATCACTGAGGAATTATTAGATAAGCGTATATTGCTTGAGTTTGAGGGTGTGTGTGGTACAACGGAGGTAGTTTTAAATAAAGATCTAATAGCCACTCATCACTATGCTTACACCGGATTTGTAGTGGATTTAACAATGTGGCTAAAGCCTGGCGAGAATACGTTAATCGTTATCGCAAATGACAGTGCTAAGCCGAATGCCAGATGGTATCAAGGGACTGGCTTATATAGGCATGTATGGCTGCATAGCGGTGAAAAGGTTTATGTAAAACCTTGGGGCTTACAGGCATCAACTTCGAAGGTAAGTCCGGAGAAAGCCATAGTTGACGCTAGTGTAAAAATAACAAATTCAGAGAATAACGACGTAGAGGCAATAGCAAACTTTAAATTGTTTAATGGCTCTGATAAAGTGGCTGAGGGGATAGCAAAAGTTACAGTGAGTCAAAATGAAGAAAGTAAAGCATCGACCCAGATTACAGTTGAAAACCCAAGGCTGTGGAATATAGAAGAGCCTAACCTTTATCGACTGGAATGTTTCGTTTCAGTAGAAGGCAATGTTATTGATACGATAGAAAGCAATATAGGAATCCGCAGCGTATCTTTTGATTCAAAGAACGGTTTCATGTTGAATGGAGTCAGTATGAAACTTAAGGGCGGCAGTGTTCATCATGACCACGGACCACTTGGGGCTGCTAGCTACGACAGAGCTGAAGAACGAAAGGTTGAATTGTTGAAGGCTTCAGGATTTAATGCAGTGCGCCTGGCACATAATCCATTTTCTCCTGCATTACTGGATGCTTGCGATAGACTTGGAGTATTGGTAATTGACGAAGCTTTTGATGTGTGGCGTGTTGGTATGAGTGCGAATGACTACCACCTTTGGTTTGAGAAGGATTGGCAGGATGATTTGGCTTCAATGATAGTAAGGGATTATAATCATCCATCCGTTATCATGTGGTGTGTTGGAAATGAGATAATGGAGCGAGATGGTCAGTCAGAGGGGTATGCTTGGGCAAAGAAGCTTATTGATTTTGCCAGAGAATTAGATTCTACTAGAGCAATAAATTTAGCGGTTTGTGGACTTATGGATGAGGTTGTTGGTGGTGTAGCAATCGGAAATATAGGTGCAAATCTTGCGGGAAACGGTGTCGATCCCCAAAATGACAGGTGGGGCGACAAAACGGAAAAATTCCTGGAAGCTGCCGATGTTATTGGTTATAATTACCTCAGCGCAAGATATGAATATGATGCTATCCGTTTTCCTGATAGAGTAATCCTGGGTACGGAGTCTTATCCACTTACGCAGTATGATAATTGGGATTCTACAGTAAAAAATTCAAACGTAGTTGGGGATTTTGTTTGGACAGCAATTGATTATCTGGGAGAAGTCGGCGTAGGCAGAGTTGAAATCGATAAGGAAGTTGGTTTTATTGGCGCGCAGTATCCGTGGTTTTACGCTAATGTTGGTGATATAGATGTATGTGGCTTTAAACGTCCCCAGTCTTATTTCCGTGATATTTTATGGGGCAGCAGAAAAAAACCATACATTGGTGTTTTGCCGCCGGAGCTTTATGGGAAGAAGGCAAATTACCTCCCCTGGGGCTGGGAACCAGTTGAAAATCACTGGAGTTTTCCGAAATATGAAGGTAAGCCAACTAGAGTAGATGTATACTCCGATGCTGATGAAGTGGAACTAATTATTAATGACATATCACAAGGAAAAAAAACAGCTGGTGCTGCAGAGAAGCTGAAAGCAAGCTTTGATGTTATTTATAGTGCAGGTACAATCGAGGCTATAGCGTATAAAGATGGCGTTGAGTCAGCAAGGGAAATTCTTAAAACTACCGGTTCTCCTGTCTCTGTAAGGCTTACTGCTGACAGGGCAACGATTAAAGCTGAGTATGGTGATTTGTCTTATATTACTGCTGAAGTAGTAGATGAAAATGGTGATTCAGTACATTATGCGGAAAACGATATCACCTTTATGGTAGCGGGAAATGGCGACTTAATTGCTGTAGGTAATGGAGATCCTGTGTCTGAACAATCATTCACAGCTAATCATAGAAGATTGTTTAAAGGTAAGGCTCTAGCTATTATTCGCAGCAATGGATGTGCTGGGGAAATTACTCTTGAGGCAAGGGCTGAGGGGCTAAAGGTTGCTCAATGCCTTGTTAATACAACATGAAATATACTTTCCTGACAGCGGTATATTTGAGAAGGACAAGAACCAGATTAGTTTACTTTGAGATATAATCATTGATAGAATAAGCAAGAAGTTAAAACGAATCAGATTATGGATATGCTTAGATCCAACAAAACAAGGCCAAATCCTTGAAAATCAAAGGTTTGGGATAATCCTTACTCTTCTAATATTCTTGTTGCATAAGTAATGAATTTTCGTACCGCCGGTGAAGCGGCCTTTATAGACGGAACGGCGATTCCCAACGTAATACTTTGCGGCGGATCGAGTGGAAGCATGACGACGTTGTTTTGTCGCCCTCTGGTAACAAGCTAATTCATCACACTTATGCTTAGTCCACATTCGATCATGGAGAGGGCTGCATAATTTTCCAATGTAGAAAAGCAAATCTGCGGAGTCAAGTCTGCTTTCTTCAAAAGCTCAACAACATCGTAGTCTTTTCCCAGTGCAGGCATGATGAAGCCACTCATCGACTTCTTGCCGAATACCCTCCATCAAGTGGATCTGAATATGTGGATAATTCTCTCGGAACGCCTTGATAACCTTGGGTAACCAATGAGTTGCAATGCTGGAATAAGAACCGATCGTAATGGTACCTGTTTCAAGGCCGTTGATTTCTCCTGTTTTATTCTGACACTTTGTTTGAAAAGGATACAGCTTTCGCTGCCATGGCCAGTATTGAGTAAATCGCTCTATTTGGTATAATCGGCGGAGGCATAACGACGCTTTCACTCTATATGTCCTATTATATGGCTGTTTCGGTGTCAATTTTTATGTTGCTATATAATATTCTGACTAGAAAGATTGTACTATTTTTACCGTTTAAAGCTTATTTCTACATGTTTGTTCTTTCTATTTAGCTTCACTTTTTGCAGTACTGCTGTTGCAAATGGGAATCAAATATTTGAGGGCTTCTACAGCGGCGATTTTTTGCCTATTTGAACCTGTATCGAGTATAATTTGTGGGAGTATGTTTTTGAAGGAGACAATTACTGTTGAAAAAATCATAGGAGCTTTTGACAAGTAACTTTTACTAATGCTAATCTTATCACTAGTTCATCTGGGATAGTCCTGTTTCATGCGATAGTAAGCAATTGTCCAAAATGTTTGTATTAGAGGGCGTCGTATTTTAGGGGGGCAGGGTGATACTGATTCACGATCTTGATATCATTTGTTAAGTTGATGACTAATGTATATGGAGGTCATTGACATTATGCAAGAAAAACCAAGGTGTGTTAACCAGCATTTATATAGATTATTGATTATATAAGAATAAAAATGATATAATTGCGTTCAGCAAAGACACTCTACTTTTAGATAGTTATAAGTGAACTCAATTATACCAAAAAAGGGGATCATTATTTTTTTGTATAAAAAACTGTGTAAAAAATTACACTGACGGATTAATTCGAGGAGGATACATTATGAAAATTTCAAAGAAAGATGCACTGATATGGTTTGAATTTTTCTCACAATTGCCTGAGGAAGAGGAACTTATGATAAAACAACAAGAAATCATTTACGCTGCCTTTGCGCAAATTGAAGCAGCGATCGATCATAGAAATGATACGTTAATGTCGGACATTAAAGGTTTGAAAACGTTAGAGAATAGAACTTTTTTTGTGGGAAATGAAAAAAAATTCGCAAAAGGCTGTCGTTCTTGTTTGTTAGGCACTGGACTCAGTGCAATCAGGAAAACGAACAAGTGTAACATAGAGTGTAAATTCTGTTATAATTATGGACAACTAGACGATATTCCTCCAGTTGGCGAAGGCATGTGGGGAATTGGAGGAACAAAATTTTATGAGAAGGATATTGATTTACTTCTTTCCATTCACCAGAAGCCCACTGGCATTTCCTACGTTTATTTGGAGCCATTCATGGAAATTGAAAAATACTATTCGGTAATAAAGAAATTTAGTAATGCTCAGATTCATCAACATCTATATACAAATGGTACTTTAGCTACGGAAGAGACATTGAAAGCATTAGGTGAAGCTGGCCTTAACGAGATACGTTTCAACTTGGGTGCTGCCAGATGTTCAGATAAAGTTATTGAAAATATTGGAATAGCGAAAAAATATATTAAGAATGTAGGTATTGAAACTCCAATGACTCCTGAGTTTTTTGAAGCTTTTTTTAAGAAGAAGCAAGCGATCTTAGAGACAAAACTTGATTTTATCAATTGTGCAGAATTACATTTAAATGAGAATAACATAGGCAATTATTATGGAGAAAATATGTATATTTCCAGACATGGCTATATATCTCCAACTTGGAGTAGGGAATTAACTCTGAAATTCATGAAAATAGCCGATGAAGAGAAGTGGGATTTAGCAGTACATGATTGCTCAAACGATACAAAATTTGCTAGAGATTTAAATTTGAGCAGCAAAGAGGGTAAGTGGTTCGGAGCCAGTAATTATGCCGGTGAGTTTTCCTGTATTCCATACGAAGTATTTTTACCAATACTGCGTGATGACAATTTCAAATTTTTAAGTGAAGAAGAATTGCCTGACTGCTATAAACCAGGAGAGATGATTTTTTAGAGAGTCTTCTATTTGATACATGGGATAAAGTAAAGGAGAGAAAGCAATGAGTAATCTATTGTTAAACGCCATAACAAGAAATCGTCCGCCCTTTCGGGCCGACCAGATAGGCAGTTTGCTGCGCTCGGCAGTTATTAGAGAAGCGCGCACTGCATTTCAACAAGGCAGAATTTCGAGGGAGGAACTGCGTTCACTCGAAGATACTGAAATCAAAAAATTGGTTGGAAAGCAGCGGGAAGTCGGATTAAAAGTTGTTACTGACGGCGAAGTGCGGCGTTCCTGGTGGCACCTTGATTTTTTATGGGGTCTCGACGGCATCAAAAAAATAGAGGCAGAGCATGGTTCTATTGCCTTTCACGGTAAGGAAACAAAAGCGGAAACCATTGAAATTGAAGGGAAAATAGACTTTAGCGATCATCCTTTCTTAGAGGATTTCAAATCTCTACAGTCCATTGCGGGAGACAGCCACGTAAAAGTTACCATTCCTTCACCGTCCATGCTTCATCTGATTACGACTGTGAGAAAAGAGGGTTATCGGCCCATCGATATATACACAGATGATCAAATACTGAGACGGGACATAGCTGCCGCATACAAAAAAGCCATTGCTGCTTTTTACGAAGCAGGCTGCCGATACCTGCAACTGGACGACACAAGCTGGGGCGAGTTCTGCTCCGACGAAAAAAGAGCGGGATACGAAAAACGCGGTTTCGACATGGATCAGTTGGCAAAAAATTATGTGTCCATGATCAATGAGGCCATTGCCGGCCGTCCCGATGACATGGTCATCACCATGCATATCTGTCGCGGCAATTTCCGTTCCACTTGGTTTTCATCCGGTGGTTACGAGCCGGTGGCAGAAATATTATTTGGAGAGTGCCAGGTAGACGGGTTTTTCCTGGAGTATGACAGTGAGAGGGCGGGCGATTTCCGGCCGCTGCGTTACATAAAGGACCAGCAGGTGGTGCTTGGGCTGATTACTTCCAAAAGTGGTGAACTGGAAGACAAGAAAGCGGTTATAAACCGCATTGAAGAAGCCGCGCAATATGTGAATATCAACCAACTTTGCCTAAGCCCACAATGCGGATTTTCTTCTACCGAAGAGGGTAATTTACTTACGGAAGAGCAGCAGTGGGCGAAATTGGGACTTGTTGTTGAAATTGCCGGCGAGGTATGGAAGTAAAAATAAAACAAAGTCCCCAAATATAAAGAACTTGCGGGATATTAAATAAAGTTACGGAACATATATGTAATTCAATAAGCAATTAGCCCTTTAAGTTTATTCAAATTCAAAACTTAAAGGGCCTTTTTATAAATAACTGTGGATCGTATAATCGCAATATGACATCGATTCTAGAATCTATACATTGGTTGACTAACGAATGGTCAGGGGGCTGATCTTAGAGAGAGATTCTTTTTATTTGGATATTATAGTGTTTTAGCTTTCTATATAGGGTAGGACGGGATATTCCTAACATATCGGCCGATTGCTTTATATTAAAGCCGGAATTCTGTAATGCAGAGCGGATTTTCTCTTCCTCGGACATCGAATCGTCAGAGGATACAGAAAGAGAATGAAATTTAGTATCATATTCTCTGCTTTCAAGGAATTTTTGTAGGATATCTTCGGTAACGACTAAATTTCCTGCTGTTATAACGAGTCTTTCGATAAAGTGGTTTAGTTCGCGGACATTGCCGGGCCATGCATATTGTGTTAAATAGAAATATGCGCCTGGGGTAAGCTCTATTTGCTTGTAGTAGGAGCGTTTATATTGTTCAACAAAATGACGGGCTAGATATTCAATGTCACCATCTCTATCTCGTAAGCGAGGTAAATTTAAAACAAGCACCTTTAGACGGTAAAAGAGGTCTTGACGGAATTTTCCTTTATGAATTAGTTCTTCGAGATCTTTATTAGATGCAGCGATAATTCGTACATCCACGGGAATATATTTGTTATCACCAAGGCGCATGATTTGTCTTTCTTGTAGGACGCGTAGGAGCCGACTTTGACCATACTGATCCATTTCGGAAATTTCATCCAAGAATAAAGTACCGTTATGGGCCATTTCAAACAAGCCCTGTTTACCTTTTTTGGTAGCGCCGGTAAAGGCTCCTTCTACGTATCCAAATAATTCGCTTTCCAATAAATTCGGTGGCAAAGCCGCACAGTTTACAGCTACAAATGGACCGGTACTTCTTAAACCTAGATTATGAATGCTTTGCGCAAAGAGCTCTTTGCCAGTACCGGAATTGCCAATAATCAAAGTAGTAACATCCACTTGGGCAATTTCCCGGGCGATTCTTTTTACTTCAGTCATTTGTGGCGAAACGCTGATAATATCTTTCAGTGTGTATTTGGCTAGAAATTTCCGGACTAATACCTCGTAGCGGATTTTAGCTTCGGCTTCTTGGATACGGCTAATATCCTGGAATGTGACAAAGGCGCCGATTGGCACATTATCAACGATAATTGGGACAATATTTACGCTTATCCAGAGATGAGCCTGACGCAGTACATAATCTAGAATTTGCTGGCCTTCCAAAAGACAATTATCAATATTAGGAATATCAAGAATGGTAGAAAGATCTTGTCCAATCATATCCTTGGCGGAGCAATTTAACAAACGCTCAGCTGCCGGATTGAAAATCAAGATTTTTTTATTTTGATTAACACTGATGATTCCCTCCATAGAATAGTCGATTAAGACCTTGAATTTCTCGGCACTTTCCTTTTCTATCAGGCGGCCTAGCGCAATTTTTTGAGCTTCTAATAAGGCTGTTTTTACTGCATGGCTGCCAGAATGAATCATAACGGTTTTCAAGCCTTTTTTTTGAGCGAGCATCACCGTTTTATTACCGCCTAAGATAATGTCATAATGTAAATGGGAAACTTTTTCAACCATCACGGGGATATCTTCATTTGTCTCTAAGTGGTAAATGGTTAAATCAATATTTAAGATTTCCGCAAGTATTTCTACATCCGCTACCATATTATCAAAAGCAATAAAGGCAACCTTAGGGTTAGAAAGCTTGGTTTTCGTTTTAGCTTCCTGAAAAATGTACGCTAAATCCTGGCCGGTAAAAACAACTTCGACGACAGGGATTTTAATATTGTCATCAATGATTAATTGTGCCAGCCCGCCTCTGGCTATAATAACGTCTACATCTTGTAACTGCAGCTGGTGGGCCAAGGTGGTGGCATTTGACAACTGGCAAAAGTATAGATCCACTTTATCATGCAGACCAAGATCAGATGCGCTTACTTTTACTTGTTCTAGAAAAGCTTCATCAGAAGTGATAAAAGCAATTTTTGACATAGTCTTCACCTCAAAATTGTAAATAGACTATGTGAAAATTCGGCAATTAGCAAAAGAAATCCTTCATGTAGGATTTCTTTTGCTAGAATTCATTATAGTTGTAACACGAAAATATTA
>DJJR01000009.1 GCA_002434245.1 Pelosinus fermentans
ATGTAACAAAATAAAAATTTCTATACCAAGTCTTATATAAACTCGCAGGAAATTACTTTTATAGGCAGGAATATACTACAGAACAAGGAGATGATTCCACTGAGTCAACAACATTTAGGTGCTTTATTAGTCTTATCATCGGCTGCGGGCTTTAGCACTTTGGCAATTTTTATTAAACTGGCATATGGCGCAGGTGCTAATACCCTTACTATACTCACCCTGCGTTTCGTTTTGGCATCTTTATGCCTATGGCCGTTATTGCGTTTTCTAAAAATTTCACCTCGTATTCCAATCAAAACTGCAATCAAACTCTGTCTCATGGGAGCATTGGGCTACGGCACCATGTCTTTAGCATTTGCAGCTTCTTTGCAATACCTGCCTGCTTCCTTATCTGAAATGCTGCTCTTTACCTATCCTATAATCGTGAGCGTTCTTTCTTTCCTGATTGACGATGAAGAATTCAGCTGGCAAAAAGGTGCCTCCCTCGCGATTTGCCTACTAGGTCTTTTTTTTATTTTAGGTGTCTCATTTACTGGGCTTAGCCAATTAGGTATCCTACTGGGCTTAAGCAGTGCCATTGTCTATTCTTGTTACATTCTCATTGGTAATCGAGTACTTAAAAATGTTCATGCATTAGTTGCCACCACATATGTATCTTCTGCTGCAGGCTTTGCCTTTGCCGCTTATAGTATTATTACAGGTGAGCTTATGCTGGAAACTCTTCCCCTCCACGGCTGGCTGGCGTTAGCAGGAACAGCTGTTTTCGGGACTGTTTTGGGTATTTTAGGATTTTTTGCTGGAATTATAAAAATCGGAGCAGCTAATGCTTCGATCATCAGCACTGCTGAACCTGTCCTGACAGTCTTACTCTCAGTGTTAATACTGGGAGAAGCTCTTACACTTCTTCAAAGTTTAGGCGGCCTTTTGGTTATTGGCAGCATACTGCTTTTACAACTATATACGAATGGCTCCAATGTCAAAGATGAAAGTCTGGAAATAGGTTAAATATTGTTATAACATACTCTTTAAAAAGGCTTGTGTGCGCGGCTGCTCTGGACTGTTAAAGATTTGTTCCGGTGTGCCTTCTTCCACAATATCGCCATTATCCATAAAGATAACACGTTGAGCTACTTCTCGGGCAAAGGCCATTTCATGGGTTACAACGATCATTGTCATATGTTCTAAGGCAAGCTGACGCATGGCTTTTAATACTTCTCCCGTCAACTCTGGATCAAGGGCAGAAGTGGGTTCATCGAACAGCATGATATCAGGCTTCATCGCTAAAGCTCTTGCAATCGCAACACGCTGTTTTTGACCGCCTGACAGTCTTGATGGATAGCTATTCTTTTTTTCAAATAGTCCTACCTTTTTAAGCAGTTCTTCTGCTTCGGGAATAATAAGCTCTTTTTTGATTCCTTTCACCAGCATCGGTGCTTCAATAATATTATCGATCACTGTCATGTGAGGAAATAAATTAAACTGCTGAAATACCATACCCATTTTAAAGCAAATTTCCCGAGCCTTTTGCTCTGAAACGTACTGACATTTCCCCTCCGTATCTTCGGTGGCAAGAATTTCACCTTCAATTTCAATTGTTCCCTGGTCAATAATTTCTAATCGGTTTAAACACCTAAGAAGAGTACTTTTACCAGATCCGGAAGGTCCAATAATCGCCACAACTTCTCCTTGTGCGACTTCAAGGCTAATGCCTTTTAGCACTTCAAGATGATTAAATCTTTTGTGGATATTTTTTAAACGTAACATATTCATAAAAACTCACTCCTACTCATCGTATGCTGCATAGCGCTCTTCCAATTTATTAAATATCCATGTTAATACCAGGGTCATTGCCAAATAAAATACAGCCGCAATGACAAAAGGAGTCATATCAAACTCTCGCTGTACGATGGTTCTAGCGGTTCTAAGCAAATCATTCATGGCAAGAACATAGATGAGGGATGTGTCTTTCACAAGTGTAATGGTCTCATTACTAATTGGCGGTACTACCCGTTTTAAGACCTGGGGAAGTATGATTCGCCTCATCGTCTGCACATATGTCATACCTAGTACTTTACTTGCTTCATATTGTCCCCGTTCAATTGATTGTATTCCCCCACGAAAAATTTCTGCAAAATAAGCTGCATAATTGAGTACGAATGCCAGAATAGCTGCCGAAAAATCCGGTAATTTAATACCGATATAAGGCACTAAAGGTAATGCATAATATACAAATAAGAGCTGGAGCATAAGGGGTGTACCCCGCATCAACCATATGTATGTCTCTACTAAAAGGCTAATCGGTTTGTATTTAGATATACGCGCCAGTGACAAAAGCAAGCCTAATGGCAATGAAAGCACTAAGGTAATAAAGAACATCTGTAGTGTCACATTGACTCCATCCAGCATAGGCCCCATCATGGTTATTATTTTTTCCATTCATTTTCTCCTCTTTCTTGACTTTTAAAAATACAGCTTCTATTATATCATATCTCCCTGAGTGATTGGCGTAAGAAAAATC
The DNA here is from genome assembly GCA_002434245.1 of Pelosinus fermentans. Taxonomy (GTDB): domain Bacteria; phylum Bacillota; class Negativicutes; order DSM-13327; family DSM-13327; genus Pelosinus; species Pelosinus fermentans_B. The sequence continues at coordinate 2,519 of DJJR01000009.1, forward strand.
CTAGGCATTCTTTAAAAATAAAAAGGAACTACAGAGGCGCAGAGAAAACAGAGAAAAGATAGAGAGAATAAATAGAAAAACTCTCTGTGTCCTCTGCCTACTCTGCGCTTTCTGTGTACAACGTTCCCTCTAAACAATTATAGATGATGTAAAATATAGAAGGCTAATGGCATCAACCATTAGCCTTCTATTGTTACTTAACGATGTCTGAGCCAAACCATTTCTGTGATATCTTAGCAGAAGTTCCATCTTTTTTCATTTCATTTAATGCTTTCTGCATTTTATCCCGAAGGTCTGTATCTTCTTTTCTAAATCCGATACCATATGTACCGACTTCACCAATAGGTTTTTCAATGGCTACGTATTTATCTTTATCCTTGGACATATAGTATCTGCCAAGTATTTCATCTGTAACAACCGCATCAACTCTACCTGTATTAAGATCCATAAATGCAGCAATAAAGTCTGGATATACTTTGAAATCTTTTAAAGAGTTTTTCAATTGCACATCTTTTACAACTTCTTCTTCACCAATACTGGCTTGCTGTACGCCTACCACTTTCCCGCTTAAATCTGCTGCACTTTTAATAGGAGAGCCTGCAAGTACAAAAATCAATTGTTTACTTTCCATATAAGGATCACTAAATAATACATTTTTTTTCCGTTCTTCAGTGATATTCATACCATTCCATAAGGCGTCAATCCGTTTAGCGCTTAATTCTGCTTCTTTACTGCTCCAGTCAATTGGCTTAAATTCCACTTCCATGTCAAGTTTCTTAGCTGCTTCTTTAGCCATATCTATATCAAAGCCAACGATATTATTTTTCTCATCTCGAAATCCCATAGGAGGAAAACTATCATCCAAGCCTATTACAATTTTCTTCTTCGCTGTCCCCTTGGTATCAGCGCTGCCGCATCCTGTTAAAGCCATACCTGCCATCATAAGTAATAATACCAACGCAACTATTTTCTTCATGTATAAATCCCCCACTCCATATAATTAACCTATGTTTTACATTATACTTTAGTTCGGTAAAATTTAAAAGCGTTAAATTAATGCTTTTGTGAAATTTAAAAGCATTTTTCTTCATTTATCTCTTCCAGACGTACTATTTCATCTTCTTTAAAACATATAAGCATCACTGAACCGCAGGGGCATTCTTTGTCATTGCGAACAGAGTGAAGCAATCTCTTAACAAGCAGGGGATTGCTTCGCTGACGCTCGCAACGGCCATGAAATAAATCACAGGAGTGTCAAAAAAGACATCCGAGGCTTTTTGATAATAACAAACAGAGCAAATAGAACGATTTAACCGCATCTTCTATACCCTTTTTAAGGGGCTTTTCTTGATAATGACAGATTGATGTACCTTCATCCTTAAAACCTATAGATTTAGCATAACAAAATAGCTAAGAGCGGTTTTATTGCCCCTAGCTATTTTTGCAATCCACAATGTAACATTTATCAGATATTGGACTCAATTATGGCAGCACACTATATGGATTGATCGGTGTGCCATTTTTTCGCACTTCAAAGTGCAGGTGAGGTCCCGTAGAATATCCTGTATTCCCCATGGCTGCTATACGTTGTCCAACTTTAACATATTGTCCTTCTGATACAAAAGATTCATTTAAATGGCCGTAGACAGTGGTATACCCCTGCTCATGTTCAATCATGACAACACGACCATATCCACTAGACCAGCCAGAATAACTTACCCGCCCAGAACGAGCGGATCTTACGGGAGTACCAATATCATTAGCCAGGTCAATTCCATCATGGTTTCTTCCCCAGCGATGTCCAAAACCAGAGGTCAGCTCTCCTTCCGTTGGCCAGCTGAAACGATTGCCGCTGCCACGAGACACTGTGGTTTCAGCTCGCGCCAATAATCGTTCTGTTTCCTTCGGTTTTTTTCCACCTGGGATAAATAAACTCTCACCAATGGATAAGTCTTCATTCACCTTGCCATTTGCCTGCAATATCGCAGCAACCTCAACATGGTAGGCATTAGCGATCCACCACAACGTATCCCCTGTACCAGCAGTATGCAATGCACCCTTTTGAGGCAAGATTACCAATTGGTCTCCTGGATGAATATCAACATTCAGATCTGGATTTGCGCCTTCTAACGTATCAACGTCAATCCCGTATTGTTCGGCAATCGTACTTAATGTCTCACCTTCTTTTACGGTGTGCATTGTCTTCTTCGGAACAGTTTGAGCAGGCTCAGGTACAGATTCAGAACTTAGATTTTGAGTCACTTCTACTTTTTCTTCCGGCACCCCTTTGGGGATATGCATTACTCCAAAAAACAATGCTCCAATTCCAAATAGGGCAGCCAGTGTATATAATAATTTAGGTTGTTGTTTTAGCCAAATCAAATTCACTGCATCGCCTCCGCTTTTTATAAAAACCTAGTAGTATTGTATCTTCGTATATTCTCTTCACATAATATATCATAAACAGCAATGAAAGTATTTATGCATTATTTGCCTATTACGCAAAATAGGCTTGCCCTAGGACAAGTCTATTTTGCTATGAAATTAGGAAACTTACCTTCCCGCTAGTACCTTACGTTATGTGCGTTTTATCGCCATTGATTTACGTTCAAATTTGTGGATCGCATCTACAAAACGTACCGTACCTGTTTTATAGCGCATTACAATAGAGTGAGTACGAGCGCCGCCGCCAAAATAACGTACGCCATTCAACAAATCACCTTGGGTAATGGCTGTTGCAGCAAAGAATGCATCGTCGCCCTTCACCAAATCATCAATAGTTAATACTTTATGAATATCGGTGATACCCATTGATTTAGCCCGAGCAATCTCTTGTTCATTTTCCGGACGCAGGATACCTTGCATATCACCGCCAAGACACTTGACTGCTGCTGCGGCAATTACACCTTCTGGTGCACCGCCTATACCAATCATCATATGAACGCCTGTACCTTCAATGCATACATTAATAGCAGGAGATACATCACCATCTGTAATCAGCTTGATTCGTGCGCCAGCCTTGCGTGCTTCGGTAATAATGCCTTCATGACGATCCCGATCTAAAATGACTACAGTTAAATCTTCTACCTTACGTTCCAGAGCAGTGGCTACGGCCTTAAGATTTTCCGTAACCGAGGCATTAATATTGACTTTACCTGCCGCCTTTGGACCAACAACAATTTTGTCCATATACATGTCCGGCGCATGCAGTAAGCCACCGCGAGAGGCAATTGCCAAAACGGCAATGGCACCAGGCAAGCCTTTTGCAATAAGATTCGTCCCTTCGAGAGGATCCACAGCAATGTCTACATCCAGACCGCCGCCGCCTACTGCTTCCCCAATGTAGAGCATAGGAGCTTCATCCATCTCGCCTTCACCGATAACAACCTTACCATTGATATTAACACTATCAAAAGCAGTTCTCATTGCATCAACAGCTGCCTGATCTGCTAAATTCTTTTCACCTTTTCCCATCCAGCGTCCTGAAGCAATAGCAGCCGCTTCTGTAACACGAACAAATTCCAATGCAAGTTCACGATCCATTTTGTAGCATCTCCTTTTCCTATAATAATCTATTGTTCTATGAATAAGCAATAAAGAAGACCCGGCTTATGCCAAGTCTTACGAATTGCTGATTGGAACCAAATATCTGCTTCAACGCGTAAATGATTGGTGATATGATGCCACTTATTAATGTTTCCGATGTGAACGCCGGGGAGGAATAATTTCAATGGATTCTAATCCTTCAACATACGCTAAATCTTTTTCACTTTGCGCTGGAATTATAAGGTAGCCGCCACATTGCCCACATTCTAGCTCAATACCTTCCGGCAATACTTCAGCACCAATTGCATTACTGCCGCAGCGGCAATACACTTTTCCCTTTTCTGCAATGTCGTGTATTTTATTTAATGTTTCAAACATTACCTGAGGATTTTGAATATAATCATCATATTCATCGATATCCATGCCCAATGACATTTTTTCAAATTCTATTTTATACTTGTCAATGGTTTCAGAAATGACTTGGCGTTTTCCAATGAATCCCAATTCAAAATTCTCCTGCACACAATATATTTTATCCATGGTTGCATGCCAAAAACGATTATGCTCAAGGCAAATTACATGATTTCTCTGGCACAAGACGCAGGGAATATCCAATAAACACTGACGTTCGCCAACACTTGTAATAGAGGCTTGTATTTGACCACAACTGCAAAACAGCTTTCTGCCAGCCGTATTCTTTAGGTCGAACCTTGAAATATCATGCATGTGCAATTTCCCACAACGCGGACAATATAAAGCCAGTGTTGCAACTGTGTTGATAATCATATACATCCCCCTTTCGATTATTCATTTCGCCAAACAATAAAAAAATCCTGCCTCTATTCAAAAAACCCTCTAACGCAAAGAATACTAAAAACCATGTTTTTCTAGCGAATTTCTTTTTATACTACAGTATAGTCTGTTATTTTCCTAAGAAAAACACCCAAAGAAAATTCTTTGGGTGCATGCTACTATCCAATTTTCAATTCACATTCTTTATTATTTCCAGAAATCAAAGTAGCAATCATAGAACATAAGTCAATAATATCAAAAGGTTTGGTAATATATGCATAGGCTCCTAATTCCTTGGCGATATTAACCAATTCTAACTCACCATATGCAGTCATCATAATCACTTTATTTGCTTGATTTAATCGTTTAAGCTCCCGTAGTGTTTCAATTCCATCCATGCCTGGCATTTTCATGTCCATCAAAATCAAGACAGGTTTGAGATCCTTCACTTTTTGTATGCCTTCATAGCCATTAGCTGCTGTATGAACTGCATACCCTTCTTCGCTTAGAACTTCCATTAATAATCTTCTAATGCCTGGCTGATCATCAATAACCAATACTGTATGTTTGATATTAGACATTCTTAGCCTCTCCTTATTTACTTTATATCCGTTTATGTTCTATGTTATATGTTTATTCGCACAAATCTAAAAATATCCTCCTATATAATGGGAAAAAATACTTTTTGTCAATTTTTTTTGAATATTTTTTCATTTAGTGAACGAATTTGCGTTATAAACTTGGCAGCAAGTTCATTATGATATATTTTTACAGTATATACAGCGGTTTTATCATCTACGGTAAATATTATATCATTAAAGGGAGTAGGCAGACCCCAAGTACTATAAATAGTCTGTCCATTTTTTAATATACTGATTCGATAGGCACTATCGCGTAAGTACAACGGATATTTCATAGTTACACTATGAATATGATTCGCATCAACAGGAATATCCCGCCCTAACATCCGGATGTTATATTCAGCAACACCAAATTGATCGGATTGTCTTGCACCATATACCGCTAATAATTGAGGTGTGTAATAATCCAAATAATCTGCCACCAATTCACTAGCAGTTCCAAAGGTTAATAACCCTTTACTGACATAAGATTCTTTTATATAGGCTAAATGATCATCTAAAGCTTGAAATTGCCCTCCTTCAAGGCTTTGCCAATCTGTCTGTCCCATAATAAACATAGCATGTGTGAAACCGATAATGGCATGCACCCCCGGCTTTACATTGGAACTGCCCCCAGTAAAATAGTTCATGCCTTGATCTGTTTTTCCATTCATGATGGATGCGCTTTGACTATCATATGCAATGGGTTCTTTTGGTGTGGGGCGAAACTCCACTACCCCTAACTTTAGAAGATCCTCTGCAGGAGCATTAATATCATCAGCAGCCCCAAAATAAATTTCCCGTCCGTATTCACCTGAGGTGATACCTCCTGCATTTCCATCAGCATCACTCGATCCCCATAGACCAATTTTCTTGTACGCATTCGTGCTCATTGCCTCTTGTGCGCTGCCATTGCCAAAATCAAAAGAGCCTGCCCGAGCTGTAAGTAACTGCCCTTGGGAAGAATTGGCCGACAATTGATCTATGATTGACTGATACTGATATAAGATGCCGGTCCGGCTGTTATAGTCGCTAAAATTTCCTTCATTTTCTATAGAATGAGCCCAACCATGTTTTAAATGATTGGCCCAAAATCCGTCAACCGCAGCATTATAGGACAGCACATTGCCAGGCAGATACGGATCATAATCGGAATGCATATGAATTCCATATTCATGACCTTTTCCAGCTTCTTGGATGACGGAGTTTTTTATCGCTGCTACTACCTTAGACCACTCACCCAAAGTGGACTGACCTGCGGCCCATTGAGCAGCTTTTACAGCTGGCCAGGCAATATAATGGGTCCACTTTGCCCCATGCCTTTCGGCAATTTCATTAAGTTTTTCCGCTTTAAAAACCATTTGCCCCAAAAACTCCTGTGAATCCAGCCACCCATTGGCATTCCCCCAGGCTTTGGCGTAACCAGCCCCATCAATAGGTTCTAAATCTTCGGTCATTACATAAAAGATTTTTCCCGGTCTTGTATCTGCTACCTTTACGCCGATTTTTGACGATAGCAGTACTTCATTTACACGAAAGCCAATGGACCAAGGCTGATTTAAGTTTACGCTATCAGGTCTTTGGGCTTGGATCTGCCAGCTAACGCGTTGTTTCTCCCCTGGGGCTAAGCGTGCAATCGTCTTTGTGACTTGATCTACTGCAACTAGACCATAACCATAAGGTTCCTGAAGGCGCACTGCCACATTTTCTAAAAGATCCTGACTTTGATTCTCCACATCGGCTTCGATCGTGAGCCAATCTCCCTGCTTGACAGTATATTGCAGCGTACCAGGGATCAGTGCTACAGCTTTTGTGATATCCATGCCCGTCGTAAACTGAGAAATAAGAGCATGCTGCCCCTCACTCACTTCTACGCTGAGACGATAACTCACTGCATCAGATGAAACATTCTGCGGCAAATTAGCTAACAGTTGGGAGAAATAATGAGTTTCCTCAATCCAGCCTCCTTGATAATTGTTATAATATCGCTTATCCTGCCACTTTTGACGAGCAGTGCCAGAAGGCAGCTCCCCTGTAAAAATAGATCCCGTTTCTGCGAGAAGATTTCCCTTATTGTCCAAAGCTGCAAAAGTGATCCGCCCTCCCCCTTGCGTAGACAAAAATTCTAGTCTTATATCCGCAAAGGCTGCCGCATCGGCTTTAATCTCCACGAAGTATTCAATCTTGCCCTGGTTTCCTGCCGCCAGTTCCAGCATCGTTCCTTGACCTTGTGCAGCCATCACTCGATAGGAATTTCCTGCTCCCTCTTGCTGTAATTGTTGGGAGAGTCCCCACTTCATGCCTTCCTCTGGTGCAGCCACGCTAAGACCAGCAATTGGCGCTGGCACCTGACTCGCACATCCTCCAAGCAGGAATGCCAGTACGAGCACAAGGATTGTAAAATTACCTCTCATTTCATCCTACCCTTTTCTATCCATATATTGAAATCAATATGTTACATGGCAATTGTCAGGAATGAAATCCTTGGATTTCATTCCTGACAGATTGACGATCATACTAAACTGTTACTGCTCCCACATCTATCGGTTACAACCACATGGGCATCTGTGTCACAGCACTGCCGATAAAGGTAAAAGCAATTGCACATACCACCAAAATGACTAAAATCGGAGTGATCATAACCAACATTGCCTTAGCTGTGGAAAATTCATATACTTCTTTAATCGCTGTTATCGTCAAGAAAAACGACCAACTAAAAATTGTCAAGGCAGCAATCGCCATCATAATGCTTTTCAAACTGACTGGCAATAATGCAGCAATTACCCACAAGGGAACGATAAATACTTGCGGAAATTGGGCAAATCCCAGTGTCGTAAATAACCCTACTCCTGTACCTCTGCCGCCAAGAAATTCAGCAATCAAATGCCATACAGCAGCTCCCATAAACCACATGAGCATACTACTGACAATTTTAAACCCGATGACAAAGGGAACCATGGCAGACATGCCAACATCCTGCATGCCAAAATACAAAGCCCATAAGGGTATTACCAGGCTCAGAAAAAAGACAATTACAGCCTGTGATATTTTTTTCTGCTCAGCAATCATCTTCATTGCTATTTTAGGTTGGAATAGCACATCATACAAAGCGTCGAAGACATTCCCCATTTATTTCACCTGCCATTTTTCTGGCGCAGCTTCCAAAGGAACACCTAGATTCAATTGATTTGCTGCCTTTTGAAATAAAAATTGTTCTAGCAGCGTACTAATTTTCTCACTAGGACCAAACACCATGTTCCAAGGAGATGTCTTGCCAAATTCTTTTATGGTTGGTTTCCCTTCAATACCTGCCAATTGACCGGCACCATCAATCGCATCATACATATTGCCTAATTCATCTACCAGCCCAAGCTGCTTGGCCTGATTACCTGTATAAATACGTCCGTCAGCCAGTTTTTTCACCTGTTCTTTGTCCATCTTGCGTCCTTGCGCTACTACGTCTACAAATTGATTATAGATATCATCCACCATAACTTGAATAATCTCTCGTTCTGCATCCGTCATCTGCCGTTCAGGAGACAATATATCCTTGTGGGGTCCGCTTTTAATTTTCTCTTGATAGATACCGACTTTTTTGTATAACTCTTCCCAGTTGGCGTAAGGCATATACACACCAATACTGCCTGTCATCGTAGTCGGATTCGCATAAATTTTATCTGTACATGCTGCCAGCCAATATCCGCCAGAAGCAGCAACATCCCCCATGGACGTTACTACGATCTTGCCTTGGGCTCGCAGCTTCTTCAATTCTTCTCCCACTTCCTGAGAAGCTGCCGCGCTGCCTCCCGGACTATTTACCCGCAAAACCACAGCCTTTACCGATGCATCATCTCTAGCCTGGTGTATTTGTTTAATAATCTGATCGGTGCCGCCCTGCTCCATGAGCACACTGCTTTGGCCTCGCCCGCCGATAATTACACCATCCACGTAGATGATACCAATCTTATCGGACTGGCTGACTTTTCCCTTATTCTTAGCACCCAATCCATGAAAAGCCAACCCAATTAATGAAAGAAGGATCACAATTCCAATCACAATGATCACTGATTTTTTATACATAGACAAACCTCCTTATTTTGCAAAACCATCGACAAAGTTACCTATGCGAAAAACGCTTCACGTCTTAAAAAATAAAACATTTTGAACCGCGAAGATACGAAGACTATGAAGGTTAAAATATCTATAAAATTCCTTCGCGTTCTTTGCATTTCTTCGCGCCCTTCGCGGTTCATTACTTTTTATCAGCAAAAGTTATCCTTTGCTTACAAAAAAGCAACTGCCGGAAATAAGTCCAACAGTTGCTTTTTTATACTACTTGCCGTTCAGAGCAGCCTTAATAAATTCTCTGAATAATGGATGTGGGTTGGTCGGACGTGATTTAAGTTCTGGATGAAATTGAGTACCAACAAACCATGGATGATCCTTAACTTCTATAATTTCTATTAATCGACCATTTGGCAAAATACCACCGACTACAAGACCAGCTTGAGTGAGCTGTTCACGGTAGGCATTATTAAATTCCCAGCGATGACGATGACGTTCATAAATGATTTCATCTTGATAAGCCTGACAGGTTAACGTATCTTCCGACACCTTACATGGATAAATCCCTAAACGCATAGTACCGCCCTTTTCTTCTACGGCCACTTGCTCGGACATGAGATCAATTACCGGATACGGAGTCTCAGGATTAAACTCTGTACTATGAGCATCTGTCAAATTGCATACATGACGGGCGAACTCAACAACAGCACATTGCATACCTAAGCATAAACCGAAAAATGGTATTTTGTTTTCCCGGGCATACTGAATGGCTTTAATCTTGCCTTCTACACCCCGATCACCGAAACCGCCTGGCACTAAAATACCATCAACATCTGCAAAACACTTTTTAAGATCCACCGATGCAGCCTCGATTTCTTCTGCATTAATCCAATGAATTTGAATGGCAGTATCATTGGCAATACCTGCATGTCTTAAGGCTTCTGCCACGCTCAAATACGCATCAGGCAAGGCCACATACTTACCGACAATTGCAATTTTTACTGATTTTGAAGGATTAATGATTTTATGAACCATTTCACGCCAATCTGCCATATCGGCATCACCAGCATCAATTTTAAGCTTCTCTAAGACAATACGATCAAGGCCTTCCTCTTGCATCATCAAAGGCACTTCATAAATGCTGGCAGCCGTTTTATTTTGTATTACAGCATCGGAATCAATATCACAGAAAAGAGCCAATTTATCGCGCATATCAGATGAAATATCATATTCCGTACGACAAACAATAATATCAGGCGTTATACCAATACTTCTCAGTTCTTTTACACTATGCTGTGTTGGCTTGGTTTTAAGCTCTCCTGCAGCAGCAATATAAGGCAATAAGGTAACATGAAGATACAGTACATCATTGCGTCCTACTTCCTTTTTTACCTGGCGGATTGCTTCTAAAAAAGGAAGACTTTCAATATCACCGACAGTACCGCCAATCTCAGTGATGACTACGTCTGCATTATCTTCTTTGCCAACACGATAAACACGCTCTTTTATCTCATTGGTAATATGAGGGATAACCTGCACCGTACTCCCCAAATAATCACCTTTACGTTCTTTATTAATAACAGACAAATATATTTTTCCTGCTGTTACATTGGAGCTTTTACTCAAATTAATATCAATAAAACGCTCATAATGCCCTAAATCCAAATCAGTTTCTGCTCCATCATCAGTAACAAATACTTCACCATGCTGATAAGGACTCATGGTTCCTGGATCAATATTTATGTATGGATCAAACTTCTGGATCGTTACCTTTAGCCCGCGATTTTTTAGCAACCGCCCCAAAGAAGCAGCAGTAATACCTTTACCAAGTGAAGATACAACCCCCCCGGTAACAAATATATATTTTGTCATAGTCCTATTTCCTCCTAAAAATGCCTTTAACAGTGTATATCATTTAGTACGCTAAATTAGTTCAAGTACGCCAATCATTTTATACTTTACTAAAGGGCAGTGTCAAGTACTTATTCTCGTTCACCAGGCTCTGCCGCGGACGCAACATACTCTTGTTGAATTTCCTCAAAAAGTTTTTCACGGCGGGAAGAAAAAGAACTTGGTGCACTATCAGTATCTTCACTGGCAGAATGAGCACTCAGCTGTTGAGGTGACCATTCTACAAGACCCCACATGCCTTTCCCCATATGGACAAATCGGCTATCCATATTGATTTGCGTATGCACCTCCGACATGGCATGAGCTAAAGAATGAATTCTGCGACCTTTCAGTTCTAAAACCTCCGTAATTAACTCTCTAAAATACATGGAGTGTCCCGTTTTTTGCAAAATTTTATAAGCTAGTTCTACTTCTGAAACCTGTTTCATCATATCTGTCATATTATTTTATTCCTTCCGCACGCAGCGTTTAATTTCTTTTACTTTTTACACACTAACTTGAGCTTGAAATCATTTTTGCTGGTAATGATTCACCATATTTAGGAAAATCCCTTTTTTTAGTAAGAATTTTTCCAAAAAATCCTTACATTTTTTCTGGTACACTAATCCCCAAAATACCTAATGCATGCCTAATAGTTGTTTGCACAGCTTTTGCCAGCGCCATACGCGCCAATTGCAAATCCTGTTCAACCCCTTTAATGCGGCATTGGTTATAAAAGGTGTGAAACTGGCCTGCCAAATCATGAGCATAACGGGCAATACGGTGAGGCGCCCTTTCTTTTGCAGCATCTGCGATTTCTTCTTGATATTCACCCAACTTCTTAATTAAATCCACCTCACACTCGCTGATAAGCAGACTTAAATTCGCAGCATCAACACCCTCGAGTATAATCCCATCTTCTGCAGCTTGACGAAAAATACTGGCAATGCGCGCATAAGCATATTGTATATAATACACGGGATTCTCATTGGATTTTGACTTTGCTAAATCAAGATCAAAATCTAATTGACTATCAAGAGACCGCATAATGAAGAAAAATCTTGCAGCATCTGTACCAACTTCTTCAATCAACTCCGACAACGTTACACTTTGACCTGTACGTTTTGACATTTTTACCAATTGGCCGCTTCTATATAAGCTTACCATTTGTACAATCAAGACTTCCAGTTGTTCGGGAGAATATCCTAAGGAACCAATGGCTGCTTTCACACGGCAGATATAACCATGATGATCAGCACCCCATATATTAATTAATTGATCAAATCCTCTTTCCAGCTTGTTTCTATGATAGGCAATATCAGCAGCTAAATAAGTAGGAATTCCATTGTCACGAATTACTACCCGGTCCTTATCATCTCCATAGGCTGTGGATTTTAACCAAAGAGCTCCTTCTTGTTCATAGATAGAACCATTGTCTTTAAGCACTTGACAGGTCTCTTGCAATGCACCGTCTTGATGCAATGTACACTCGCTAAACCAAACATCAAATTGGACATTAAATGCAGCGAGATCTGCTTTTAACGCAGCCAGTTTTTCCTGCAGGGCGATTTCTTTAAAGACTGCTAACCGCTCTGAAACAGGCATGGAAAGGTAACTTTCTCCCGCTTTATCAAGAATACGCTGAGCCGTATCAATAATATCCTGCCCATGATAGCCATCTCCAGGAAACTCCACCTTTTGACCGAGAAGTTCGAGGTAGCGGGCATGAACAGATGCTGCCAGGTTATCAATTTGATTACCCGCATCATTGATATAATATTCACTAGCCACGTCATAGCCTGCTGCTTTTAATAAATTTACCAAAGCACTACCTACGGCAGCACCGCGGCCATGACCTACGTGAAGAGGTCCAGTAGGGTTGGCGCTAACATATTCTACCTGTACACGCTCTTTTTGACCCGCTTCACTATTACCATAATTTTCACCTTGGGATAATATATCGTTTAACATGGTATATAACCAGTCAGTTTTCAAATAAAAATTAATAAATCCCGGTCCTGCAATCACAGCTTTTTCCAGCCATGTTTCCTTCATCCGAGCAACAATCGCTTCGGCAATTACTCTAGGATTTGTTTTTGCAGCTCTGGCAGCCTGCATCGAAAAATTAGTAGCAAAATCTCCAAACTCTTTTTTAGGCGGTACTTCCAAGATCACTTGCGGCAACTCATGACTGGCAAATGCACCATCAGCAATGGCTGCTTGAGCTGCTTGATAAATTGCTTTATGTAATAACTCTTTAATGTCCACTTATGCTTTCCTCCTGTATGCTGATCGACAAGGTATTGGCACTTTGCCATTGTCCGTTTATTTCTAATTCATACTCAATCGCGACGGTTCCAGTTGTACTGGCTAAAGCCATCTTTAGGCTGTTTGTCAGGATGCTCATTTGCATAGTACCATAAGGTGTATGGTACATGCTATAGCTTTTTTCTCCCAGAAGAAATTCTTGTTTATGATCTATGCTGCCCGATCGTACCAATACCACATGTTTATCGTACACTTTCAACATCGTAGTAACGTCTTCGAGACCAGAAACCTCACGATCCTTATATACAATATATCGAATGCTATTTCTTTCATAATAACGACCTTTTGTAGTACATTCAATACGAGCTTCTTCACCTTTTTCATCTTTTTGAGTACCAATGATTGTAATAACAATATCTATCATATTATCTCCTCTGTCAGCCTGAAATATATTATAGCGTACTCAAAAAATATTGCAACAAAAGGAAGAAAAATTTGCATAAAAAAACATAACGCCTCATGCCTGTGCATAGCAGACAAGCGGCGCGTTTAACGGATCATTCCTTATATAATATATGAAAAATTCCCAAAAATATATATTTATTTCCTTTTATTTTTGATCTTAATTTTCAGCTTATTGATTTTTATTGTTGAATGCCGCTACTAAATCAGCTGATGAGGTCTGAACATCTTGAATCACTTTAATAATATCTTGCATTGTCCCAGCTTGTTTATTGGAGATTAGCGCAGACTGATTGATGCCATCGATTACTTTTTGTATCGATTCTTGTATTTCCTGCAATATCTTGTTAATATTTTCCGTAGCATCTGCACTATTTTGCGCTAAATTCTGCATTTCTTGTGCAACTACCGCAAAACCTCTGCCATAATTTCCAGCTCTGGCTGCTTCAATGGAAGCGTTCAGACTCAACAGCTTGGTTTGAGTAGCAATTTTACGACTCATGTCAAGAATTTTCCCCGTATCTTTTACTCGTCTAACCGAATCATGAGATACATTCACAACACTTTCCGTATTTGCAGCTAATTCTTGGGAAGAGGCAGAAATACCCTCTATGGCAGCAACTGCCTGACTCACATTTTGTGAAACTGCATGAGCTACTTGCTGAACGATCTCGATTTGCTTTGCCTGTTTTAATCGTGTACTTAACAAAGCCACTACGACCTTAGCAATGGGACGAACATAATCTAATTGACCTGCAATAGCAAAAGTACCCACTCTTTGTCCATCTACCTCAATGGGATAATTCTGTCCTTCTTTCAGGGTTGGATTTTTTGCCACATCAGCTGGTGTTACTACATATTCATCCAAGTGACCACTAAGAATGTTTTGTGAACCAAGATGCTTTGTATTAAGACGCTTACCGCCATCTGAATCTCCTACAATCATAGCGTCTTGGTTACAGACAATAATATGATAACCAGTATTTTGATAAATAAACCGTGCCAATGAGCCTGCCATTTCTGTAGTAATTGCATACTCTGCCATATTCGCCATCTCCCTTTTGCTGTCGGACTCCATTTTCGCTGGACCTTTTTAGTATAATCCGCTACTGCTATATAAGTTCAATGGCAATACAGTAAATCCTGCTAGAATATCAACAATAAAACCAACACTTTTATTCTATAATGCAGCCCCTCAATAAGGATCTAAAAAAATCAGATACAATTATGGAGAAGAACGCTAGACATATAGGGCGCAGAGGAATGGCTGCTCTCTCTCTGCGCCTCTGTGGTTCGGTAATGTTGTTTTAAAACCGTAGCGCCGCATTCTCGTCTTTGTAAAAGAGAAACCGCGGCGCCTATATGGATGAGGCGTCAAATGACTGCCTCTCCACTACTAGTATATGCAAAACCGTGCAAAAAGATTACTCTGCGTCCTTACTGCCAGAGCTTTGTCACCTCTGTCCCTACATAATAGGTCTTCACAATATCTTCCGCTTTGTGCCCCTCTTGAGCAAAGGTGTAAGCCCCCCATTGACACAACCCCACACCATTGCCCCACCCCATTCCTTTAAAAATAAAGCTATCTCCATCATAATTCATCTCTGTAATTAATGTAGATCTTAAACGATCATAGCCGACTTTCTTTCTAAAATCAGAACCATGTACTTTTTTATCTCCTGCACCAATATATAGAATACGACCGGAAGGACCTTTCTCCAAGATTCGAATATCTTTCGGATTGCCGGAATAACCGACAGCAGCAGCAACCTCTGCTCCCGGTATTTTAACTGTCCAGGACTTTTCTTTTTCAGGTGCGTATTGAAAACACTGGTCTGTTATCGGCTGAAAGTATGGCGTTGGAGTAGGTATCTCTTCTGGAAAGCTTTCTTCCTTGGTAGCAGCAATTTGTCCATTACAAGAGCTGTAAATCGCATTGATCAGGCCTCCTGCATATGTCAGTACTTCCCCCCGGGTACGGCGTACTGCTTCTCTAACATTGTCGTTTACTAACTCAGGTGCATAAGCTTGCAGCTCTTCTTTAGCTGTACTCACATCAGCATTATGCAACCGCATAATCGTACCTGCTTCCATCGCATGAAGGGTTAGTGTGCGTGAGGTAATCGCCTGAGCAGCTAAGGCTTCAATCGGCCAATCGTTATGCATTTCCCTCGCGACAACACCTTCTAAGTACTTTTCTAATAACATTCTGTCTATATAGCCTTTGTCTGCAATCCACACCGTAATCGTTGGCTCAATGTTGTATTTAGTAACGTCTAACGTTTCTACCCCAGGAATAGGTTGAACCGTTTCTGGCACCGTCACTTCTGGGCCGGGTGTTTCTACCACCTCAGGATCAGGTTTGGGAGCAGGTGACTGCAAAAAAGAGCAAGCTCCTGCCATTATTAGAATTCCAATCAGAAACATCAAAATCATAGATTTATACTTATTTTCCATCAACTCCACCTCAATAATAGTATGGAGTAATATTTATCCCACTATACTTAAAATAAATGAACCGCAGAGGTCCAGAGAATGCTGAGAAAAGATACACACCGCTAAAAACATTTTGAAACGCGAAGACACGAAGAGTATGAAGAACACGAAGACTAAAAATTTCTTTACTTATAAAAAAACGAGCCTCCATAAAAATGGAGACTCGCACTTTTACTTGGCAACGTAAGGAACAACGAGCGGACCTAGAGGTAATACCGCAATACTTGCATCAGGTCCATACTTATCAATCAACTTTGCCAATGTTTGTTCAATATTGGTAACAGATTGCAGCATGCAGTCTGCTACAGTTTCTTTATCTAGACTAGAGTACAAATAACAATCTGCTTTAACCTGTATCATTGCCAGAGCTTGGGCTTCCCACTGATCAAACATCGAAAAAGATGGTTCATTAATCATATCCAGCAGTGCTTGAGGAGTATTGCGCATTTTCAAAATGGGGCCAAAATTACCATGGCTTGGCAGTCCATCGGAACACTCGGCAACACTGATAATACTACCTCCCTCTTTTACGATTTGCGCACCAGCACTCATCCCTTTTACCGTTTGATACAAATTCTGATCCAAAGGATATCCTGCATTTGTCGTAATGACAATATCAAAAGAATGATCTACAGCAACCATCGCATGATGTTTTACAAATTCGCAGCCTACTCGATGAGCTTGAATAACATCTCCTGCAAACACATTGGTTATTTCTTTATCCCCATTTAATGTCACATTCAACATAAACTGCGGCTTTGCCATTAAACAATTTTGAGTAGCCGCATCCTGCACACCATTGCCTTCAATTACACCCCAAGTACTCTTTGGATTACCGATCATTTCAGCATTATGAAAGTCCTGAATTGTTTTAATTCCGACAATTCCCGGATTTATGCCTTTTGGTCCGCCAGAAAATCCTGCAAAAAAGTGAGGTTCAATAAACCCTGTAACAATTCTAAAATCAGCTTCTACATAGGTTTTATTTAAATACACTTCAGATCCATAACTATTCCGACCAACGTGTACTAATTCCTTCTCATCAAAGGCTTCATGATTGATGACTCGAATTGTATCAACGACTTCCTGCCCCAGCATACTAATTAATTCTTCTCTCGTATTATGACGATGGCTCCCTAATCCATTGATCACCACAAAATTTTCTTTAGGAACATGAGACAGCTCTTCGATCAGCCATGGAACTAATTTGTGATTCGGAGTTGGTCTTGTGATGTCAGAAATTACAATGGCAACCGTATCTGATGCTTTTACCATTTCCTTCAAAGGAGGAGTTCCGGTAGGATGACGCAGAGCGTGAACAACAGCTCCCTTCTCATCTGCCAAACTCTCGATATGCGGGGGTTCTACGATTACTGCCTTATCAGGAACTTCAATACTAATACTGCCTTTACCATATGCCAATTGTACTTTTTTCATAGAATCATCTCCTTATTCCTCTTTGCTACCTATTTGTACAAATAGTTGTAATCTTCCTGCTTTTTTAGTCATAACTTTTTATACTATTTTCAATTCCTTTTTACTATCATACCCTGAAAAAGAACCTAGTAGTCCGCCAAGACTAAAGCTATGGGATGAATTGCGCAAGATTTTTCACCCAGCAAGACGGAGGAGCCGCACATATCGGACATATGTAAGGTGACGACAACGAAGCTGGGCGGGAAATACCGCGACAAGAACACCATGGATTTAGGCTTGGTGGACTACTAATTATGCAAAAGATCCCTGGTGCTTACGATCAAAAGAGATCGTAAGCACCAGGGATTATACTATTTATATAGTAAGTACGGCTACGATTCAGCTGGAACTCGTCCTCGATCTAAATCGTAGGCGTACTTACTATAATTTTAGTCTTACGTTATATTTTTCTATCATTTTAATAGGATGATAGGATTCTTTTGCTTTTCGTAAGCCTTCAATCCCCATATCTTCCTCTCGGTTAATATACATCGCCTGTGAGAAAGTACGAGCACAGAACTCCTGATTGATAATGCTGTATACACCATTGATTCCCATACGGCCTTTTTCCACATGAATCACTGCGGTATCATCATTGCCCATTTCGCCATAACTAAAGGCTGCCATTTTACCATCAATAAAAATAGCTCCTCCTTGAAAACCAAGAACCGTAAAGTTATTCATTGCCTCCACAATTGCATTCCTTTCACAGTCCAGATCATCACCTTTTACACAGCCTCGATCATCACACCACTCCTGCATAAACTCAATACAGTCCTTCGCCATTTCCTCCGTCATAGGTACATATTCGTAATTGCTGAATTTTTTTCTAAAACTATTTACATGATTTTTCTTAGTATGAAATTTACGCCCCTTTAGTTCAATTAAATCTTTCGCTAAATATACATAATCAAAATTATCCCGCACAGCTTTGGATGTAAAGTAACCTGGCTTTGCTTCTTCCAGCCACTCGATCATAAAAGCTTCTACGCCTTGCAGGGAAAACGCAAAATCATTCTCATTTGCATGCTGTATCATACGATCCACGATCTCTGATAGCCCTTCCTTTGGACCAAAGGGTGGTAAAAAGAATTTTACCCCTTCCCAGCAAGCTTTCACACATAGATAATTACCTTCAACCGTCCACTGTATTTTATAGGCTTTACGCCACATAAATAGATTCGTAAAATTATAATGGGCATTTTCATAGCGCCGCTCACTAAAGAATCGATCAAATAGCGGCTTATCTTCTAGAGTAAGCTGTTGAAACTTAATAGTAAACCCTCCTCAAACACAACTTTATTCTCCATTATACATGATTAGCCGAAAAAATATAATGGTATTGGCATAAAAAGCATCTGTTATATCGACAGGAATCCTCCTACCAAAGGACGAACTAAGCATTAAAGGATAAAAGTATCGGCTCCTCTTCCTATCATAAAAAGAAGCAGGAACTAAAACAAAAATAATTTTCAGGAGATAATTACATGTTAAATGCCGCCCTAAATATTTTAAAGCAACACTATGGTTATACCACCTTTCGCCCTGGTCAGGAGAAAATCATCACCAGCCTATTAGGCAAAAAAGATACCTTAGCCATCATGCCCACAGGTGCTGGTAAATCCCTGTGTTTTCAAATCCCCGCCCTCTTACTGCCAGGGGTTACCCTCGTTGTCTCACCTTTGATTTCTTTAATGAAAGATCAGGTTGACGCATTAAACGGGGTGGGAATTCCTGCTACCTTTATTAATAGCTCCCTCACCCTCTCCCAGGTCAATGAACGTATTTACAATGCAAAATGCGGTCGCTACAAAATCATCTATATCGCTCCAGAGCGTTTAGAATCGGAAAGTTTTCAAGCTGCTATCAAGGTCCTTACCATCTCTTTATTAGCCATTGATGAGGCCCACTGTGTATCACAATGGGGACATGATTTTCGTCCAAGCTATCGGGCTGTGGGATCTTTTATTGCCTCACTGCCCAGCCGTCCCATTATTGGTGCCTTTACTGCAACCGCTACTACAGATGTAACACAAGACATTATTACCTTATTAGCCTTAAAAAATCCTGATATGTATATGACTGGTTTTGATCGTGAGAACTTATCCTTTACTGTTATCCGCGGTGAAAACAAGCAAGACTTTACCCTTAACTATATTACCGCCAACAAAGAACAATCCGGAATCATTTATGCGGCTACCCGTAAAGAAGTAGATAATCTTTACAGCCTATTATACAAAAAAGGTTACTCTGTAGGCAAATATCATGCTGGACTGCCTGATAAGGAGCGCCAGCACTACCAAGAACAATTCATCTATGACAATATCAGTATCATGGTCGCTACCAATGCCTTTGGTATGGGGATTGATAAATCCAATGTGCGCTATGTGATTCATTACAATATGCCCAAAAATATGGAAGCCTATTACCAAGAAGCAGGTCGTGCAGGACGAGACGGAGAACCAAGCGAATGCATGCTGCTGTTTGGCGCCCAAGATCCTTTGTTACAACGCTATTTGATCGAGCAAACAACATTTGATACCGACCGGAAAACCAATGAACTTAGCAAACTCCAAACGATGGTAGATTATTGTCATACCCCGGAATGCCTGCGAAAATTTATCTTAAGTTATTTTGGTGAGGCAAGTGATATAACTGAATGCGCCAATTGCAGCAATTGTAAGGATGATAATGAACTTACGGATATTACATTAGACGCCCAAAAGATTTTTTCCTGCGTCATGCGCGTTAAAGAACGTTATGGCACGACTTTAATTGCCAGTGTATTAAAAGGATCTAAGGATAAAAAGGTCCTGCAGCTGGGTTTTGACAGCCTATCCACCTACGGTTTGTTAAAAAACTATACCTTACCAGAAATACGGGATGCCATTAATCGGTTAATTGCCACCGATTATCTAATGTTAACGGACAGTGAATATCCCGTAGTGAAACTGGCACCTAAAGGAGTCGCCGTATTAAAAAATCAAACAAAAGTATGGCAGAAAGTGCCGAAACGTACCCAGAAAATCACAGCAGACAATTCCCTCTTTAGTTTGCTGCGAAGCTTACGTAAAACCATTGCTGACAGAGAACAAATACCACCCTATCTTGTATTTGCCGACAGCACCTTAAAGGAAATGAGCGAATATTGCCCAACCAGCTATGATGCTCTATTGACTATAAAAGGGGTTGGAGAAAGCAAACGAAAACGTTATGGTGACGAGTTTCTCGAAGTCTTACAGCAATATGCATTGGCAAATAATATTCAATCCTCTAACCTTTCTATAGAAAGTAAAGAAGCGGCTGTAAAAGTTCAGGAAAGTCCCAGCCATGTTGTCAGTCTTGAGCTATACCAAAAAGGACATTCCCTGGAAGAAATCAGCCAAATACGCAAACTAAAATCCCTTACGATACAAGATCACTTGGTACGCTGCTACCAAGAGGGACATCCTGTAAACTGGGATGCTCTGATCCCGCCTCAATATGAAAAATTAATTCTTAGTAAAATAGCTGAAATAGGCGCTGAGAAACTAAAGCCTCTCAAAGATGCCCTGCCAGCCGACATCGACTATGCCGCTATTAAAGCTGTCTTATGTAAATATAATGTAGGACAATAACGAAACGATCCGCAGAGGGAAGATGAGACTAAAAACATTTTGAAACGCGAAAGCGCGAAGAGATGCAAAGGACACGAAGAAATAGTAGGGACAATTCCTCACTCTTCGTGTTCTTTATAATCTTCGCGCCTTCGCGTTTCATCATTTTTTTATTTATGATTCTCAATTTCTTCAGCCAGCTCGTTTAGATAGGTCCAGCGGTCAAACAAGTCTGCTAATTTTTTTTCTAGCTGCTGCTGAAGCTCTGTCAATTCTTGCAGCAGGGTGAAATTACTGCCTGAAGTATTGATGCGATTGCTGACAATCTGAATTTCCTTTTCCACACTCGCAATTACATCATCGATTTCTTCATACTCTTTTTGCTCTTTAAACGTAAACTTTCGTGAACGCTCTTTTGGTCTCTCACTTTGGGGCTGCTCACTGCTCGTCTCTTTTCCCTGATTCTGCTTTTCCTCATCATATGCCAAGGCACTTTGGTAATCCGAATAACCGCCTACATATTGCCGAATAGTTCCATCCTTTTCAAAAGCAAAAACTTTTTCTACAACTCGATCCAAGAAATATCGATCATGAGAAACGGCGATGACTGCACCAGGAAAATCATCCAAATAATCTTCTAATATGGTCAGCGTCTGAATATCCAAATCATTGGTAGGCTCATCTAATAACAATACATTGGGTGATCCCATTAAAATACGGAGCAAGTACAAGCGGCGTTTCTCCCCACCAGACAATTTACGAATGGGTGTCCACTGCATCTCCGGGGAAAAGAGGAACCTCTCTAGCATCTGAGAAGCTGTAATAACACCACCATCGGCAGAAGGTATGAAATTGGCCTCTTCTTTGATATATTCAATCACCCGCAGCTCTTCATCCATGTCCGTATTTTCCTGGGAGAAATAACCGATTTTTACTGTCTGTCCGATTTCGATCACACCACTATCGGGATTTAATTTTTGCGTTATCAGGTTGAGTAAGGTTGATTTTCCGCTGCCATTAGGTCCTACTATTCCCATCCGATCATTGCGCAGCACAATATAACTAAAGTTCTGGATGACGGCACGTTCTCCAAAAGCTTTACACACATTGTCTATTTCAATAATCTTCCGACCTAAACGACTGGCACCTGCTGTAATTTCTACTCGATCCTGGCTTAAATCAACTTTCTCATCTGATAGCTTCTCAAAGCGTTCAATTCGAGCCTTCTGCTTGGTAGTGCGCGCTTTGGCACCTCTTCTCATCCATGCCAATTCATTACGCAGTAAATTTTGACGTTTATTTTCACTTGCCTCTTGATCGGCTTCCCGCTGCATTTTCAGCTCAAGGAACAGACTGTAATTTCCCGTGTAACTATATAAACTGCCCTTATCTAGTTCAATGATACGATTCACTACACGATCTAAAAAATAACGGTCATGAGTAATCATCAGCAATGCGCCTTTGCGTTTATGCAGATACTCCTCCAACCAAGCTACCGTATCATTGTCAATATGATTGGTAGGCTCATCTAAAATTAACAGATCCGCCGGATGAATCAGAGCACTTGCCAAAGCGATGCGTTTACGCTGCCCACCGGATAAAGTGCCTACCTTTGCTGTAAAATCGGTTATACCTAACTGTGCTAAAATGATTTTGGCTTCACTCTCAAGCTGCCAGCCATTCATACCATCCATTTGCTGACTAAGTGCAATAAGCTGTTTTTGTAAATCCTGATCTTTCGGATTATTCTCAGCGGCCAACAGCACCTGTCCATATTCCCTCAGCAATTTCATGATCGGTGAATATCCCTGAAACACCTGATCCAAAACCGTATCTGAAGGATCAAAAGGAGGGTTCTGGGCTAGATATTGTACTTCTATGGTGTTGCCAATCATCACTTTCCCATCATCCGCTTCTTCCAATCCAGCGATAACTTTCAAAAAAGTAGACTTCCCTGTGCCATTCACACCAATCAAACCAATTTTATCATTTTCATCAATACCAAAAGAAACATTACTAAATAAATGCTTCATGCCATAACTTTTAGATAGCTTTTCAATCGAAACAATATTCATAACGATACCTCTCACCAACAAAATCTTACTATACCTATTATACCTAATGATAGCAAGTATGCAAAATCTAATGGTGAGTTAACTTCTAACTACAGCTCCTACAAAGCAATACCCTTACATCCTTATATCTCAAATCTTGATACCCATGATCTCATCGCGGAAGATACGCTCATCCATCATTTTAAGATTCGGCGAAATAATTGGTTTGAAATCCATCAGTGCCAAAATATCGTTATCAATATTTACACCTGGTGCTACTTCTGTCAGCATTACGCCTTCCCCTGTCAGCTCAAATACTGCACGTTCGGTAATATACATGACCGATTGTTGCGTTTTTTGTGCGTATATACCACTAAAGGTAATTTGCTCAACATGATCAAGAAACTTCTTAACTTTCCCCTCATTAACAATTTTCAATTTTCCATCGGCAATATTAACCTTCAGCCCGCCTGCAGTAAAGGAACCACAAAATATTACCCGCTTTGTATTTTGCGTAATATTGATGAAACCGCCGCACCCCGCTACGCGGCCCTTAAATTTACTAACATTAATATTTCCATATTGATCGGTTTGTGCTAAACCGAGGAAGGCCAGATCCAGACCACCCCCATCATAAAAGTCAAATTGATATGGCTGGTCAAGAATGGCTTCAGCATTCATTGCAGCTCCAAATCCCAAGCCGCCTGCGGGGAGACCACCGACAGGACCAGACTCTACCGTAAGCGTCATTGTATCACCAATGCCTTCTTCATTTGCCACCATGGCAATGCCTTCTGGAACACCAATTCCCAGATTTACCGCTGCGTTAGGAATAAGTTCAATAGCCCCCCGCCGGGCAATTATTTTACGCTCATCAAGAACCATAGGGGCAATTGCAAAGAGCGGCGCACGAGCCTCCCCGCAATATGCGGGATTATAGCTGCATGGTTCAGCATAGATCTGTACATGATTATCCGGATTTTCATTTACTACAACATAGTCCACATTAATACCGGGAACTTTTACATTCATAGGATGCATGCTGCCATTTTCCACAATGCGCTCTACTTGTACGATAACAATACCTCCAGAATTTTTGGCAGCTTGCGCGAGAGAGATGAGTTCTAAAGATACTGCCTCATGCTCAATCGTAATATTACCTTTCTTATCCGCACTAGTGCCGCGAAGCAGTGCCACATCAATGGGAAAGGGTTTATACCAAAGCCACTCTTCACCTCCTAACTCAATCACCTCGACCAAATCTTCCTTCGTAACATCATTTATCTTACCGCCTTCCACCCGGGGGTCTACAAAAGTATTCAAACCTACCTTCGCAATTACCCCCGGCTTTCGTCCGGCAACATTACGAAACCAATGGGTAAGAGTGCCTTGTGGAAAATTATAGGCTTCAATTTTATTTTCCACAGCAAGTTTACCGAGTTTTGGTGCCATATTCCAGTGTCCGCCGATTACTCGTTTCACCAGCCCTTCATATCCAAAGTGATTTGCACCACGATCCTTACCATCCCCCTGCCCGGCACAGTACATCAGCGTAAGGTCACTTGGAAGTTTTTCCTTTAGAAATCGTTTTTCAATTGCTCCAGTCAATGCCTCTGGATTACCGCAGCCTACAAAGCCGCTTGTTGCAACAGTGGCACCGCTTTTAACCAATTGGGCAGCTTCTTGCGCACTAATGATTTTAGCCATATCCTTCACCTCGTTACATGTCTTTCGACACAAATTTTTTTATTAATAGAATCCAGTCATTAAGTGGAAAAACACCACTATAAACGCAACACTTGTTTTCATTAGGGTTAATGCAAAAATATCTTTGTATGCTTGTTTATGAGTCAATCCACAGACGACCAGCAACGTAATGATGGCACCATTATGTGGAAGGGTATCCATGCCGCCTGACGCCATCGATGCAACTCTATGCAGGATTTCAGGAGACATACCGATGGAATGAGCCCAAGCCAGCCAATCTTTTGACATTAAGTCTAATGCAATAGACATGCCACCTGATGCGGATCCGGTGACACCCGCGAGAGTAGTAACCGTCACCGCTTCAGATACTAAGGGCGTACCCCCTATTTTTATACTCATTAATGCAGTTGATATGGCTTTAAAACCTGGCAATGTTGCAATAACATTACCATAACCTACCTCAGAGGCAGTATTCATGATGGCAAGTAATGAGCCGATAGCCCCGGCATTCATTGCTTTTGCCAAGCTGCCGCCTTTTGGTATCGATTTGTATCCTAAGCCCATGGCAAGCAAAATGCCGATGACTAAAGCAATAATGAGTGACCAAATGCTAATGACATTTTTGATGCTGGCTGCTACCATTGGTAATTTCATTGCTTGAAATGGTTCAAGCATTGCCGGATTCCAGGCAAAGAAGTTAATCATCACAAAATTGATAACAAGAACTGCCAAGAGAGGAATCACCCCAATATACCAAGAAGGCAGTTTTACCTCTGTGCTTATTTGCAGATCAGGCTCATTGATTGTATGATTGCCATATCCTTCACCAGCAGCGATAGCCGCTTTATATCGATGGTTTAAATAGAAAAGACCCGAACCGATTAAAATCGTACCTCCAAAAATACCGCAAATGGGAGCTGCATAGATTGTTGTACCAAAAAAGCTAGTAGGTATAATATTTTGTATTTGAGGAGTACCGGGAAAAGAATCCATCGTTGCAGTAAATGCACCAAGAACAATCGCTGCGGGAATAAGCCGTTTAGGTATATTCGCTTCTCTAAATAGTGCGGCAGCAAAAGGATACACCGCAAATACCACTACAAACATACTTACACCGCCATAGGTTAAAACCGCTCCAGCTAACGTAACAGCAAGAATGGCTCGTTCACTGCCTAATCCTTTTATAATGGCGTGTGCAATACCTTGAGCCAGTCCAGTGTCCTCCATAATTTTGCCGAAGATGGCTCCCAGCAAGAATACAGGAAAAAAAGATTTTATATAGGTCACACCTTTTGCCATAAAAAGTTCGGTATAAGCCGGCATGATTGGCAGACTAGACATACTGGCAGCAAGCAAGGCAAATATCGGAGCAAATATAATAACGGAATACCCACGGTAGGCAAAGCAAATTAACAAAATCAGACTTACTATAATACTGATCACTTCCATAATGTTAAACCCCCAATACTTTTTTACTTCTGGTACTGCAGCCAAACCTCCCTTCTTTGTATTGATGCCATTTTCACATTTATAATAAGTTGCAAGATGTATGCCAAAGTGAAAATAATAACAAATATAAACAAGTAACAGTCTCTGCACAGAGAAAGTAGTATTGATATTGTCTGAAAATACAGACAACTTTGTATGGTTTTCAGACACAACAAAACAACTCATGACAAATCCGCTTTGCAATGTTCCATAATAACATCAGCGGAAGTTAGCCATGAGTCAGAAATAGTCTATAGCAGCCAGAAACACGTTGCCCTTTTAACATCTTTTCCCAGGAGAATTATACCCGATACCATATTTTTTTAATTTTTCATAAAAAACAGACCGATTTACGTGCAACAATAGAGCAGCTTTACTTTTATTGCCACCAGTATCCTCCAGGGCTTTTAGAATTGCATTTTTTTCTGCCTCATATCGTATTTCAACTAATTCAGCTCTAGTTGATTCCTTTTCTATTTGATGGGGTTTCAGTATTTTTCTCATGATAGGGGCTAAATGTTCTGGTAAAATACAGATTCCTTCTTCCATGATGTTGACAGATCGCTCCAAGATATTCTCCAACTCACGGATGTTGCCTGGCCAAGAATAAGCTTTAAGCACCTTCATAGCCTCTGGCGCTATACAGTCAACAAAGCGCTCCAATTTCAAACTGATCTTTCTGAGTAAGACCTCACACAATAAAGGAATATCCTCCTTATGATCCCTCAGGGGCGGAATCTGGATGGAAACGATGTTCAAACGATAGTACAAGTCTTGCCGGAAATGCCCACTAGCCGTCAACGCTTCCAAGTCTTTATTCGTGGCAGTAATCACCCGTATATCTAGCTTAATAGTCTTAGTTCCGCCAATTCTTTCAATTTCCCATTCTTGCAGCACCCGCAGTAATTTCACTTGCATACCAGGGGGCATATCACCAACTTCATCCAAAAACAGCGTGCCTCCATTGGCCAGCTCCATCTTGCCAGGCTTACCACCTTTTCTCGCCCCAGAAAACGCACCTTCTTCGTAACCAAACAACTCCGATTCCAACAAATTTTCTGGTATTGCCGCACAATTCACTTTAATAAACGGTCCATGGCAGCGAGAACTCCCATTATGAATAGCATGTGCAAAGAGCTCCTTGCCTGTGCCGCTTTCTCCCAAAATCAGCACAGTAGAACCGCCTTTAGCCGTTCTTTGGGCAATATGCTTAACTTCTTCAATCTTTTTACTTTCCCCAATAATATCTCCAAATGTATACTTACCGCCTAAGGTCTTACGCAATCTTTCCTTATAATATTCAAGTTCATACTGAAGATGGCTGATTTCATTAGCCAGCCGTTTCAAATCCTTGATATCTTTAAATACCACATGACCCACAGCACAGATAATTTCATCATTTTTTACGATGGGAATGCGGGAAACAATACAGTTATTGCCATTCATTTTCTGTATTACATTCATTTCCCCTTTTCCATTTTCGATAACCTCGTGCAATTGGGTATTGGGAATCACATCGATTACTTTTCTACCTATCACCTCATGGGGCTTTTTATCCAGAACAGCATAATACGCCGGATTCATCATGGTAATAATCCCTTGCTTATCCACCACCACAATCCCTTCTTCGATGCTTTCCAAAACATATTGCAGCGTACATTTCAGCTTTGTTACTTCTTCCAGCTCGGCAGCGACTTTACTAAGCTCAGTAATTTCCTGAAAAACTGCAATTGCGCCTATGATTTTTTTTTCTTTCCGTATGGGCGTCCAGTTCGTTAAGACATGAGTCGTGCCAATCTGAAACCGTTGATTAAATTCGGCAGTACCCGTTTCGATTACCCTTACTAATCGATTATCCGGAAGAATATCATCCACTATGCATCCAATAGCTGCCTTACTTTTAAGGCCAATAATCATTTCTGCCCACTGATTCATGAAGATTATGATTCCTTTTTGATCAACTACGACGATCCCATTGTTTATTGAATTCAAAGTTGCATGAAAGTCTTCAATCATGAACTGCATATTCACACTCCTCTCACTTTTTTCAATCATCATCACGTTATTTTTGTAATATTATGATAATAATTGAAATTCGCAGGGTTTATTTAACATGCAATGCATGCATATGTACGTAATTTTTTTCACAATGAAAGATAATTTTTATCGTTCAGTTACGAGAATAGGTTTGAAACCATTATAGCAAATTAAGTTCCCTTTTTCTACGCAGTTCATGATTCGATTGATGAAATAAAAAAATATAACCCCCTCTAATCCAATACTATATCTAGGATCAGAGGGGGCATTCAGCATTTACATTTTTAGTATCCCAATGGCATTCAGGAAAACTACAATCAGTAATACGGGAGTTACATAACGAATCAGCAAGAAGTATACATTGACCAATCCTGCAATTTTCAACTTTCCATGATTGGATAATTCAGCAACTACGTCTTCACGTTTTATCGAATATCCCATTAATAAGGCAATCAACAGTCCGCCCAACGGCATAAAAATATTGGAAGAAATATAGTCAAATAAATCAAAAAATCCGAGTCCAAAGAAGGTAATATGCCCCAACATACTGGCCTTGTCAACTGACAAGGTCGCTAAAATGCCTACTACAAACATAATTACTGCTGTCAGAATCGCTGCTCCTTTTCGCGACATGCCCTTCTCCTCAGATAAATACGCCACAGGCACTTCTACTAATGATAACATGGCAGTCGTCGCGGCAATAGCCGTTAAAAAGAAAAAGGCAATTAATAATAGGTTGCCAAAGGGCATTTGAGAAAATACCAAAGGAATGGTCATAAAGAGCAGTCCAGGTCCAGCCGTAGGTTCCATACCAAAAGAAAAGACAGTTGGAAATATCGCTAAACCTGCTAACATAGATACGAGTGTATCAGATAAAGCCACTTTAACCGCCATACTAAACATATTGTTCTCTTGCGTAAAATAACTGCTGTAGGTCATCATCGTACCCATACCAAGGGATAATTTAAAGAAGGCCAATCCTAAAGCTGCTAATATAGCTGCAGCTGATAATTGTCCAAAATCAACATGAAATAAAAATTGAATCCCTTCTGCAGCTCCCGGCAAAGTCAAAGCACGAACATCACAAATAAGAATCAGAATAAATAATAATGGCATTAATGTCTTGGTAATCTTTTCAATCCCTTTTTTGACACCCATTGTTAAGATACCGGCTACTACGGCTAATACAATAAACTGCCATAAAATAGGTGATAAGGGCCCCAGAATCACATCACCAAATTGAGCCTTAGCAACCTCCATAGTAACGCCAACGAAATCTCCAGCGATTGCTTTAAATAGATAATAATATACCCATCCAGCTACACAGCTGTAAAAAAACATAATCAGACAAGATGACACAACGCCCATAATCCCAATGTTCTTCCAAGGAGTACCGGGTTTTAACTCTTCCAAGGCACCTACAGCATTCTTCCTAGTTTTCCGTCCAATGTAAAACTCACTGAGCATGATCGGTAAACCAACAAATAAAATACAGCAAAAATAGACTAATAAGAACGCGCCGCCGCCATTTTGTCCTGTTAAATAAGGAAATTTCCAAATATTACCTAATCCTACTGCTGATCCTAATGTTGCAAAAAACACTGCTAACCCTGAAGAAAATGTTTCTCTTTTTTTAACTACACCCATGACTTCACTCCTATTTTTTATTTGCTCTAATCATTAGTCCTTTCGTTATGACTGTAAGTTTACAAAACAAGAAAATTTCACACTCTTTTAAGTTATTTTTGTAATATTCACACATTATAAACGACTCTATTGCTAAGTCTCTTTGTGTAGTTATTTACGAGCATAACAGTATATATAATAACATACATTTTTCATTTTGAAACTTACTTTTGATTTCCAGACTAAATAAAAATAGGTTAACATATTCCTCCTCTTCACAAAGAATATGTTAACCCCTATGAGCAGCTCACTGCTCTTGTCCTTTCCTACTAACTTATTTGTTTAAATCCTCTAATCCTTCAAACTGCATATTATAATACTTGGCATAAAGTCCGTCTTGCAGCAGCAGCGTTTCATGATTTCCCCGTTCCTGAATGCCCCGATCATTAATCACAATAATTTCATCCGCATTTCGTATCGTGCTTAACCTGTGGGCGATGACAATGGTCGTTCGATTCTTGGAAAGCTGCTCTAATGATGCTTGAATATGACGCTCGCTCTCATTATCTAAGGCAGAAGTAGCCTCATCCAATATTAAAATTCTAGGATTCTTTAAAAAGACACGTGCAATCGCCAAGCGCTGTTTCTGTCCGCCGGAAAGGCGGACTCCTCGTTCTCCTACGTAGGTGTCATAGCCATAATCAAGACTCATAATAAAATCGTGAATGTTGGCATTCTTGGCTGCCTTAATAATTTCCTCCTCAGCAGCCTTAGGCTTGCCATAAGAGATATTGTCCCGCACACTGCCAGCAAACATATACACGTCCTGTTGGACTATTCCGATGCTACTTCGCAGAGACTTTAGCGTAACGTCACGAACATCCTTGCCGTCAATTGTCACAGAACCCTCTGTCACATCGTAAAAACGGGGCAGCAAGGAGCAAAGGGTTGTCTTACCTCCTCCAGATGGACCAACCAATGCTACCGTTTTTCCAGCTTCTATGGATATCGTCACCTTCTCCAGCACTTCAGTAGTTTTGTCATAATAAAAGGAAACATCCTTGAAAGCAATCTCACCACGTACATTGGTAAGAGGTATTGCATCCTCTTTATCCACAATTTCCGGCTCCGTCTGCAGTACATCAACAAAACGCTTAAAACCAGCGTAACCTTTTTGGAACTGTTCAGTAAAATTAATCAGTACATCAAGAGGATTAATAAAGATGCCAATATATAGGGCATAGACCGCCAGATCCGTAAGCTGCATCGTACCATTGGCAATAAAGATGCCGCCAAAGACCAGCACTGTCACATAAAGCAATCCTTCAAAGAAATTATTTCCCGCATGAAAACTGCCCATTATTTTATAACCAGTTTCTTTAGAATCTAGAAACTCAACGTTGCTGCTTTTAAATTTTTCGCTTTCGATCTCCTCATTGGCAAAGGATTTGACTACACGAATACCAGAGAGGCTATCTTGTACCCGAGAGTTCACATTGGCAATTTTCTTCCGATTATCCATAAAAATAGCCTTCAGCTTTCTGTTTTGATAAACGCTGAAAACCACCATAATCATCGTAACGCATAGGAGAATCAGTGTCATTTTCACATGAATCAGCATCAGCAATGCAAAAGATCCGATGATCTTTAATAGGGAAATAAATAAATTTTCCGGTCCATGGTGTGCCAGCTCTGAGATGTCAAACAAATCTGAAACCAGTTTGGACATCATTTCCCCTGTATTATTTTTATCGTAATAAGAAAATGGAAGACGCTGCAAATGGTCAAATAAATCCTGTCGCATATCGCTCTCCATTCGAGCTCCCATTACATGCCCCCAGGATGTGATATAGTATTGACAGCCATAGCGAATGAGGTACATCACAATTAACCCCCCGCCAACATAACCAATCCCCTGCAAAATCTCGGCTGAACTTTGGGTGAATAAACCTTTCGTAAGAAGGTTTAAAATTTGCGGAAATGCAAGATCAATCATGGACATGGTTAATGCACAAACCATATCCGTATAGAATAAAAACTGATAGGGCTTATAATATTGAATAAACTTCTTTAAAATAAACATCTGAAAATCTCCTTTAATCGACGGGGCTGCAATCAAATTGCTGCTGACCTGCTATAATTCTCCATATAGTATAACATTTTTTAAATCAATCTTTCCAATGAATACGTGAGTGAATTATATATATTGCGATTGTTAACTTTCTGTAAAATTAACAATTTCTTGTAAAAATGAACAGGAAAATATACTTTCGAAGAGAAGCCATAAAAAAAGAACACCTTGTAAAACGATGTCTATTTTTGTCGAGTAAGATATGAACAAAGGGGATGAACAGTATGCTAACGAGTATTCGTGCAAAGACATTTCTAACAATTATACCTTTATTCTTAGTAACAATGACAACGTTATCTTGGATTAGTTACCATTATTCTGCTCAAATCATTGAATCTGAGATGAATGCCAAGATGGATCTGCAAACTGCTGCTACCTTAGAGAAATTTCGCGCAGATTTAAATGGCCCTACTGCCCTTGGAGAAACAATTGCACGTTTTACAGAAAAAGGTAATCATACAATCTCCAAAGAACAATATTCAGCATTTTTACAAAATGTTATTCCCTCTAATCCATTAATTGTTGGTTCTGGTGTCTGGTTTGAACCGTTTAGCTACAAGGAAGATGTAAAATATTTCGGACCTTACGCATACAAGGACAAAGGGCAGATCGTGTACACAGAAGATTATGAAAAACCCGACTATGATTATCCTAACCAAGACTGGTATAAAAATGCAGTTCATAATACCCAATCAGTAATATGGAATGATCCCTATTATGATGAATTGAGTAAAATAACAATGGCAACTGCGTCTTTTCCTTTCTACCATGCCGACAAGAAATTAATGGGAATGGCTACTGTTGATATTGATTTGAGTGACTTGCAAAAATTGGTATCAAGTATTAAGGTAGGAGAAAAAGGCTGGGCCTTTTTACTCGATAAGAATGGGATGTATCTGTCTAACCCAGACAATGAAAAAAATATGAAAGTGAACATTACCGAAGAGGCAAACAGCAGCTTAGCTGATGCTGGCAAAGAAGCTTTAAAAAACAAACAGGGACGTACTTTTTTTACAGAGGAGAATAACCGCTATTTATTATATTATCAGCAAATTCCTGCAACCGGTTGGATTTTAATCTTATCGATGCCTGAAGAAGAATTATACACTCCTCTCAAAGCTTTATTATGGAAGCAAATCATCGTAGCAGTTATTGTGATTTTATTAGTACTGATTGGCATTACCTTCTACACTCGTTTTATAACCCAAAGCATTGATGAAGTAAAACGTCTATCCGCTTTAATGGCTGATGGTGACTTAAGAGAAACAATGAACATTACTTCCAATGATGAATTTGGGCAGATGGGACATAACTTTAATATTATGATCACAAATTTACGTAATTTATTACATAATATTATCATCAATTCTCAGCAAGTCGCAGCTTCCTCTCAGGAGCTTACTGCTAATGCCCACGAAACGGTAACAGCAACAGAGAATATCACAATGACGATTCAAAGTATTTCTGAAGGCATAACAAAACAGGCTGTACACGTAAGAAAGACAACGCATTCCGTAAATGAAATATCATCAAACATTACTCATATCAATAATGAGATGCAAAATGTTACTAAGATGACGCTGGAAACAGCCGACAAAGCAATAGAAGGTAATAAAGTCGTTGCTCATACCATTGTTCAAATGAATTTAATTAATACAAAAATTGCTACCGCTACTAAAGTAGTAAATGTTTTAGATACTAAATCCAGAGAAATTGATAATATTATTGCCCTAATTACCAATATAGCAGGTCAAACGAACTTATTAGCATTGAATGCTGCTATTGAGGCTGCCAGGGCAGGTGAACAAGGACGAGGATTTGCAGTCGTAGCTGATGAGGTTAGAAAATTAGCCGAACAGTCAGAAGCTGCTGCTAAGCAAATTAGTATCATTATCAGGGATATTCAAAATGAAACGAATACAACTGTTGATGCCATGAGTGAAAGCTCTGCCTCCGTACAAGAAGGTCTTAAAATGGTTAACAAGACCGAAAGTACCTTTTCTGAAATTCAAAAGGCAATTCAAATGATTTCTGCACAGTCACGCAATATTTCTACTGCAATTACTGACCTTTCACAAGATGCAGTTATTGCCGCCGAAGCGGTCACGAATATTGCTTACTCCACGACTGAGACCAGTGAGCGTACCCAAACGGTTGCCGCTACTACAGAAGAACAGAACGCGGCAATGGAGGAAATTCAAGCAGCAGCAACCATGTTAGCACAAATGGCTGAAGAATTAGATGGAAATATTAATTTATTTAAACTGTAATAGTTAACTTAAAAGATAGTTCTCAATATTATAAGATTTATAAATGGGGCTGTCGCATTAACGATA
>DJJR01000020.1 GCA_002434245.1 Pelosinus fermentans
CTCCAATTGCACTTGAAGAAGGACTTCGTTTCGCTATTCGCGAAGGTGGTCGTACTGTGGGCGCTGGCGTAGTTACTGCCATCGAAGCATAATTGCAAATTTTTTAAGTGGAAATATAAAATTTTTTGAACCACAAAGGCGCAATGCCGCCATGCGGCACACAAAAGAAATTATAAATAAATCCCTTTGTGTTCTTTGCGTCTTTGTGGTTCAAATATTTTTCTTAGCGATTGAAAGATGAAAAATTCTTTACCTTGACAGATTACAAGTAAACGTATAAAATTTCTATAAATGGATATAGCTATAAGACAGGGGTTTCCCTGTTTTATTTTATTGTCTTGATATCATAATATTTTCCACGAGTATAGTGAGTATCTGGTATTGACAGGCTGATGTAAGTGTGCTAGATTATATTAGTGGCATTACGAGATGATGTCATATTTACAGGTAAGAGAGGTGTACAGGATGCGCAATGCGGTAACGTTAGCTTGTACTGATTGCAAGCAACGTAATTATCAAACCAATAAAAACAAGAAAAATGACCCAGATAGATTAGAATTCAATAAGTATTGCAAGTTTTGCAAAAAACATACTTTACACAAAGAAACGAAATAATTGTAATTTCGTAAGTAGGGGTGTAGCTCAATTGGTAGAGTAGCGGTCTCCAAAACCGTTGGTTGCGGGTTCGATTCCTGCCGCCCCTGCCAGTTGGTCTTTAATGCTTGAATTAGCAGTACAAGACAGGGATGTGAAAAAATGGTTGCCCAAGAAACAACAGTTCAAACGAGCCCTTCTCGTTGGAAGAGGTTTTTTCGTGAAGTGAAAGCTGAATTAAAAAAAGTGTCTTGGCCTACCAAACAAGAGCTTGTCTCTAATACAGGGGTGGTATTTGTTGCTGTGTTAGTGGTTGCTGGTTTGATATGGGCAATTGATGCTGTGTTTACTCAAATATTACATTTGATTATCAAGTAGGCTAAGGGGGTGGGGACGTATAGGCGTCCCTGAAGCAATGGAATCTGAAAAAAATTGGTATGTAATCCATACATATTCTGGCTATGAAAACAAAGTAAAAGCTAATCTGGAACGCAAAGTCCATTCTATGGGTATGGAAGATGAAATCTTTCGAATTGTAGTACCTATGGAAGATGAAGTTGAAATGAAAGATGGCAAGAAAAAAATTACCAAGAAAAAAGTTTTCCCTGGATATGTTCTGGTAGAAATGATTGTCAATGACAAATCATGGTATGTTGTGCGCAACACGCCAGGTGTTACAGGTTTTGTTGGCTCTGGTACTAAACCTATCCCGCTTACTGATGCCGAAGTGAAAAACATTTTAAAATCCATGGGCATTGAAGAGCTTAAGCCGAAGTTAAATATTGAAGTTGCTCAAGTAATTCGTATTACTTCTGGAGCCTTCGAGAATTGGACAGCCAAGGTGCTTGAAATTTACCAAGACCGTAGCAAACTGAAAGTGCTTGTTGATATGTTTGGACGGGAGACACCGGTGGAATTAGATTTTTCTCAAGTTGAGAAAGTTTAAATAAAGTTTAATTTGAAACTTTATGAACTTAAGTGGGAGGGTACTATACCCGCAAAACCACATTATGCATATAAGGAGGTGTAAGTAAAATGGCTAAGAAAGTTATAAAACTTGTAAAGTTGCAAGTTCCTGCTGGTAAAGCAACTCCGGCGCCTCCAGTCGGCCCTGCGCTCGGTCAAGCTGGTGTGAATATTATGGCGTTTGTTAAGGACTTTAACGAAAGAACCGCTGCGCAAGCTGGTTTGATTATTCCGGTAGAAATTACCGTGTTCGAAGATAGATCCTTTACTTTCATTACCAAAACTCCTCCAGCTCCTATTCTTCTTAAGAAAGCTGCTGGTATTGAGACTGCATCAGGCGAACCAAACAAGAAAAAAGTTGCTAAAGTATCTCGTGACAAAGTTCGCGAAATTGCTGAAGCAAAAATGAAAGATCTTAACGCTGCTTCTGTAGAAGCTGCTATGCGTATGATCGAAGGCACTGCCCGTAGTATGGGTATTGACATCGTTGATTAGTCTTTGGCTTTTCTAATATTGCCAAAGACTGGCTTAAAGCTGCCAGATGCTAGGGGCACGACGAGGACGTGACCGCAGACGTACTAACGTACGTCATAGGGAACGCCCACAGGAGCAACGACGCAGATGGTAGGTTTAAGACAGTCGGATGTTAGTGTGGGAGGATTTTCCGTTAAACCACAATCATAAAGGAGTTTTTTAATATGCCAAAACATGGTAAGAAATACGAAGAAGTTGCGAAACTGATTGAAGCAAATAAGTTATATGAAACTGAAGAAGCCATAGAACTTGCTAAAAAAACAGCTAGCGCTAAATTTGATGAAACAATCGAAGTTGCGATTAAATTAGGGGTTGACCCTAAACATGCTGATCAGCAAGTACGTGGTGCGGTAGTATTGCCTCACGGTACTGGTAAAACCAAAACTGTTTTGGTTTTTGCTAAAGGCGAAAAAGCAAAAGAGGCAGAAGCTGCTGGTGCTGACTTTGTTGGTGCTGAAGATATTGTAGCAAAAATTCAGGGTGGTTGGACTGAGTTTGATGTAGCAGTTGCTACTCCTGATATGATGGGTACTGTTGGTCGTTTAGGTAAAGTATTAGGTCCTAAAGGTTTAATGCCGAATCCTAAAGTTGGTACAGTTACTTTGGATGTTGCTCGTGCGATTAGTGAGATAAAAGCAGGTAAAATTGAGTATCGTACTGATAAAGCTGGTAATATTCATGCACCAATCGGTAAAATATCATTTGACAATGAAAAAATTATCGAGAATTTCCAAGCGTTGGTTGACATCTTGAATAAGGTAAAACCAGCTGCTGCTAAAGGACAATACATGCGTAGTATCACTGTAAGTACTACTATGGGTCCTGGTGTAAAAGTGAATCCACTTAAAGTTTCTGGCAAGAAATAATTAATTGTAAGTAAGAAGTGATGGTATAGTCTTTGATCTAATGCAACTGAATAATAAATTTGGCTGTAGACAGCAGGTATCCGTAATGAACTAAATGAGATGTGAATTTTTCTCATGTTCGCCTGCCGAGGTCGGGGATTATACTATAGCTTTTGCTATTAGCGACCTCCGGCTTATTATGCCGAGAGGTCGTTTTGTTTTGTAATCTTGTAAAGGAGGTGGATTTTAGTGGCTGTAACATCAGAAAAAATATCAGTCGTTTCCGAACTGAAAGGTAAACTTTCTGCAACAAAAGGTGCGGTATTGACAAACTACCGTGGTCTTACTGTGGCACAAGACACTCAACTTCGTCGTAAATTACGTGAAGCTGGCGTGGAATACCGTGTAGTAAAAAATACGATGACACGGATTGCTGCTAAGGAAATCGGAATTGAAGGGTTGGATGTTTATCTTGAAGGTCCAACTGCAATTGCGATATCTGAGACAGACCCCGTTGCTCCAGCACGTGTAATTTCTGACTTTGTAAAAGAGCATAAATTAAAAACATTGGAAGTAAAAGCTGGATTGTTAGATGGTAAGGTTATTGATGCCGAAGGCGTAAAA
Organism: Pelosinus fermentans; assembly: GCA_002434245.1. Classification (GTDB taxonomy): domain Bacteria; phylum Bacillota; class Negativicutes; order DSM-13327; family DSM-13327; genus Pelosinus; species Pelosinus fermentans_B. The sequence goes on from DJJR01000020.1 coordinate 3,564, forward strand.
GCGTTGGCAAGCCTACCAACTCGCGAAGTGCTTATTGCTCAAGTTTTGGCTGGTATGCAAACTCCAATTGTTGGATTTGTCAATGTGCTTCAAGGTTCTATCCGCAAATTCGTATATGCGCTTGATGCTGTGCGCAAACAAAAAGAATCAGCATAAAAAAATAATAAAATTAACGGAGGTCTTTTAAAATGACTCAACAAGAAATTATGCAAGCAATTGAGAACATGACTGTTCTTGAATTATCCGAATTGGTGAAAGCTTTAGAAGAAAAATTTGGTGTTTCTGCAGCTGCTCCTGTAGCAGCTGCTGCTGCTGCTCCAGCTGCTGCTGCTGCTGCTGAAGAAAAAACTGAATTTGATGTTATTCTTACTAACGCTGGCGCTAGTAAAATCAACGTTATCAAAGTTGTTCGCGAAATCACTGGTCTTGGCTTGAAAGAAGCTAAAGAAGTAGTTGATGGTGCTCCTAAAGCAGTTAAAGAAAAAATTGCTAAAGCTGATGCTGACGCAATCAAAGCTAAACTTGAAGAAGCTGGCGCATCTGTAGAAGTTAAGTAATTATAACTCTCTATTCTTTCTAAAATATAGAATGAAAAATATAAAGAGTACCCATGTGGTGCTCTTTATATTTTTTCCTGAATTTAATTATTGGGGTATTGACTAACGGGTCTTATTGTGATATTATTGTTCAATGCAAAGAATGTTTATTTTAGGGTAATGTTTTTTTATTGTGCAATGTATAAAATCTAGATTGGCAGGAAATAGTAATATATGGAGGATGGAATCATATTTCATCATGAAGACAAATGCAAGGTCTGTTACTTGACTGGAAAAACCTTGCTTTTTTTGTATTGTAGTGCCCTAACCCTTCATTTGCTAGGTGCTAAAGTACTACTGTAATTTGTCTTTTATTATATATTTCATATTTAGTGTTAATGGATGATATTATATTATGTACTGCACAATATTGTATTATGTAAAAGGTTTTATACCTGCGGCAAAATATTGTGAGTTGCGAAAGTGACTTGCAATATCGGTATACATATAGCTAATGGAAGTGTGCTGCCAAGGTATAAAGTTTAATTTGGGCTAAGGGGTGAAGGATTTAATGTTTAATCCTGTTCCGGTTGGCAAAAAGATCAGATATAGTTATGCCAAGATCAAAGAAGTACTGGACATGCCCAATCTGATTGAAATTCAGAAGAATTCCTATAACTGGTTTCTAAAGGAAGGGCTGCAAGAAATTTTCCATGACATTTCGCCTATTCAGGACTTTACAGGCAATTTGGTTCTGACATTTGAAAAATTCACATTAGGCGAAGCCAAGTATCACGTTGAAGAATGTAAAGAACGTGATGTTACGTATTCAGCTCCTTTACGCGTCAATGTTCGATTGATTAATCGTGAGACTGGCGAAATTAAAGAGCAAGAAGTATTTATGGGCGATTTCCCACTCATGACAGAAAATGGTACTTTTATCATTAATGGTGCAGAGCGGGTTATTGTCAGTCAGTTGGTACGTTCCCCAGGTGCATATTACAATGAAACAATTGATGCAACAGGGAAAAAACTGTATAACTCTACCGTCATTCCAAATCGTGGTGCGTGGTTAGAACTCGAAACAGATGCCAATGATGTAATGTCTGTTCGGGTAGATCGCACACGAAAATTACCGGCAACAGTATTGATTCGAGCTTTAGGCTACGCGTCAAATGCTGCTATTGCGGAGCTGTTTCATGATGATGTGCGAGTTCGCGCTACTTTGGAACGGGATAATACCAATTCCAGAGAAGAAGCTCTAGTTGAAATCTATAAAAGATTACGTCCAGGTGAACCTCCTACCGTAGATAATGCTACTCAGTTATTAGAATCACTGTTTTTTGACTCTAAACGTTATGATTTAGCAACTGTAGGGCGTTATAAATTAACCAAAAAACTAGGCTGGCGCCGTCGTTTGATGGGCAAGACTCTTTATCAGGCAATTGCAAATGCAGAAACAGGAGAAATTATTGTTCCCGCAGATACAATCGTGGACGAAAAAGTTCTTGATCAGATTGATCAAAGTGGTGTCTTTGCAACTGCAGCTTTGATTGAAGTGAAAGTCAAACTAAAAGATGGATCACCAGTTAAAATGCTGTGTAATCCTGAATTGCCTTACAATCACCGGACAATTACCAGAGAAGATATTTTAGCTTCTGTTAACTATCTCCTTAATTTGATGGATGGTTTTGGTAACGTGGATGATATCGATCATTTAGGTAACCGCCGCCTGCGTTCAGTCGGTGAATTGCTGCAAAATCAGTTCCGTATTGGTTTGTCTCGTATGGAGCGGGTAGTAAAAGAACGTATGACCATTCAAGATGTTGATGTCATTACTCCCCAGGCATTGATTAACATCCGTCCTGTTGTGGCTGCTATCAAGGAATTCTTTGGTTCCAGTCAGCTGTCACAGTTTATGGATCAGACGAATCCTTTGGCAGAACTTACTCATAAACGTCGTTTAAGTGCCTTGGGACCTGGTGGACTAAGTCGTGAGCGCGCTGGTTTTGAAGTGCGAGACGTACATCACTCTCACTATGGTCGTATGTGTCCAATTGAGACACCAGAAGGTCCGAATATCGGTCTTATTGGTTCATTGTCAACCTTTGGACGTATTAATGAGTTTGGTTTTATTGAAACCCCTTACCGTAAAATTGATAAGGAAAATCGTATCGTAACAGAAGATGTACGATATTTGACAGCTGATGAAGAGGATGAAGTCGTTTGTGCGCAAGCGAATGAACCGTTAAATGAAAATAGCTGGTTTGTTGAGCCGCGAGTTACCGTACGTCATAGACATGAAATTTTAGTTATTCCTGCTGAAAAAGTTGACTATATGGATGTATCGCCAAAGCAGGTTGTTTCAATTGCAACGGCTATGATTCCATTCTTGGAAAACGATGATGCAAATCGTGCCTTGATGGGCGCGAATATGCAACGTCAGGCAGTACCTTTACTTAGAACACAGGCTCCACTCATTGGAACTGGAATGGAATATAAAGCTGCCAGAGATTCTGGTGTTTTGATTCTAGCTAGAAATGCCGGTGTAGTTGAAAAGGTTACAGCTACTGAAATTAAAGTACGCACGGAACGTGGTACGTTAGATAACTATAAGCTGCTGAAATATTTGCGTTCTAATCAAGGAACGTGCATTAATCAGAAGCCGATTGTTTACAAAGGCGAGCAAGTAGAAAAAGGGCAGGTATTGGTTGATGGACCTGCTACCGATCAAGGTGAATTAGCATTAGGCTTTAATGTACTTGTAGCTTTCATGCCATGGGAAGGTTACAATTATGAAGATGCTATTTTACTAAGTGAAAAAATTGTAAAAGATGACATCTACACTTCCATACATATTGAAGAATATGAATGTGATGCCAGAGATACGAAGTTAGGACCGGAAGAAATTACTCGTGATATCCCGAATGTGGCTGAAGAGGTACTAAAAGATCTTGATGATCGTGGTATCATACGCATTGGCGCTGAAGTACGACCAGGGGATATTCTAGTAGGTAAAGTAACTCCAAAAGGCGAGACAGAATTAACAGCAGAAGAACGTTTGCTTCGTGCTATCTTTGGTGAGAAAGCTCGTGAGGTTCGTGATACATCACTCAGAGTGCCACATGGTGAAGCTGGTAAAATTGTTGACGTAAAAGTATTCAGCCGGGAAAATGGTGATGAATTACCGCCAGGTGTGAATTTCTTAGTACGTGTATATATTGCCCAGAAACGGAAGATTTCCGAAGGGGATAAAATGGCAGGGCGTCATGGTAATAAGGGTGTTGTTTCTCGCATTATGCGTGAGGAAGATATGCCGTTCTTGCCTGATGGCACGCCAGTACAGATTGTGTTAAATCCATTGGGTGTACCATCACGTATGAATATCGGACAGGTACTGGAAACCCATTTAGGAATGGCCGCTGCTGCTTTTGGTATGCAAATCAGAACCAATGCCCCTGGTGTTGCCGAACGTTTGAAAGAAGTTGGCTATGATTCTGATAAACATGGTCTTCCTAAACCGGGGATTGCTGGGATTAACTTAGCAACGCCAGTATTTGATGGGGCTCATGAAGAAGAGGTCTTTAAAACATTAAAAGCAGCTGGATTGCCGGAAGATGGTAAAACTGTCTTATATGATGGACGTACAGGGGAAGCTTTTGATAACCGCGTTACCGTAGGTTGGGTATACATGTTGAAATTGGCCCATTTGGTTGATGACAAAATTCATGCACGATCTACTGGTCCTTACTCTTTGGTTACACAACAGCCATTGGGTGGTAAAGCACAATTCGGCGGTCAGCGTTTTGGGGAAATGGAAGTTTGGGCATTAGAGGCATATGGTGCCGCTTATACCTTACAGGAACTCTTAACGGTAAAATCCGATGATGTAGTAGGGCGTGTAAAAACCTATGAAGCGATTGTAAAAGGTGAGAACATTCCTGAACCTGGAGTGCCTGAATCCTTTAAAGTTTTAATTAAAGAGCTGCAAAGTATTGGGCTTGATGTTAAAATCTTAAATGAAGATGCACAAGAAATTATGATTGATGACACGGATGAAGATATTAATCAAGTGGCTAAAGAACTTGAACTTAATATCGGTGTTCCAGTGAATACTGCACCTGAAACTCATACTCGCACTGCTAGTGAGATTGAGCCAGACCTGGTGGATGATTTTGATAATCCTGATGAAATAGAACCATTAGAAGAAGAATTAGATATTATAGCGGAAATCGGCGAGATGGATGACGATATAGCAGATGAAATCGAAATACCTGGACGGAAATCCGTCAAGAAGGTAAAAAGTAAAGATAAGAAACCAACGCAGCGTGACTTCTTGGAAGAGTTAGACGACGAGGAAATTGAGTAATGGGGTAAGGGAGTGATAACCCTTTGTTAGATGTAAACAATTTTGATTCTATGAGGATTGGATTGGCTTCTCCGGAGCAAATCCGCAAATGGTCATTTGGTGAAGTAAAAAAACCGGAGACAATCAATTATCGTACTCTAAAACCTGAACGTGATGGTCTATTTTGTGAAAAAATATTTGGACCAACTCGTGACTGGGAGTGCCATTGCGGTAAATACAAACGAATTCGCTATAAAGGGATAGTTTGTGATCGTTGTGGCGTGGAAGTAACCCGCTCGAAAGTACGTCGAGATCGAATGGGGCATATACAATTAGCTGCACCTGTATCTCATATTTGGTACTTCAAAGGTATTCCAAGCCGTATGGGGCTGATATTAGATATATCGCCTCGCTCCTTGGAAAAAGTATTATACTTTGCTTCCTATATCGTATTGGATCCTGGTGAAACACCGCTGATGAAACGTCAATTGTTGACGGAGAATGAGTATCGGGATTATCGCGATAAATATGGCAGTTCCTTTAAGGTCGGCATGGGTGCAGAAGCTGTTAAAAAACTTCTGGAAGAGCTTGATCTGGAAAGAATATCCAAAGAGCTAAAGCAAGAGTTGAAGGAAGTTAGCGGTCAGCGTAAAATTAGGGCGATTCGCCGCTTAGAAGTAACAGAAGCTTTCCGTAAATCCGGCAATCGTCCAGACTGGATGATTATGGATGTTGTACCCGTTATTCCGCCTGAACTCAGACCAATGGTACAACTTGATGGTGGTCGTTTTGCTACTTCTGATTTAAATGATTTGTATCGCAGAGTCATTAATCGTAATAATCGTTTGAAGCGCTTGTTAGATCTTGGTGCTCCCGATATTATTGTGCGAAATGAAAAACGTATGCTGCAAGAAGCGGTAGATGCTCTGATTGACAATGGTCGCCGTGGGCGCCCGGTAACTGGTCCTGGCAACCGCCCTCTTAAATCATTAAGTGATATGCTCAAAGGTAAACAAGGCCGTTTCCGTCAGAATCTCTTAGGTAAGCGTGTTGATTACTCTGGACGTTCAGTTATAGTTGTTGGACCTGAACTGAAATTGCATCAATGCGGTTTACCAAAAGAAATGGCATTAGAATTGTTTAAACCATTTGTTATGAAAAAACTAGTGAATGCTGGTCATGCGCATAACATTAAGAGTGCTAAACGTATGGTGGAACGAGTGCGCTCGGAAGTTTGGGATGTATTGGAAGAAGTAATTAAAGAACATCCAGTGCTTTTGAATCGTGCTCCTACCTTGCATCGATTAGGGATTCAGGCATTTGAGCCAGTGTTGTCAGAAGGTCGCGCTATAAAACTTCATCCGCTAGTATGTACAGCATATAACGCGGATTTTGATGGTGACCAAATGGCGGTTCATGTACCGCTTTCTGCGGAAGCACAATCAGAGGCCCGTATGTTAATGTTAGCTGCTCATAATATCTTATCAACCAAGGATGGTAAACCGGTGGTAACGCCGACTCAAGATATGGTTTTGGGAGCATATTACCTCACGATGGAGAAAAAAGGCGATATCGGTGAAGGCAAGGTTATGTGTGATATTAATGAGGCGCTGCTTGCTTATCATCATAAGGAATTGTCCCTTCACGCCTTAATTAAAGTGCGTTTTCCAAAGTATGGTATGGTAACTACCACTATGGGGCGTTTGATTTTTAACGAAAGCTTACCTGAAGAAATCCGCTATTTCTTCCAAAAGGATGGCGAATGGCATTTAGGTATCATGATGGATAAAAAAGAACTTGGTAAATTGGTAGCTGAGACATATCGCCAATTTGGTAACTCCAAAACGGCTGTAGTAATTGATAATGTTAAAAGACTAGGTTATTCCTTTGCTTGTCGTGCAGGTATGACAGTAGCCATTGCTGATATCAATATACCGCCTGAAAAGAAGGAAATCTTAGCGACTACTGAGGGCCGAGTTGATACCGTTGATAAACAATATCGCCGTGGTTTGATTACAGAAGATGAGCGATATAAGAAAACCATTGAATTATGGACAAAAGCAACAGATGATGTTACTTTGGCCATGATGAATAATTTGGATAGTTACAATCCGATTTATATGATGGCTAACTCCGGTGCTCGTGGTAACATCCAGCAGATTCGTCAGTTGGCAGGTATGCGTGGGCTCATGGCTGATCCATCAGGCCGGATTATTGACCGTCCGATTAAAGCAAACTTCCGTGAGGGTTTGACGGTTCTTGAGTATTTTATTTCTACTCATGGTGCTCGTAAAGGTTTGGCTGACACTGCACTTAGAACCGCAGATTCTGGATATTTGACACGTCGTTTGGTTGACGTATCCCAAGATGTTATTGTTCGCGAAGAAGATTGCGATGTCGTGGGGATTAATTTGGTTCGTGAAAGAGCCCGATTAGCAAAATCCAGCGCTGGTGCTATTGAAGTATTGCGGGATACTCTATTAGGCAGAGTTCTTGCAGAAGATGTTTTGGATCCCAAGACAGCAGATATACTCATTTCTCGTACTACTGTGCTTGATGATGAAAATTTACGTGTTATTGGTGAGCATGGCGTGCCTGAAATTATCCTACGCGGCTTATCAACAACAACAGAAGAAGATATTAACGCTGCAGCTTCCAATGAAACTATTGTTCTAGGTGCGCCAGAAGAAAAAATGCGTGAACTGCTTAAAAATGCGATGATTCGCGAAATGTTAGGCAAAAACACTACCAATGCTATTACAGACAGCCACGGTCAGGAAATTGTTGCTGCAGAAACACCGCTTACAGAAGAGGCAATTGAAGCTGTCTTAGTAAGTGATGTACGAGAAGTGAAGGTTCGCAACAACAATATTAAAGGTATTGAAGTGGAAGCCATTACGGAAGGCTCAGGTGTTATTGAAACCCTGAAAGATCGTATTGTGGGTCGTTTTGTCGCAGAAGATATTATTGATCCTAAGACCAATGAAGTCATTGTAAGAATTAATGATACTATCAGTGAACCTTTAGCAGATCGTATTGTTGCCGTACGTGAGAAAGTATCGATTCGTTCTGTACTTACATGCAAATCACAATATGGTGTATGTATTAAATGTTATGGCCGTAATTTAGCATCTGGTCATGCTGTAGATGTAGGGGAAGCTGTAGGTATCATCGCAGCTCAATCCATCGGAGAACCTGGGACACAGCTTACTATGCGTACTTTCCATACGGGTGGTGTTGCCGGCGATGATATTACACAGGGTTTGCCAAGGGTTGAAGAGCTGTTTGAAGCTCGTAAACCAAAACGTCAAGCCATTATTACCGAAATCGATGGTGTAGCTACTGTTGACACAAAAGAAGTAAAAGGTATGCGTAAGATTACAGTCGCACCTGCCGTAGGTGAGGAACGTGTATATCCTATTCCTTATGGTGCACGTATTATTGTTCGTGATGGACAGCAAATTATTGCAGGTGACCGTCTAACAGAAGGTTCTGTAAATCCACATGATATTTTACGTGTATGCGGTATTCAAGCTACGCAACGATATTTAGTATATGAAGTGCAAAAGGTATACAAATCTCAGGGTGTTGAAATTAATGATAAACACATCGAAGTAATTGTAAGGCAGATGCTCCACAAAGTAAAAACGGAGGAGTCTGGCGATACTGAACTATTACCGGGTGAATATATTGATACCAATACCTTTGAAGAAGAAAATGCCAAGGCAATTGAAGCAGGCGGTGAGCCATCTGTGGCACGTCCGATTCTTCTTGGTATTACAAAAGCATCATTGGCGACAGATTCTTTCTTATCAGCAGCATCCTTTCAGGAAACAACTCGTGTTCTTACCGAGGCTGCCATCAAAGGTAAAATTGATCCGCTGCTTGGTCTTAAAGAAAATGTTATTATCGGTAAGCTCATACCAGCAGGTACTGGCATGAGTCGTTATCGAAACATTAAGCTCACTTATACAAAGACTGTAAAAGTAGACTAATGTAATGAAAAGAGGAACTTGGTACTTCATCAAGTTCCTCTTTCTTATGGGGAGAAAATATATATTTTAGGGTGTAAAAACACTGAAACGCGAAGATGCGAAGAAGTGCAAAGAACACGAAGGGATATGTTTATTTTCTAATTCTTCGCATCTTCGCGTTTAAAAGTATTTTTTTAGTCTATGAAAATTCTTTGATAAAAGTTTGGAAAGTGATATAATTACCTTCGGCTAGCAATAAATTTAATATTTTTGACTGAAAAATTACAGAATACGGAAAAAATGATACACCTGGTAGCGTGGTCATAAAAAAAGCCTGCAAATATAGAGAAAATATGAATTTATTGAGATATGTTTGTTGACATTGCCTTTGGGTAATGATAATATATTAGAGGGCCAGTGAGAAATGACTGGTTTGCTAAGTAAGGGAGTGAACAGTATGTCGCTCGAGAAGCTGAAGATTGCTAAAAAAAAAGTTGGTGTTAAACAAGTCACCAAAGCGGTTGAAAAAGAGCTGGTGCAAGTTGTATATATTGCACAAGATGCTGAACAACGATTTGTAGAAACGCTGCGAACATTGTGTGAACGCAAGAATGTGGCAGTAGAAGTGACACTTACTATGGCTGAATTAGGAAGTGCCTGTGGCATTGAAGTTGGTGCAGCAGCAGTAGCGGTTTTGAAATAAACGCAACCATGTTAAATGTTTTGCCTTAAACTCATAAATTTGAGGTGAAATTTTTATATAATCATTTTAAGATAATTTGGAAGGGGGTGTATTGAATGCCAACAATTAATCAATTAGTACGTAAAGGTAGAGAGTCGCTTATAGAAAAATCTACTGCGCCTGCTTTAAAGGAATCTCCGCAAAAGCGTGGTGTATGTACAAGAGTATATACAACTACTCCTAAAAAACCAAACTCTGCACTTCGTAAAGTGGCGAGGGTACGTTTAACAAATGGTATTGAAGTTACTGCCTATATCCCTGGTATCGGTCATAACTTGCAAGAACATAGTGTTGTGCTTATCAGAGGTGGTAGAATCAAGGATTTACCGGGCGTACGTTATCACATTGTTCGTGGTGCATTAGACACTGCTGGCGTGCAAAAACGTAGCCAAGGAAGATCAAAATATGGTACAAAACGTGCGAAAAAGTAAAAATTAATTAGATAACCCTGGAAAAGGAGGGGACAATATGCCAAGAAAAGGACCTGTTACAAAACGCGATGTGTTGCAAGATCCAGTATACAATTCTAAAATTGTTACTCGATTTGTAAATAAAGTAATGCTAGATGGCAAGAAAAGTGTTGCTGAAAATATTGTGTATGATGCATTTGATATTATCCGGGCTAAAACCGGCAAAGATCCTTTAGAGGTTTTTGAAACAGCAATGAAGAATGTTATGCCAGTTTTGGAAGTGCGTGCTCGCCGTGTTGGTGGTGCAAACTACCAAGTGCCGATCGAAGTGCGTGCCGATCGCCGTTTGTCACTGGGGATTCGCTGGTTGGTGAATTACTCAAGACTGCGCGGTGAAAAAACCATGCGTGAAAGATTAGCAGCTGAATTAATTGATGCATCCAATAATACTGGTGCAACAATTAAGAAAAAAGAAGATACACATAAAATGGCTGAAGCCAATAAAGCTTTTGCACATTATCGTTGGTAAGATTTAAGGTTTCTTAAACAGTAAGGAGTGATGATAGTGGCCAGAAAATTCTCGCTTAATAATACTAGAAATATCGGTATTATGGCACATATTGACGCTGGCAAAACCACTACGACTGAACGTATACTGTTTTATACTGGCAAGGTACACAAGATTGGGGAAGTGCATGAAGGCGCTGCGACAATGGACTGGATGGTACAAGAACAAGAGCGGGGTATTACAATTACTTCTGCAGCTACAACTTGTGAATGGTCTGGACATCGTATTAATATCATTGACACACCAGGACACGTGGACTTTACCGTAGAGGTAGAACGCTCGCTCAGAGTGTTAGATGGATCTGTAGCTGTATTTTGCGCTAAAGGTGGCGTAGAACCGCAATCAGAAACTGTTTGGCGTCAAGCTGATAAATATGGTGTGCCTCGTATGGCATACGTTAATAAAATGGATATTCTTGGTGCTGATTTTTACCGGGTTGTCGATATGATGAAAAGTCGTTTAGGTGCGAATGCAGTGCCTGTTCAACTGCCTATCGGTTTGGAACATGGTTTCAAAGGATATGTAGACTTGGTGCAAATGAAGGCTGTTGTTTACACTGATGACCTTGGTAAATTTAGTGAAGCTGCTGAGATTCCAGAAGATATGCAAGAACATGTTGCTGAATACCGTCAAGGTCTTTTAGATGCAGTTGCAGAAAGTGATGACGAACTCATGATGAAATATCTTGAGGGCGAAGAATTTACTTTAGAAGAGATCTATGCTGGTATTCGCAAAGCTACGATTGCTTGTAAAATGACTCCTGTTTTATGCGGATCTTCCTATAAGAACAAAGGTGTGCAGCCGTTACTAGATGCAGTTATTGCATATATGCCGGCACCTACTGATGTTCCAGCTATTAAAGGGATTAATCCTGATACTGAAGCGGAAGATGAACGTGCAGCTGATGATAGCTTGCCATTCTCAGCTTTAGCTTTCAAGATTATGGCTGACCCTTATGTAGGTAAGTTAGCATTCTTCAGAGTATACTCCGGCGAACTTTCTTCTGGGTCTTATGTATATAATTCCACTAAAGGTAAGAAAGAACGTATCGGACGTATCCTGCAAATGCATGCAAATCATCGTGAAGAAATTGAAAGAGTATGCACAGGCGATATTGCTGCTGCTGTAGGACTTAAAGATACTACTACTGGTGATACTCTATGTGATGACAAAAACCAAATTATTCTTGAATCCATGGTTTTCCCTGAACCGGTTATTTCCGTAGCAGTGGAACCTAAAACCAAGGCTGACCAAGAAAAAATGGGTATTGCACTGCAACGTTTGGCAGAAGAAGATCCGACATTCCGCGTAAATACGGATCAGGAAACAGGTCAAACCATTATTGCTGGTGTTGGTGAATTACATTTAGAAATTATCGTTGACCGGATGCTTAGAGAATTCAAAGTGGATTGCAGCGTGGGCAAACCGCAGGTTGCTTATCGTGAAACGATCCGTAAAAAAGTGAAATCTGAAGGTAAATTTGTTCGTCAGTCTGGTGGTCGTGGTCAATACGGTCATTGCTGGCTGGAAATTGAACCTTTGGAGCCAGGTCAAGGCTTTATTTTCGAAAGTAAAGTTGTTGGTGGTTCCATTCCGAGAGAATACATCGCGCCAATTGGTGCTGGTTGTAAAGAAGCTATGGATAATGGTGTTTTAGCTGGCTACCCTATGGTAGACATTAAAGTAACTGTTCTTGAAGGTTCTTACCATGATGTTGACTCCTCGGAAATGGCGTTTAAAATTGCTGGTTCAATGGGCTTTAAAGCTGGTTGTGCGAAAGCAGGCGCTGTAATTTTAGAACCATATATGAAAGTGGAAGTTATTGTTCCAGAAGAATATATGGGCGATGTAATTGGCGATTTGAATTCGCGTCGTGGACGCATTGAAGGCATGGATGCTGCTAATGGCTCTCAATCCATCAAAGCATTTGTACCACTGGCTGAAATGTTCGGTTATGTAACGGACCTACGTTCAAAAACCCAAGGACGCGGTAATTATTCAATGAGCTTTGCTCATTATGATGAAGTACCAAAAAGTATTGCTGAAGCGATTATCGCCAAAGTAAAAGGCGTATAATCCTGGAGAAATAAAGGAGGAAAAAATACAATGGCAAAGAAAAAGTTTGA
>DJJR01000042.1 GCA_002434245.1 Pelosinus fermentans
ATCAAAACAAGGAGTAACCCTATGAATGTAAAAGAAGAACTTTTTGACTGGCTCTACAGTATTGTTATTGCCTTTACCTGCGCATTGCTTATTAATGCCTTTTTATTCCACCCTACGAGAGTTCAAGGCAGCTCTATGGAACCTACCTTGCAAAGCAATAACTATCTATTGGTTTCTAAAATACCTCACACCTTAGGTCAATTGCCTGAATACGGCGATATCATTATCATCGACAGCCGTGTACAGCGAGAAAGAACCTGGAAAGACGATTTAATCGATCCTATGCATACATATTTAACAATGACGAAACTGATCACTGAGCCTGATCATCATGTATGGGTAAAAAGAGTCATTGGCAAGCCAGGAGATACATTAGAATTTAAAGACCATAAAGTTTATCGAAATGGAATGGCCCTAGATGAACCATATACGAAAGAACCTATGCGTTATACTTCAGATAATACGATAATCGTTCCGGAGAACCATGTATTTGTCATGGGTGATAATCGTAACAACAGCAGTGACAGCCGCTATATCGGTCCTGTGCCAAAGAATCAAGTCCTAGGCAAGGTTGTTTATAAACTATAATCCTTTTAAACATAATAAAAACGGATTGAACCACAAAATCGCAAAGGACACAAAGGGGTTTTATTTATTTTTCATGCACTCCTTTGTGTGCCGCGTTAGCGGCATTGTGCATTTGTGGTTCATACTATCTCACCTTTTCCGCACCTAAAAACTTATACTTTCTATGCTTACAAAAAACATCATTTATTGTTAAGATAAATGATGTTTTTTTGTTATGCTGCGGCTTAGATATCCTATCGCTGAACTATTTTTTTAGCATTATCCTTAACCACCCACCTGGGACATATTTCGTATCAAATTCGTCCCTTCCCGATCATTGCCCCAAATATGATGAAGGGGCTTGCTTTGCAGCGCTTTTACAAACAGCTCCGCGACTTTACTGTCACTCGTACCACTGCGTAAGGCATGCTTAATATCAAATTCTTTGTTTGCAAGTAAACAAGGTTTAATTTTTCCATCGGCTGTCAAACGAATGCGGTTACAGGTATAACAAAAATGCTGTGTCATCGGCGTGATAAAGCCGAATACCCCCATTGCCCGGGGCAGTCGATAATAATAGGCGGGTCCATTTCCCTTTATACTGAACGTTTTTTCCAACATACCATACCCTGCTGTATTGATGCTGTTTTTTATTTCCTTACTACTATATCCTGCTTTCACACCGCAGGGCCCAAGAGGCATGTATTCAATAAATCGTACTGCAATAGGAAACTCATAGGTTTGTTTTATGAAATAAGACAAATCTTCCATGGAAAAAGCTTCCGTCACAACTACATTGAGCTTAACGGGAGTCAAGCCAGCATGCATAGCGCTTTTTATTCCTTGCAATACATCTGACAACTGACCACCACCTGTAATACGAGAAAATTCTTTTGGATTAAGAGTGTCAATGCTGATATTTACTCGATCTAAACCAGCCTTTTTAAGCTGATAAGCTCTATCTGCAAGTAAGCTGCCGTTTGTTGTCATTGCCAAATCTGCAACCGTTTTTATTTCTCTAATAGCACGAATGAAATCCACTATTCCCTTGCGGATTAATGGTTCACCACCAGTAATACGAATCTTATTCACGCCATATTGTCCCAATATCCGAATCACACGAAGCAACTCTTCGTAAGACAATATTTCAGAGTGTTCCAGTAAGGGAACTCCTTCTGGAGGCATACAATAGCTGCAGCGAAAATTGCAACGATCCGTAATAGAAATTCGCAAATAGTCAATGACACGTCCAAAACTGTCCTGCATCTGTTTCACTCCTCTCACTGCTAAAATTTTAACGGTTCTAACCTTCTATTGTCAAGAACCCGAGAGGAAGCCATTATCCTCAAGAATTTCCGTAGCTTTTAAATATGTCTGTATCACTACATCCGGGCAGCGAGTCAAACGATTCCAAGGATCATGATTCATAATGTGCTGGCAATCGATACCGCCATACTCTTTTGCAAATGTTTCTTCAAACCATACTACCAATTCCTGAATCATCGTATTTAATTGATGATTTTCCCGTTCTTCCAGCTCGCCCCGACCTCCATACAAACCTAATAAACAAACCGCTCCCGTTAAGGTTCCACAGTTTTTGCCGCTAAAGCCTAATCCACCAGCTAATCCCGTCATGGCCCGTATTAAATCAGGATTGTTTTTTTCCTGCTCTTCCAGTCCTAACATGATCATAATCTGACTACAGTGAAATCCTTGCATATGCAGCTTAGTTACACGAGCGACTACATCCCCTGACATTAAAAATCCCCCCCTCAAAAAATCAGCCTTCTCCTCTACAGATTGTTTCATTTACTAACTTTACCTGCCAGCCGGATTTCCTTGCAGTGATGATATTCAAAGAACCATAATCTTGGTGCATTCTAAAAAGATTTGCCAAAGGCATTCCTAATACATAGCACAGCAGCAACCGATTGACTCCTGCATGCCCGACAAGCAAAATAGTACCTGACGAAGAATTCATAATCTCATGAAACGCGTCAATCACACGCTTATAGCAATCAGCAAAACTTTCTCCCCCCGCCACTCGATAATAGCCAATATCAGCTCCACGTGCCTTAAACTCCTCGGGATATTCCTTCACAATATGGGAGAATGTGCGCCCCTCCCAATTTCCCATATGTATCTCCCTAAGATCTTTTCGCATAATAACTGGAATCGCTTTGTTACCGGCTATTATCTGAGCGGTCTGCTGAGAACGCAAAAGATCACTACAGTATATCTTACCAATGTCTATATCTTTTAAGATTGTTTCTAAACATTGAGCTTGCTGTATGCCTTCCAGGCTTAATGGCAAGTCGAGTTGGCCAATATACCTTCGTTGATTATCTTCCAATTTAATTTTTCCATGCCTAATCAAATATACCGTCCTGTTTTCCATCAGCTGTCTTTCAACTCCATAATCCTTCTTTTAGGAGCACTGGGAAAAAAAGTACCTTTACTGCAAATTATTTTTACACTTACGAAGAGCTGCCCCGCTTGTCTTGCCTGAGCCAGCGCCGGCACACGGTACAGTGCATCCCAAAGTGCACGCTCAGCAGCCTCATTAGACTGACCTAATAACCAAACAGAAACATGCAGTTGTATTGCTTGCTGCAAACTATCAACACTAACTGTAAAATCAATTACTCCATCCACCGCCAATATGTTTTCATCCAGATCCGACATAGTGAAAAATGTATTGCTTTTGAGAAAAACCAGACCATCCTTTCTTTTGATGATCCGTTCTAATGTTTTAAGTATGGTACCACAAGAACAGGGATCAGGAAGAAACCTTGATAGATCCCCTGTCCGATAGCGAATAAAGGGCATTCCCTGTCTAGTCAGCGTGGTAAAAACAACTTCCCCTTCCTGCCCATCAGGTACTGGCATGCCTCTTTGATCAACGATTTCGAAATACAAATCCGCTTCCCGCAGATGATACCCCTTATGGGCTGCACAGTCCAGGCCGCCTCCCAAACCCATTTCAGTCATGCCATAGTGTTCAAATACTTGGCAGCCCCACACGCGAACCAACTCTTGAATAATCACGTCAGGTACATGATCCGTGCTGAGCAGTGCACTCTTAAGCCGAATAGTTTTTTTTGTCATTTCAGCATAGCGAGCTAATGCCAGTACTTGTATCGGAATTCCAACTAAGGAGTCAATTCTTTCCTGTACCATAAACGCTACTGTTTTAGGAATATTTTGCACAAGACCATGAAGAATAGGCACCACTCCTGCCCGCTCCAGTGCCTTGCTCAGCAAATCACCAACACTGCCGACACGTTCACCTGGCAGCAGAATCAGAACCCGATCTCCCCTTTCCAAAAAAGTGGACATGCCTTGTTGAAAGAAATCAATCGTTAGTTCTTGATCAAAATCGGTAAAATATATGCGTTTGGCCTCACCTGTTGTCCCGGAACTATTTAATGTCACAATTCGGCTGATATCACTTTGGGATACACAGAGAAACTGTCGTGCCTGTTCTCTGATATGATCCCCAGTAGTAAAAGGAAATTGCTGCAAATCTTCCATACAAGTTATTTCTTTGCTGACAAAATTCTTTAACAGCTTACGGTAAAAAGGACTGTTCTCGTAGGCCCGCTGGATAGTTTGCCGTACTTTATGCAATTGATAGTGAGCAATTTGCTCTCGGGTCAAATTCGATCTCAATCCCATTTTCTTTGCGTTCCAAGCCTCAAACATTTTGTTTTGTTGTACTGTTGCCCTCATTATTTATAATCACCCCTTTAAGGGACGATAAAGAGGATTGCCCTGTTTATCCGTCAAGTTATAAGCGCAAAAGGGAATGATTCGGCTATCCGGGCTGACCACATGAATGAAACATTCTCTTAAACGATCCAGATCCAAATTCCAGACATCCTGAAAGGCCATGCCCGATATGCAGAAGGAATACTTTTCCACACGATCTAAAAAAGCATCCATACTGCCAACATGAATGTCATTACCATATTTCTCCTCTTTACTTTCGCGCTCTCTCCTCTCTGTTTTTTGGGGCGCAGACCAGCGTTTCGCAACAAAAGTGCGAGCTTTTCTTGCTTCCACAGCTGCTACTTGGGGCTGGCAGCATCCCTTTGAACCTGCGTTTGACCACGCTTTTAATTCTCCATTTGCCATTAGAACAAAATTGCCATGAAAGGAACAATAGGCATTTTCTCCCCTGGGGGGCTGAAAATCTTCTATCTGAAATTTTCCCCCAGCCTGCTTTACAATCTTGTTTATAACCTCCGGAATGGTAATCCGTTCTCTATCTGAAGGTTCTTGAGGATATCTGCCAAAATAGCTGACAGGCTGAAAATGAACGCCGCGTACTGTCGGCATTTGTTCAATAGCATATTGAATAATGGATCCGATATTTTGGGTATTCACGCCAGGAACTAATGTCGGCACAAGAACTACTCCTAACTGCTGCTTAGCACAATTGGCAATAGCCGCCTGCTTTTCTGCCAGCAAAGCCGATCCTCGTAATTTCTCATAAATTTCATCATTGGTGCCGTCAAACTGCAAAAACACACAGGATAATCCAGCTTCTTTTAGTCTTTTAACGTAGCTATAGTCCCTTGCCAGCCTTAGTCCATTGGTATTTACTTGAATAAAATCATATCCTAAACTTCGTCCTGAGGCTATTATTTCCGGCAGATCATCCCGTAAGGTCGGCTCACCTCCAGATAACTGAATATTATAGGGACCGCCACTTTTTAATAATAGGCGATACCAGTTTTCAATTGTCGTTCTATCCGGATCACTTTCCTCGGAACCTGCTGTGGCAAAACAGATAGGGCAGTGCAAATTACACCGCTTAGTAACTTCAAGCAGAACACAGCATGTGTGCTGACGATGATCTGGGCACAAACCACAATCAAAAGGACAGCCTTGGCTAACATTGGTTGCACATACAGGCGGCCTGGAAGGAAGTTTGGCAACAGACCAGGAGGTATAAGACGGATGTCCCCGCCAAATTACCGTACAAAAATCCCCGTGATCTTTACATGTCTTCACCAGATAAATCGTATGATTTATTTCAACTCTTTTTGCCTTTATACGCTGTAGGCACTCGGGACAAAGGCTTTCCGTTATTCCTACTATAGTTTTCTTATCCTGCATATCTGTTAGCCACCTTTCTAACTTCAACTCCTATTCACAGGTCTTTAGCTGCCATTACCAGGCTAATGCCTAATAGCTGCTCTACTGCTTGTTCCATCTTTTCAGCTCGCAAAAGACGTTCTCGAATAACGGCAACCGCCTCTGCACTTGCTGCATAGTTGTCCATAGAATCAGAAAACCGTTTCTTAATGGACACAATGTTGCCTCCTTTTACCAGCTTATCCGCCAAATATACGACTGCAGCCTCATCTGGCAATGCTTTTTCATTCATTTCCAGATCAGTATGTGCAGCAACGATCTGCGCCACCTTATAATATCCATATTTTTTTAGTATTCTACCGCCAATTTGAGCATGATTGGGCTTTCCTTTAGCTAAATCATGCAGCTTTCCAGCAGCTATGACAGCGTGAACATCAATATTTAGGCCGATTTGATTCAGACGAAGAGCCAAATTCTTCGCTATCTTTGCTACCATTCTGCCATGCTTCACAATCGGCTCTGACACATTCATTTTCACTAAGATTGCTTCACACTCAGCCTGCGTCGGAATATCCCGACGGTAGTATCCTGTCATAATCTTCTGATAGTCCTCGTGAGTATCAAGATCCAGCAATATGCCTTCATCAAATACCTCTACTTCATATGCGTTCCCCTCACGCCTTTCTAAAATTTGACGCAAGCCTCCCCTTGTATTACCCAACAGAATTTCAGGAAAGCAATTTGCACCAATTAAAGGAGGATGCCCCCGATGTTTCTGGAAGACAGGGTAGATAATATCTGCCTTTACTTTATTAAACGCCCGCCCCAACACTCTCACCGTATGACTTTTTACCAAAGGCATATCTGACGGCAGTAGGAAAAAGGCTTTGGTTTCTGTCGGTAGGGACTGCACTCCCTTGACAATAGAAGAGAACATTCCTTCGCTATACTTTTCATTAAAAACATAGGACACCTTTAGCGCATCCAATATAGGTATCAATTCATCAGCCCGATGCCCCACCACCACTGTGATATCCATTATACTGGCTTGTCTGAATGTATTGATTCCTCTTTCAATCACTCTTAAGCCACCTAAGGGCAGCAGCGACTTACATTTCACCATACGAGATGAATAGCCTGCTGCCAATAATACTGCGCCTATTTTACCTTTATTCCACACTCTATTTCACCTGCGCTTTACTGCTTTTTCTCAGATGATTTGAATAAATACCTCCATGATACCTCCACATACCATTCCCTCGTCTGCAGCCATATCATTTAGCATGCTCACTGTATATAAGCTGGAGCAATTTACATCCAGTGCCGTTAACGCTTGGCGCCTGACCTCCCCTTCCGCGCATCCTCCGCCAATCGTTCCATAAGAGGTACCATCTGGTAAAATCAACATTTTACTTCCTGCTTTGCGAGGCGTTGATCCACGAGTTTCCACAATAGTGACTAAGACAGCTTTTTCCCCCTTATGCTGCAGTTCGCAAATTCGGTTAAGGATTTCTGAGTCCACAGGATCCCTCCTTGTCGGCACTTAATGATCGACCAGACCCACCGCCGCGAAAAACACCAATTACTTCAGCAACAATACTCACGGCTATTTCTACGGGCGTTTCTGCTCGAATATCAAGACCAATCGGAGCCTTTAGACGCCCTTCAAGGTCCTCTGCTCTTCCTTCCTCCCGCAAAACAGCAACTACTTCTTTTACCCGTTTCTTGCTGCCAATCATCCCCAAATATCGAGCTTTACTACCCATGGTAGCACGCAAACATTCCAGATCATATCTATGCCCGCGGGTTACAATAATCACAGCAGTGTCACTGCTTATGACCAATTTCTTAAAAGCTCGGTCGAAGTTTTCGCAAATGATAGTATGAACTCCTGGAAATCTGGCCTGATTTGCAAATTCAGGGCGGTCATCCACTACTGTCACAATAAAATCCAATTGGATAAGCATTTGGACCAAGGGTTGACTGATATGCCCGCCACCAAATACAATCGCATGGTATTTAGCTGTCATCCTATCCCAAAAAATCCGATAGGTTTCTCCTGATTGATCTGCAAGGGAAAGTGTCATGGCTTTGCTCCATGGCAGATTTTTCACCGTATCTAATACTTGCTGCCTAATCATCCCTTCCAATTGACTTTCTATTCTTCCGTCTTGATGGATGATCAGCATTTTTCCAATGTCATATTTAAGACTACTAGCAATAACAGTAAAACAGTCAGCGGTTCTGCCACTATTTTGAGCCGAAAGCAGGCTACTAAATATCATATAAATCCTCCTTTATCCGGAAGGTTATATCATCCTTCACTGGTAATCTTCACCACATTTATCTTGAATTTGCATTGGGATTCAATTACCATATAGAATAAGTGCCATCGTATTTATTTTTTCCGGAGGTTGATACAATGAATAACAGCAATAACCCCCAGTGGAAAGAAAAATTCACTGCTTTTTATAATGATATGCTGAAACAACTAGCTGATCATCATCGGGAAAGCTATGGTGAACTACTAACTCTGCAGCAGGAATTACATACTCTATATCTGGATATCACCGCTAAACATCTTGAGCAATGGTCCCAAACATATGGTTCAGACACTCCCGCTGAAAGTAATCTTTTAGACAAAATCGAAGCCGATTCCGTTGTTGTCGAGATTATCGACAATAATACTGGCAGGGTTTTTAGGCGTAGCCTGCCAATCAACTATCTTGAAACGGATAATGGCTTACTTTTGACAGGCGAAACAATGGAAGGCAATCCTTCCCAAATGGTTTTTCTTTCAGAAACAGCCATCACCAAAGTAAATGATCTCTTAGGCAAGGGGCCAGATATCCCTCGCTGCGGCGATACATCTTAATCCTGCTCGGCATGTTAAACATCTCAAGTGAGATGTTTATTCTTTTTTTATCTTCGATTTCTCTAAAGGCAGCAGCATACGCTGAGACATTTTACAATTCGGACAAAGGCGTCCTTCACTGGTTTCTGTACATTTCCTGCAATATACGGTAAAACAGCGCACACATTTATATAAGAGAGTATCTATCAGCTCATTCTTACATCGGGGACATGCTTGAATATCCAAATTGCACCTCTTTCTCACGAACCTTTTTCCGCTATCAGCAAATAATAGCCTAATCCAGGTATTTTTTTATCCAATTTCTTTTTTCCTGTACATTGCCAAAGTTCTTCGATTGAGCCATGCTCCATAATGAAACTGGCAACAAATTCTTTTAGAAAAGCAGTCTGATCCTCAAAGACGAGTATATTAAAATCATGCTTCTGTATTATCTGAAAAAGATCACTGTGGGTCATGATGCCGGGTATATCACAGTCTCCTTCTCGGATATAGAGATCCGTTATGGCCAGCTTTCCTCCCGAAACAAGAATACGATTGATTTCAGTTAAAACCTTAGAGACATCAGGCATAACCGATAAACTGCACTCAGCCAAAACACCATCAATCGAATGATCGGCAAAAGGCATGTCTCTGCCTGGTGACTGAATGAGTTGTAAATCAGCCTTGCGTTCTTTTCCCTGCTGCAATAATGGAGTGGACAAGTCAACACCCAGAGCATGCACTCCTCGTACATCCTGTAGATACTCTACAGTAGTTCCCGTGCCACACCCCATATCAACAACGATAGAACAATGGTCAAAGTTACAATAATCAACAAGTCTCCGTGTTAATTGTAATCCCCCTGGACGGGCTCCTTCGGCCATGTCAGCAAAAATCTTATTTTCATATATATTCGAACTACATTCATGCAGATCTGTCGTAATAGGATCATTATGTTGGCCCATCATTTGTCCTCCAGTGCTTTTTCCACCTGGTCCATCTTCCCCTTTGCTAACTCTTCAGGAATATATACCAGCCCGCATTGCGGGCATTTATAAAGTTCAACAGGAAACTCATTCCCCAAGTAGGCTAGGGTTACCTTTCCTAAGGCAAGAGGAATATCGCAAGTATTACATATAATGATATTCTGAACTTGCTTATCCATAAAGTCACCTCATGATCCTTTTATCTCTAATCTGTGGCTATAGGCATTATGCACCAGGAAGCCGTCTTCCTGAGGAGAATACTCTACCCAATACGTTACACTGGCAGGTTTAAAAGATGCAATATAAGAGTTATTTTCCATGTTTTTAAATTTATTACCAGTATGTTCTGCCTGTGAAATCACAGCTATAATATCACTATCAAGAATCATCAACTCTTCCAAGGTCTGCCGTACATTCTCTGAAATGATCAACGTAACGTTGCACTGTTCTTTGTCTGCCAACTCTCCCCACACCTCTTTTTGCAGCGTCCTTTTCAGCCTTGCCCTATTCTCCTGTCGCTCAGAATAGCCGGGACCTTTTTTGCCAGCCACATCTTGCTGCCTTGTTGGAAAAATCAAGTCCAAAAGGTGATAGCTCTGCTTTCCTTGACTGGCAAAATTATCACGGCACATTGCACAGTAAGTAAGAAAATCATTTTCACTCTGTTGACTGCGCTTTTTTATCATCTTATGGGCAATTTCTTTATTAGCAAACAGCATAAGACCTCCATAACCACAACACTCTGTAAATTCATTACTGTTTTCCAATTCCTCCACTTGGTGGCCAAGTGTATGCAAAATTTTTCGTATACTTTGCTGTAAGGCAGCTTCATGCCTTGTGGTACAAGCATCATGTACCACCAATTTTAATGGCGCAAGCGGCTCTTCCCCTTGATCTGGCAGTCCAATTTTATCTAATACTGTCCATATTGACTCAACATCCATAGAAGGCCATTCACGCTTAAAAACACTATAGCAAGTGGGACAGCCTGTGATGACCCGGGGAGAACCCAATTTCCGCCAATTATCTTCGATGGCCTTACTTGTTTCTTTAAATAAATTTTCTTGTCCTGCCCAGTCAGCTGGAACACCGCAGCAGCCCAGCATTAAACCCACGCCATCAGTTATTTTTTTGCAAAGGAATTGGTACATGCTTTTTACATGTTCCGGCGAAGAGGCACTGAGCTGGCAACCGGGAAAGAATACGGTACTGCTGGATGCAAAACCTGGCTGATGTCTGCTGAAGGCAAACTTCTCACTGGTACTAAACTGCATGTCTCGTAAAGCAAAATCATGGACTCTTGGCGGCATTTTCCCTTTTTTGACCATAATCCGTCTTGCTTCTTGGCAAATTTCTCCCATATTCAAATTTCCCGGACAAACCTGCTCACATAAACCGCATAAATTACAGGCATTAATCATTTTATTCGCATGGTGAACGCCCATCACAATGGATGAATTATTATAAACTTCCCGTACATACCGCTTTGGATAAGCGTGAAAATGAGCCAGATATTCACAAACCTTAACACACTCCAAACACTCACATAATAGGCAGCGCTTCGCCTCCTTTACTGCTTCTTCCGTCGTATAGCCTTTATTGGGATCAGCGCTTCGTACCCTTCTTTGCGGTTCTACGCCAGCAATATTTGTGTAAAGTAAAGAAGTAAAAGCTCCTTCCTTTTCCCGACTGGCTGTAAGAGAAGCATTTTGTAAGAAACGATCGATTGAATTTGCAGCTATTTTCCCATGAGAGATTGAGGTAATTGGTGACTTATGATCAGGTCCCAAGTAAAGACTGCCCCCAGCAAAAATGTTGGGCACGCTCGTTGCCAGTGTTACAGGATGAATGGCAATCCCTCCACCCACGTCAAGAGCAAGTCCCCAATCATGGGGATTTGTTTCTATGCAGCCTGTTGCTAAATAGACAGCATCAAAAGTTGCACTTATATGATCTAACGATGTCCTTGCGTCCTTATGATTATTCACGATAACATGTAAGTTAATTTCTAATGGTATTCTTTTTAATATGGCAAAATCATCAGCAATATTCTGCCTGGGCAGCTGATGTTCGGGAATGTTCCGTATACTCCCGCCTACTAATTTCTTTGCCTCAAAAATCACAACATGATAGCCCTTTTTGCCTAGTTCAACTGCCGCTGTTAAGCCACTTAATCCAGCTCCGATAATTGCGATGGTTTTATCCTTCGGCGGCATGGGTGTGATGTTAAGAATCAATTCATTACTATTATCCACGCAGCTTTTTTCCAGTTCATTCACTGCAATAGACTCATCTATTTCTTGCCGCTTACAGGCCTGCTGACAGGGTTGATCACAAATTCTACTAATGATTCGCGGAAAGGGCACCATTTTGTATAATAATTGCACTCCAGCTTTATAGTCCTCTTTTTGAATCGCTGCAACCATGCCTCTTACATCAACATGAACCGGGCAGGCAGCTGTACATCCTGGAGGCTGCTCTTGAACACATTGCTGCTCTCTTTCCTTTAAGACTTTTTGCTCCATACGATCTCCCTTTCCTTCATAAATATACGTAAATTCAATTCGTATATTGGAAAGCCTAAAACGAATTGAATTTACATTTCCAATTCGTTTTAGGTTATATTTATATAGGAACTCTTATTTGTCGCTTATGGATAGTGCTGCCAGTCCGGCTTTTATTTTTTCGGGCAGTGCAGGAATTGCATAAATACGTACACCACATGCATTATAAATGGCATTAAGAATCCCAGGATGAGGAGCAGTCAAGGGACCTTCCCCTGCTCCTGCTGCACCGTGAGGTCCGTGCTCGCGAGGAGTAATATTGTAGATAATTTGAATATCATCTGGTACATCATAAATGAAGGGCAGCCCACAATTAACCAGGTTTGTGTGTTTCTTAAGATCTTCGAAGTCTTCTGTAAGAGCAAGACCAATACCTTGTGCTAAACCACCATATATCTGGCCATCACAAGCTGTTTTATTCGTAATCGTTCCCATATCAGCAACAGTGGTAAACTTAACGACTTTAGCCTTCCCTGTCTTCATGTCAACTTCCACTTCCGGCATAAATAGTTCATACATGTAGATGGGGAAAGGTTTTCCCTGACCCGTAACTGGGTCACAGTCAGTACACATCGATGCTGTCCATTTACCATCGTAGTGCAGAGGAAGATTTTCCGCTGCCATTTCATCATAGGAGCGGTAAGTGCCGTCCGGCTTACGCATAGCATTTAATAACATTTCACAAGCAACCTTGATCGCGTTACCAGTCATGACGTTGGATCGGCTGCCGCCAGAGGGTCCACTGTTAGGCGTAAAGGCAGTGTCGTTCATCACAAGCTTGATTTGCTCTGCTTTAATACCAAGAGGACGCAGCGTTTCATGAGCATGGCTTAAGGTTCCAATATCTGCCCCTTGCCCATGATCTTGCCAAGAATCTCCGACGCTTATGCCGTTCTTTGTCAATTCGACCCAAGCTTCAGAACTATCTGGGCCATCAAGACCACAGCCGTAAATACCAAGCGATACACCCACGCCACGTTTTTTCTCCGGCGTTGAGAGCTCTTTACACCGTTTTTTAGCTTCTTCCCATAAAGGACGGAGAGTATTAATCATGTCTTCAAAACAAAATACTTCAGGCACTTGTCCCGTAGGTGTAGTAGCTCCTGGACGGTAAATATTCTTAAAGCGCAGTTCCAAGGGATCTAAGCCAAGTTTTTCTGCCAGTTCATCCATGGCTATTTCAGAGGCTAAAAAGGCTTGAGGCGAACCATATCCACGAAATGCCGATCCCCAGGCATGATTGGTGCAGACGGTACGGCCTTTACCCCGTATCCGGGGTATATCATAACCGGCACCAGTAAACTGAGCTTGACGCAGAGTCAGCAAATCACCGAACTCAGAATAAGGACCATGATCAATAAACCAGTCCGTTTCCATCGCAAGAAGTTTTCCGGTTTTATCAGCAGCCAGCTTACATTTAACAAAGCCAGGCGAACGTTTACCCGTATACGTAATATTCTGATGCATTGTGAAATTAAGGGAAACAGGTTTACCTGTTGCCAGGCAGGCAACACCAAGCAATGCTTCAATGGTCGGGCTGAATTTGTAGCCAAAGGTACCGCCGGCAGGGTTTTGAACAATGCGGCATTTTTCAGGCTCAATGCCAATCCCGGCAACAATCATGGCATGATGTAAATGAAGGCCGATACTCTTAGAATGAATGGTCAAACGACCTTCTTCATCAAAATAAGCACATCCACAATCCGGTTCAAGAGGCAGATGGGGCTGCCGGCTGCAATAGGTATCCACTTCTACAGTTACAACATCTGATTGTTTCATAATGGGCTCTGTATCTTCGCCTTTTATAATACCCTGTTCAAAATAAATATTAGGTACGCCGGGATGTATTTCAATCGCATCCTCAGCCATTGCCGCAGGTGCACTCATGTAAGAGGGCAGAATTTCTAAATCAACTTTAACTTTCTGGGCTGCAGCTTTAGCATGTTCTTCCGTATCAGCACAAACAATTGCGATAGCATCGCCAAACTGAAACACTTTTTCATCACAAAGTATGGGCCGATCCCAGCCATCCCCTTTATTGGTTGGAAACGTAATCAGACCAGTAATACGATTTTTGCCTTTAACATCTTTATGAGTAATTACCTTATATACCCCAGGCATATTTTCAGCTTCTGCCGTATCAATCCCCAAAATATTGGCATGGGATACTTCTGCTTGCACCAAAGCCATTCGCAATGTACCTGGGGGCATTTGCAGCGCAACATCAGCGCCATAATCCCAAGTACCAGTAACTTTGCGCAAAGCAGAAGGACGATGATATGTCGTGCCATAAATTTTATTGCCAACCGGTTTATATAGTAAATCTTCTTTGTGCATTTCGCCCCGCATTACCTTAGCTGCCGCCATAACAGCATCTACCAGTGGCTTGTAGCCTGTACATCGACATGCATTACGGTTCTTTTGAAACCACTCACGGACATCTTCTCTCGTCGGAGCCGAGTTAGTATCCAGCAATACCTTAGCCGATAGAATGAACCCGGGGCTGCAGAAACCACATTGGGCACAGCCGTATGCCATCCAAGCTACCTGCAGGGGATGGAGATTCTCTGGTTTGGCCAAACCTTCAATGGTAGTAATGTTTGCCTCATCCGGTACTCTCTTCATCTTGACAATGCAGGAGCGAACTACTTTTCCATCCATGATAATCGAACAAGTGCCGCATTGCCCCTGATTACAGCCCACTTTGCAGCCCGTTAATAAGAGCTGCTCTCGAAGTACACTTGCCAGACTGGTTTCTGGGTCTACGATTAAAACTCGCGGTAGTCCATTAATATGCAATACCTTCTTTTGCATTTCCTACTCTCCTTTATGATTTCATATTATTTCAGAGGAAATATACCCCTAAAATTTCCCGAACTTAGTTACCTTTACCAAAAGCACAGTGAGGATATTGACAGGGATCACAATTGGTACACAAACCACCATGAGCTAAACGTACAATATCTTTGCGATTAAGCTCATCTCCTGCTAGAATGCGAGGAATGATCAAATCAAAAATGGTAGTTTTGCGATACATTACACAACCTGGTAAGCCTAATACTGGAATACTGCCAATGTAGGCCAGCATAAACATAGAGCCTGGAAGTACTGGCGCTCCATAAGCAACAACTCGCCCCCCAGCTGAGCGAATTCCTGCAGGGGTTACATCGTCAGGGTCTACTGACATCCCCCCAGTCGTTATGATCATCTCAGCACCATCTTGTATTAATGTTTTGATGGCATTATCAATCATGTCGATAGCATCATCCACAATGATCTGCCTTAATACCCGGCTGCCCAATGCAGTTATTTTTTTATCTAAAACGGGACCAAATTGATCTTGAATACGCCCATGATAAACCTCACTGCCTGTTGTAACAATTCCTACTTTTAGAGGCTTAAGAGGTTTGATTTCCATGACTGGAAAGGATAATCTACCGATATTTTCCACATTGTTTATTTTGTTAGTTTCGATAACCAGCGGCACCACGCGGCAGCCTGCAACGATTTCTCCGGCAGAGACTAACTGATGGGAATGGATAGAAGCAACAATAATTTCATTAATATCATTTAATTCTTCCAAGGCATCGAGATTAATTTTTAACATCCCAGGAATTTGCGCTTTTAGTTCCACCTTGCCTTCCATTGGTGCTGTTAACATAATTCCTGGACCTGTCACGGCTTTAGCAATTCTCATAGCCGCATCATTTTCATGTATAACATTCTGATTTACTTCCCAAACATAAAGATGCTCTTTTCCCAATTTTAATAGTTTGGATATATCTTCTTTTTTTACAACATGACCTTTCTTAAAGGCTCGCCCAGCTACTTTACCTGGAATAATTTCTGTAATGTCATGACACAATACTGCACCTTCCGCCTCCCATACTGGTATGACTCTCATCTTCTCACTTCCTCATGTATAAGTAGACCCAATCCACAATATCCTTGACCACGCAGCAAAGCAAAGCGTAAAAAGAAAGACAGCGCTTTGCATCTTTTACCCCTCTGGCAGCACTGTATTCCTTTTTTCACCTGACCCATTGAATAAGGTCATGAACAACTGAGACTTTATCTATTGCTTAGTGTTATTTTTATTAATAATGCAAATATTGTGCCAATTATTGTTTTATCAATCACTATTAATAAACTAAGTCTCATGATTCAGTAAGAACATTGAATATACGTATCTGGAATGCTAAACTATTTTTTTCTTGAGCAATAGAAAAATACCACCTCCAAGATAATTAGGAGATGGTATGCTTACTTGTGTCCTATTTATGTCCTATTTGTGTTAATCAAATGTGACATAAATACATTTAGTTCTGTATCGCATATAGGTGCATTTTACGATAGAGAGTGTTACGTGAAATCCTTAATTGCCGTGCTACTATACTTACATTACCGCCACACTTGGATAATAGCGCTAAAATTTCCTGACGCTCTGCTTCAGCTAATAATTGCCTCCGCTGTTCCCGTCCAAAATGTTCATTCAATGATGGAAGCAGTGATAATTGGGCCTGACTCCGGGCTGCTCTTTGAGGAGCATACACTTCCATGGGAAGATGCGCTATCATAATGAGTCCTGACTCTGCTAAGCTCACTGCGCGTTCGACGACATTTTGAAGTTCCCGCACATTTCCAGGCCAGTCAAAATTCTCTAAACAGGCTAAAACGGCTGGATCAACATAATATATAATACCCCGATCTTTTGCTATTTTATCTAAAAAATAGTTAAACAATAAAGGAATGTCTTTCACGCGATTACGCAAAGGCGGAATCGTAATTGAGATTACATTTAAACGATAATATAAGTCTTGACGAAAGTCTCCTTTTTCTACCGCTTGGAATAAGTTTTTATTAGTTGCACAAATTACCCGTACACTGACAGGAATTACTTTATCACTGCCAATACGCATTACTTTTTTTTCCTGTAACACTCTAAGGAGAGCAATTTGCTGTTCCAAGGGCATATCACCAATCTCATCAAGGAACAACGTGCCTCCTGAAGCCAATTCAAATTTTCCTGGTTTGCCTCCCCGTACCGCTCCCGTAAAGGCACCTTCAACATAGCCAAATAGTTCACTGCCGATTAGCTCCCGTGGGATTACACCACAATTCACAGCTACAAAAGGTCCATTGCGCTGTTCGCTTCGATTATGAATCGCTTGAGCAAAAATTTCCTTACCAGTACCGCTTTCACCTTGCAGTAAAACACTGGATGATGTTACCGCGGCAAGAGAAGACACCCTTATAACCTCTCGTATTTCTAAACTTTCTCCTACAATATCACTAAATTGCAAGGCTGCGCAATAACCACTATAACGATTGACTAGCTTTTGTATTTGTTTGATGGGACGTAAAATAATAACGCCGCCAATCACTTTTCCTTGCTCATTTGTCAAAGGTTCACCAGAGGCTAAACAATGAAACATATTCTTTTTAGTATTTACCATAAATTCCATATCTTCATAGGGTTCTTTATTTTTTAACATCCGCTGTGTAACAACCGTTTTACTGCCAAATATCCGATCAATAGACATTCCTAATACTTCCTGCTCTGCCATATTTAGAATTTCCTGGGCTGCTGGATTTAATTGGTTGACAATACCACTGTCATTGACCATCAATACTCCATCTGACATGGTATTAAATATATTGGTTAACCAGCTGTTGGCATGTGATAACTCTTTATTTTTACGCTGAATGTTAAGCTGTGCCATGATGGCCTCAGCAGCTGCTGCCACCATTCCCAAGGTATGTAAATGAGATCGGTACGATGCACCTGACATATTCAATATACCGATAATTTTCCCCTGATAGTCAAAAATCGGAGCGGCTGAGCAAGTCAAACAATGGAGCTTCTGACAGTAATGTTCAGCACCTGATACTTGGATCGGTTCCTTCATTACTAATGAAGTACCAATGGCATTTGTACCTGATTGCTCGCTCCATAAAGCACCTTGAAAAAAATTGCTGGTCATTGCATTATTTAGTGTATCCTCATCTCCAAACATTTCTACAATATAGCCGCGTTCATCGGTTAAAGCAACCACAAAACCCGAACCCTCAACAAATTTATAAAGATTCATCATAAAGGGCTTGGCAATCTTTATAAACTCTTGCTTCTCTAATAACATGGTCGACATTGAAGCATCATCTAATTTACTATGAGTATTATAATCATAAGGGTTTATACAGGCTTGATAACATCGAACCCATGATGCAACAATTTGCGGACGCGTAGAATATTGTCTCTTATCTCCATTAATAAATCTTTCCCAGCTAGGAAGAGTATCATCTTGATAACTATTATTAATATTCATGGCAACCACCCTCATCAATATTATAGTGATGAATTTCGCCATTACTTTACTGAAACCTGCAATCATAGCAGATACTCTTTCAAAAAAATCAATCCTCGTATAATATATTTAAG
>DJJR01000063.1 GCA_002434245.1 Pelosinus fermentans
GTAACATAAGCAAATTTTGTTACCTTGATGTTGTCTATTTCATTGAGTTTCAGTATAACGCAGCCATTTATCTACGTTTTTTTATGGATGTAGATTTATTATGAACTGCTGTTCAATTGTTTGGCGATAGCCTCAATATGTTTTTTTCGCAGCCACTCACCAATTTCTTTCCCCTGTAAGGTTTTAGGGACACTCTCCCCTTGAGGCAAAACCATTGCAGCTTTTAGTGGCCCCAATGGTAAGACTTTTATTTTGGCCGCTATAATAATAAGATCTAATTCTTCAATTTGCAGAGAACCACGCCTTAACTTTCCAATCGTATCTACGATTTTCTCAGGAGTGGGTTCTTTTAAGAATCCTATGATTTGATTCACTTTAAGGACCGCATCCAGCCAATCGCCGGGCAGAGTCATTCTCTCATTCCATCGTGCTAAACGCATTTGATCCATCACTAAACCCAGGGATGCAAATCGTAATTTAGAGCTTGCTGTAGCTTGTGCCACTAAATTAATCCCAGCCAATGCCTTTTCAAAATCGTCTACAGACAACTCTGCCATTTCTTGAAAGGTAACCTCCAATAACTGCGTCTCTGCCAGAACTTTAAAAAATTGCCCTGGTTCGGATGCCTCTGCTAAAACCTTGCCCAGTTCCGCAATCATCCGTTCCACAGGCTCGTGAATCAACTCTTCCTTGACATCTCTTGCAAGAAGCAGCGTAGCTGGATCGATTGTAAAACCAAACCGGGCGGATTGACCGGCAAGACGCAGAGCGCGCATTGGATCATCGGAGAAATGCTGACTAGTCGCTCGTAATACCTTAGCCCTTATATCTTCCCGCCCTTGGAAAGGATCAATAATTTCTCCTGTTAAGCTATCTTGCGCCATGGAATTAACAGTAGTATCTCGTCTAAAAAGATCTTCCTCAATGGTGATCTTTGGCTTGGCCGATACTCTAAACCCTTTATATCCACAGCCGACTTTCCACTCGGTCCTGGCAAAGGCGACTTCACGCTTTATACCGTCTATCGCCAGGCGAAAAACCGGAAACGACTTACCACATTCTTCCGCCTTAGGAAATAGCATTTTAAAATTTTTCTTAACCATACCAACGACACTGAAATCAATATCCTTCGGTGTGATGCCCATAAAACTGTCCCGGACACAACCACCAACTCTAAACACACGCCCGCCATTATCCGCAATGATCTGGGCGAATTCTCTCTCTGTTAATACACTATCACTCATGATGTTTTCTTTCTCCTTTTATCCATCTAAGAAAAATACTGACTCGTTCTTTTTGAACCGCAGAGATGCAGAGAACACTCAGCGTACTCTGCACCTCTGCGGTTCAATCATTACATCCTCGAAAAGTTCACTTTCTTTGTGGTATATATTTTCCCCTTTATCTTTGTAGATTGAAGCGACTCTATTACAAGGTCGCCTTTATCGGCGAGAATTTCAACATAGGAGCAAGTGTCCTGAACATCGATAATACCAATATCATTGCCATTAACTCCCGGAATGGCAGTGATAGCTCCCAGTATATCTCCCGGGCGCATCTTCCCTTTTTTTCCGGCATTGATCCGAATTCTCGTAATCTGTCTATTTAACTTTTCACTTTTATCAATTTTTAGTGTAGGCTCCATTCCATCATAGATACTCGAACTTAGCTGTCCTTCTTCTATTTCTGCCATCGTTGGCAGTTCTTTTTTAGGTATTTTATACTGAATATACTCCTCTATTCTCTGTAAAGCCTGATATTCTATTCTCGTTACGAAGGTAATAGCCGAACCTGCATTTCCAGCCCTTCCAGTCCTCCCAATTCGATGTACGTAGCTTTCATTATCCAGTGGCATATCATAATTAACCACAAGGGATATATCATCAATATGGATGCCTCTTGCCGCCACATCTGTCGCAACCAAAAACTGAAACTCCCCTCTTTTAAAACTTTGAATGGAATCCAAACGATCTCTTTGTTCCATACCACCATGCAAGCTGCCGCAAGAGCAGCCTTTCTCCTTCATCCTTGTCAACAGCATTTCCACCTTGTCTCTTGTATTGCAAAAGAGAATACAGGTATCTGGTCTTTCTATCTGCAGTACTTGCGTAATTAAGGTCAACTTTTCATTTTCTTCTACGTCATAATAGCATTGTTCAATGTTCTGTAAACTAGGATTCTCTGAATCAATTTCTACTTTTATCGGATTCTTCATATATTGCCTACATAGTTCCTGGATCTTTTCTGGCATGGTAGCAGAAAATAACATAGTAACCCTATCGTCGGGCAGCATTTTTATGACAGCTTCCACTTGCTCAATAAAGCCCATATCCAGCATTTTGTCTGCTTCATCAATAATCAGGTACTGCACTTCTTCTACATTCATACTTTTTCTTTCCAGATGATCTAAGGTTCTCCCGGGAGTCCCAACGATCACATGTACTCTTTGCTTTAATTCTCTTTTTTGCATTTCCATGGATTGCCTGCCAACAACAGCAGCACACCTGATTCTTTTAAATCTGCCGATATTGGCAATATCCTGTTTTACCTGTACTGCCAATTCTCGTGTTGGCGTAATAACCAGCACTTGGGGATTTTTTTGCTCTACTTTTATTTTTTCACAAATCGGGATAGCAAAAGCAGCTGTCTTACCGCTGCCCGTTTGGGATCTCACTATAATATCTTTCTGGGCAAGAGCCAAGGGTATGACTTCTTCCTGAACCTTAGTAAGTATCTCGTACCCTAATTCCTCTAATGCCTGTGCTATTTCTTTACTAAAAGCATACTTGTTCACACGTTGTTCGTCCATATGATTTTAAACCTCATTTTTTTTGAATTATCATCTCTATCCTACCTATCATAGCATAGCTTTGTGTGATATAGAAAATGATCCCTACAAGTAGAGATCATTTTAATGATATTTATATGATTATCTTTTATTGCATCCCTTGGAAACCATAGTTAGTAAACACTGCCATTCCATCAGAACTCGTCAAATATTGTAAAAATGCTTCTGCTTCTTTAGGATGCTTAGCACTGCTCACGACAGCACCGGGAAATATGATTGGCTCATGGCTATTTAATGGCGCTAT
The DNA here is from genome assembly GCA_002434245.1 of Pelosinus fermentans. Taxonomy (GTDB): domain Bacteria; phylum Bacillota; class Negativicutes; order DSM-13327; family DSM-13327; genus Pelosinus; species Pelosinus fermentans_B. Next base: position 3,093 of record DJJR01000063.1, read on the forward strand.
GGCAGCGACTTTTACTTTGTCACTTGCAGCTGCCACGGTAGAAAAGACAATTCCAGCCTCTACATTCCCGGTCTCCACATAGGTCAATACGCTATGAATATCTTTAGGCATTACAGCTTTTTCTTTCACAGTTTCCCAGACTTGTAATTTTCCCAGTACCTGTTTGGCATATTCCCCGGCTGGTACGGTCTCCGGCACACCCATGCCAAAACGGGTAACACTTGCATTAGTTAAATCTTGAAAGCTGTGCAAATCAAGCCGCGAATCTTTCGGTACAATCAATACCAAGCGGTCTCCGACCAAGTTCTTGCGCGTAGCAGGAATAATGAGATTCTTTTTTTGCAATTCATCGATTTGTTTACTAGCAGCGGAAATAAATAAATCCGTTGGTGCCCCTTGCTCGATTTGAGTTTGTAATGCTCCTGAAGATGCCAAGTTAAATACAATTTTAACAGGATGATCCGCTTCATATTTTTTTTGAATTTCCCCAAGAGCATCTTTAAGTCCCATAGCTGCCGATACATTAATTTCTACTGGCTGAACTGGGGGAACTGCAGGCGACTGCGCTTTCCCGCACCCTGTAACCAAAAAAATTACCATTAAACATATCATTAAATATAATTTAGCATATAGCCTATGTGTTAACATCATACATTCCTCCTTATTCTTTGAGTACTTAATTACAAACTTTAAGACCGATTATCAAAAAGTGTTTCGATTAGGTGAATTTGAGGTAGATGTATTAAATACGTTCTATCTTGCAAGTGAAATCCAATGGAGCAGCATATAAGACGGAACTTAGAACAATGATATCTACAAACTTTGCAAATTCTTGAACCCGCGAGGCTTGAATTCCACCAGCGACACCGACTTTTAACCGACTATTCAAATGTTTGAGCTTTTGTACTACGATTTGCAAGCTCTCTGGTTCAAAATGATCCAGCAATATAACATCCGCAAAACTAGCACATTGATACGCTTCTTCTTCATTACGCGGTTCAATTTCAATTTTATGATGAAATGATTTTACCTCTGTCGGCAGTTTCCCTAATACCTGTAGATGATTTTGAGTAATCAGCACCGTATCGCTCAAAGAATTGCGGTGATATAATCCACCCCCATCCTCAACAGCTTCAATCTCTTCTTGCCGCATACCCAGGTGTGCTTTTCGGCAGGCAACGACGATCTCAATTTCGGGATTTACTTCCCTCGCTTTCGCAACAATTTTCCGTGTTTCTGTCGCAATCGCACAAAGGGCTGTAAGATAGGTTTGGCTAATCCGCCACATTTTAAAAAGTACTTTTAGATCACCAATTACCTCAATTATCGTGTCCCCTGGTTTTAGTAAGGCCCGGGATTTTTGCCAGAACAACACCACTAGCTTTTGGGCTTCAAAAAATTCTTTTAGACGCAATATGCCACTAACAACTGCCTCCTCCCTAGTGATGAATTTCAATCGTCCCTGCCCTTGGATTCCCAATAGTTCAGTAGTAATGTCCGCATAGGGACAATCTTCCTGTAAACCACGCTCTAATGGATAGATTTGCATCATTTATTCCTCCTTATAAATTTTTATAATTAGTGCAAAATATTTTAGAAACGATCTTTCTTTTTATAAAGGCCATGAAATTACAGATTGTCCGTTGTTAAATCCTTGAAAATACGATATGCTGTAAACATTACATTCAAGTAAACCATGAGGTGATAATAAATGGCAAATACGATAGCTTATACTCCGGAAGAAGTTGCTAAAATACTTAAAATTTCACGCTTTACCGTTTATGAATTCATCAAACGCGGCGAATTGACTGCTTATCATATAGGCCGCAAATTACGTATAGAAGCAGCAGATCTAGAAAAGTACATGAAAAATGCGAAAGGTACAAATAGTATCGCTCCACCGCCTGCCGTTCAAACTGCCAATGCCTCTTTAACTGCTGCGCAAGATGGTTTGATTATTTATGGACAGGATGCTATTCTAGACGTGCTAACACGTCATCTAGAAAAGCAGATGCCTCAAGTTCGTTCTTTGCGCTGCTTTAATGGTAGTATGGATGGCTTGATTGCCTTATACCGCGGTACAGCTAATTTGATTACTACCCACCTTTGGGACGGAGATACAGGAGAGTACAATACTCCTTACGTTCGTCACCTGCTGCCAGGTCAAAGGGCACTCATTATCAATTTGGTGTATCGTCAAGAAGGATTTTATGTAGCCCCTGGTAACCCAAAGAATATAAAGGACTGGCCCGATTTACTGCGGTCTGACATTCGGTTCATTAACAGAGAACGCGGTTCCGGTGCCAGAGTACTGCTTGATGAGAAGTTTCAACAACTTAAGCTTGATCCTAGAGCCATTCCAAACTATAGCCAGGAAGAAACGAGTCATCTCGCCATTGCCAGCGCAGTTGCGCGAGGTGAGGCCGATGTTGGGTTAGGTATTGAAAAGGCGGCAATGCAAGTACAAAACGTGGAATTTATTCCCTTGCAAAAAGAACGTTATGATTTAGTTATGTTACGACATGATTTAGAGAAACCCCACTTCCAAGCCTTGATATCAATATTGCGTTCTCCTATATTCCGCAATGAAATCGCAGGTATGGGCGGCTATGATGTATCCAAAATGGGGGATATAATGGCAGAACTTTGATATTCTATTGTTTCATAAAAGAAGTACCGGCTGAGAATGTGATAATCTTCAGCCGGTACTTCTTTGTACACAAATCGGTTGTATTCCAACCAAACAATATCATATTAAACTTAACCTAATTATAACTCGCTGCTATATATTTTTCAATCCCTTTATAATATAAAATTAAAGACTTTTATATTGACTATGGTATCATTTTGTAGTATTTTAGTTATATTAAGTCACTATTTCATACATATATCCTGTTATTATAGCCTGTTTTATTTAATATGAAGATACGATGTTGTATCAACTAATCTAGTTCTGTTGGGCTATGTTAGTTGTTTTTTTATAGAGTAAACGATTCAATTAAAAATTGAGGGAGGAAAATTCATTGAAAAAACGTATATTATTATTTTTAATGGCAGCCATACTAATCATAGCTGCCATAACTACAGGATGTGGTGGCGAAAAACCAGCAACTCCAGCCGCACCACCGCAGAAAGTTGAGCTAAATGTTTCTGCCGCTGTCAGTTTAAAGGATGCTCTTGCTGAAATCCAAAAGAATTATGAAACAAAAAATGCTACTGTTAAGCTAGTCTATAATCTTGGAGCCTCAGGTGCTTTACAAAAACAAATCGAACAAGGTGCTCCCGCTGACATCTTCATTTCCGCAGCACCAAAACAGATGAATGACTTAGAAGAAAAAAACCTGGTGAATAAGGCTACACGTAAAAACTTAGTAGAGAACAAACTCGTTGTGATCGTCCCTACAGCCTCCACCCTCAACCTCACAAAATATGAAGATTTAACAAAGAACGACGTTCAAAAAGTAAGTATTGGTGAAACAGGATCGGTACCAGCAGGACAATACGCACAGGAAGTTCTAAAGAAATTGGGAATCTGGGATAAAATACAAAGCAAAGCGGTTCTTGCCAAAGATGTTCGTACCGTCTTAACCTATGTGGAGACAGGCAACGTAGAAGCGGGTATCGTTTACAAAACCGATGCCGTGTCCAGTGACAAAGTGAAAATCGCAGCTACTGCACCAGAAGGATCTCACCAGCCAATTCTCTATCCAGCGGCAGTTTTATCAGGAACCAAGCAAGAAAAAGCAGCTGCCGATTTTCTTGCCTACTTAAGCACTCCGGAATGCAAAGCTATTTTTGAAAAATACGGTTTTACCATGAGTAAATAATCAGTTACAAACGCACTAACGATTAGCCGTCAGGATATTGTGAAAAAAGGCGTTACGCAAGGAGCGACAGCATCTTTCACTTTCCAGATATAAGCAATCCTTAGTGCGTTTTATATAATACAAATTTAACAAGATGGTGCAGGTGAAAACGTATGGTCGAATGGCAGCCCGTTATTCTTTCAATCAAGGTTGCATCTATTTCAGTGCTATTTGTCTTTTTTCTTGGCGTATTATCGGCTTATGTCATGCGCAGCACCGATATCCCAGGTAAAGCAGCTCTCGAATCTTTTTTTACTCTTCCCCTGGTTTTACCTCCTGTCGTCATTGGATTTTTACTGTTAATCTTAGTTGGTAAACAAGGGCCCATAGGAATTCTTCTAACAAAATATTTTGACATACAAATTATTTTTACGCAATCTGCAGCCGTTCTGGCAGGTACTGTTGTATCCTTTCCGCTAATGTACCAGAGCACTAAGGCAGCCTTTGAAGGTATCGATAAAACACTAGAAGATGCTGCCCGCACGTTAGGAGCTAGCGAATGGCGGGTATTTTGGACGGTTACCGTGCCATTATCCTGGCCGGGACTGGTATCCGGTTTGGTACTATCCTTCGCAAGAACTTTAGGAGAATTTGGCGCTACCATTATGATTGCCGGCAATATCCCCGGCAAGACACAAACCATTCCATTGGCAATTTATTTTGCCACAGAATCAAATGACTTGGTAACAGCAGGGATGTATGTAATCATCATCAGTGTAATCACCTTTTCTATTATTTTCGGATTGAACCATTGGAAAGGGAAAAACATTACTTTACAATAAAAGGAAGGAACACGTTCATGCTAACAGTAGATATCAAAAAAAAACTATCTGATTTCACTCTGCATATCTCCTTTACTGCTCCGAATAAAACTATTGTTTTATTTGGTCCTTCCGGCTGTGGTAAAACAACCATCTTGCGCTGTATTGCAGGTTTACTGAAACCAGATGAAGGCAGTATTGTTTCTAATGACACTACTTTTTATTCTTCTACAAAAGCGATTCATTTACCACCTAAAAAGAGAAATGTCAGCTATATGTTTCAGGACTTCGCACTGTTTCCCCATATGAATGTTAAGCATAATATTTGGTATGGAGTAAAAACTCCCAGTCAAGAGGCCAATGAATTATATGAAAAGCTGATTACTTTATTAAAAATCGAACATCTCCCCCACCGCTCCATAAGCCAATTATCTGGCGGTGAAAAACAACGGGTGGCTATGGCTCGTGCATTAATGGCTGAGCCTCAGATCCTTTTACTCGACGAACCCTTATCTGCTCTGGATGCCCAAAGTCGCTACGAATTGCAGGATGAACTAAAAAAGCTGCAGGAAATCTGGAACATTCCCTTCGTCCTCGTTACCCATTCACCAGAAGAAGCCCAAGCACTGGGCAGCGAAGTAATATTTCTCCACCAAGGACAGCAAGTATCTGAACCACCGCCTTCTTGGAATATGAATGGAAATGGCAAAACAACAAGAAGCTCTTTTCAATACTTTTATTAGTAAAAAAGATGTTTTATAATCCGTTGCATATTTTTATTTCTATGGGTATAATATAAGAAAAGGACTGACGTGCTCGATACACGCCAGCCCGGCAGGTTGTCTAACCAGAAACGGTTAGCCTAAGATTGGGTTAAAGAAATAACCGCAAACCTTGGCAAGAGGGCGGTTATTTCTTTTTTATGATCAAAACAACGAGTGTTGCAAATGCTATCATCAGATACATTGCCTCGAATATTGAGATCATCATACCACCCCCTTTCTAATTAAAGGAAGTGGCTAACCGCTCCTTGACAACCTGTATGATTATTATAGCATATTCTTACAGGCTAAAAAGGGAATTTTTCCTATTTTGCCGCAAAGAAATACCATCACCAATCAATATTGGTGATGGTATTTTTGCATCCATTTATTCTTATCTATAAGGATATTACTTAATGATCATGACTTCCGTAGATTTGATCAACGCAGTGACTTCATCGCCCACTTTTAACCCCAAATCGTCAATGGAATCCACAGTGATCGTCGCAACGATTTCATCACCTTTATAGTCAACCACAACTTTGGCCATTACAGCACCTTTAACTACTTCTTTGACAATGCCCTGCAATTTGTTTCTGCCGCTAATTTTCATACTAATATCTCCTCTCTTAATATGTATTCACCAAAAAGTGACAAGCTTTCTTATTCCAAATTCTAGCATTATTCTACATCATATTCAACATAAATATACGTAAAGAAAGTAATTTATTTGCTTTTATTACAACTTTTTTTCCTCTCTTGCTATTATCAGATTATTTATTCCAATGCCATTGGAATTTCATCAATATGTCCACCACCGCGCAACACTTCTCGAATGGCTAACATCTTGCGATCGAGTGCCGTTAGCAAAATTAAATTCTCTCGCTCTTTTTCAGATGTTAAAATAACCTTATTGATACCCCCATTCTTAATCACAATTCGTTTATCTCCCATTAATGCCAATATAGGGTCATGAGTTGCCATCAATACGATTTTTTGCTTATCAATTAGCAGCCGCAGAGCATTTTGACGATCAATACCTGCATTTTCGATTTCGTCAATCAGTACAATGGGAGATGAGCTTAAATAGGCTGTATCGGCAATCATTAAAGCCCGGGACTGACCTCCGCTTAAGGAGGTAACAGGGGTATCGGGGTTAAATTGTTCTCCGGCCAATTCGTTGGCCTTGGCGATAATATGACTGGTCACTTCTTCTATATTCTCCAGCATCCTGCTTTCTGCATGCATACTGACAAATTCTTCTACAGATAGATCCATAATAAAGTTCATATTTTGAGAAAGCTGGGCTACCAGCTTGTGTTCAACCGAAAACCGGCATCTCATATCAGGCAGCTGACCATTGATCAATATTTTGCGATTGGTTGGTGTATCCTGCTGTGCTACCCATTCAATATCAGCAAGTAATCGGCTCTTGCCGGAGCCAGTAGGTCCCACAATACAGACAATTTCTCCCGCATGGATCGTTAATTCTACGTCTTCGGCTTTCCCTTGCTTGTCCTTGCCGCCGATAATCGTAATGGATTCAATCTTGACCTTATCTTCTTTTAATTTTTCCATTTGCAGCATAAAAGAAAGAAACTGCTCCAGAAACTCTTGTTGGCCAATCCCTAAATCTTGCAGCGTATCTTCCTCGATTGCAGCAAAATATGCTCCAACAGAAGACTCCTCACTTTGCTCTAGATTTGGTAGCGAAGAAAAAAAATCGGCTGCATAGGGATAGGAACTAAATAATTGCTTTATTGTCATTACAGACAAATGATCCCACATGGCATTTCCACCTTCCTAATAAACCTACTTATAATGTGATCTGCTTCTAGCTAAGATCCATTTTACGAACATTTCCCATTTGAAAGTTCTGTCCGATACGAGTTTGTCCTAAGCAATAGGAACAAGTGGCTGCCGGCATGGAAAAGCGCAGATGATAATCGGTAAGGCTGTCCACACTTTGCGCTCCTTTAAAGAGTTGGCCAACTTCCCTGGCACCCTGGCCAGTAATACCATTTACATGAACAATAACTGCACCTGGATTTGCCTGCTTTACCCGAAAGGCAAAGACCTCCCGCTCGGCTTGGGAAACAATATCTCCTTTCGTTATAATGACAACATCAGCCAGTTTCAACATGGGTCCGACTTTTCTCGGGGTATTTACCCCACTCAAATTGTCAATTACACATACTGCCATGACATTACGAATATGAGGAGAGCACCGATTACATAAGCCAGCGCTCTCACTAATTAACATATCAAATTCATTTTTTTGCGCCCATGCCAGGCAGTCCTGAACATTACTTACAAAAAAATGATCTGGGCAAAGATTGCCCGACAGACCAATCTTTGCCTCAATGCCTTTTTTTTGATAGAGAATCTGATCTTGTGTCGACAAGCAATCAAACTTCACTACCCCTACTTTCAGTGTATCCTCCTGAAGAGCTTCAATAATTTTTAATATAACGGATGTCTTACCTGCCGAAGGCGGTCCGGCAACGGTAATTAACTGCATACTTCTTTTCCTCCTCCACGATATACCCGCATAAAGGTATCATTCATTGTCTCCACTAGATATTTCATATCATTGTTTTTAATAAAATCCCAGCCCAGCCATTTTAATTTCACATGCTCAGGAAGGTTCACTTTCACATCCCCATGAGTTGCCGGGAAATAAGCTTCCGCACAAATCCGGGCAATTTTCGGCCCCGTCAGATAATCTGCTAATTCTTGCAGTTCCTGCATTTTGTCACTTTTTATCAACACAGATATGGGATAGGTTAAGATGCCTTCTTCGGGCCATACAATATTTATATTTTCAGATTCCCTCATGGTTTTATAAAAAAAGTAGGGCATAATATGAATCGGCGGTACATCTTTGCGAGTACTGGTAAGTTCTTTTACCATTTGTGCCGGATGGAGTCCATACTTTACAGACCGTCCTAATTGCTCTACGCCTTCGACCCCATAATCTTTATAGTAGTTAAGCTGTACAACATCACAAAAAATATCACCATGCCCACGCATCACCACTTTATTTTCATATTCAGGCTTTAATAAATCCCCCCAGGTCTGGGGCACGGGAATGCTTCCTAAGCGATTTTTGTCAACTACCATAACGAGAACATTTGCCCCTATAACCGTAAAATGTCCATCAGGATCAATCAGACCAGCCTCAGCCAAACGAGAATTCACCGGACGATTGATCACGTCAGCAAAGACCCCTTTTGTAATAAAACGGTCCATAAAATTCTTATAAAAAAAACTGTAGCCAGCAGTCATAATGATATCAGGAATTTCATCCGCCTCTTCAAAATGCTCCAGATAATCATCATAATCCAAATGATCATTAAAAAAGGATTCAATACAATAATTGAGCGGCAGGTTTTTTTCTTCCCGCAAATAATCTAAAAACAGTTTTAATTCACTCTGCATTGGAACCTTTAGCGGACAAGGCAATAAAGACAACATATTCAAATGTCTTGAACTACTTTCAAACGCGGTAGTTTTTATAGTTGTGTACCGTTGTTTTTCGGCAATTTTTTCTTCCAATAACACGATAAAGGATACAGGATTGATTTCCTTACTCTTTAAAGCAGTTTTTAATTTTAAAAACGCTCCCAGCTGCTCTATGACTGTATCATCAGCAAAAATAGGAAAACCATTGTTAATAAACACCTCACGCGTCTCAGGGTAAGTCTTAATAATTTCACTAATTGTCATAGTGAGTTGTATTTGTACCACGCCTTTCCCCTCCCAGCAATTTTCATACCCATGATTAAATTGTATCCAATTCACGATTTTTAAGCCGCTAGTAAAGCCTGCTTAAATCATCCTAAAAAATAAAAACCGACTCGCAGCGCATCATTACACCCCAGTCGGCACGTCATTGTACACAAAAAATGATATGAGAATTAGATATATTTTCATTATACATATATGTGATATTGCATTCAATACATTTATTTTTTGCTGGGTTTAGCGGTACAACTTGCCCTGACATCCGGCGTAAAATATTCTTTTGGTTTTTCATAACCATGTCCGTGTTAATTAATAAACCACCTTTTCAAAAAATTGATACGCTGCATTTTGGCCAGTGACTAACAGACCTCCTTCAGAGCACTGCTGCATTGTAATCCCACGATCACCTTTTTGCCATTCCACCTCAACGACACTTGACCGTTCAACATAATGAAAGCGGGCAGGGTTCGCCAGGCGCGATCTGGTTAAAGCCTGTAAAACATCGGCCAGGCAGGCATCTCCTCTTACAGTAAGCTTTACATCAGGCGACTGTATCTGCCCAAAATACTCATCAGCCAAAAGCGCCATCTTGACCCCTAATTCCAAGCTGCTGCATGCCTCTCCATGATGAGCCAAGGCTTGTTTGCGGAAATTTGCACGACGCATATCAGGATCTTTGGAATATATATATGCTGTACGCGGTGAAAATACAATATCCGATTCAAAGTAAGGTTTAATATCAAGAATCGGTGTCCCGTCAATAGCATCCAGGCCAGATACATGCAATTGGCTGCCCTCAAGTTTTTCTAGCTGCACTAAGGTTAGGCCAATGGGATTGGGCCGGGAGGGAGTCCTCAAACCAAAAACACCATACTCTGGTAAATCCCCATTAATGCGCGTTGGCCGCGTACGCAAAATTGAGCGATCTGCTTGATGAAACCAGCTTAATATCCAAAAATGGCTGTGCTCGGTTATACGGTGCAAGGCAGGCAGATATTCATCGACCATTTCAATGACCGCAGGAGTTCCACCCACTGAAATTTTCTCTGTTGAACGCCATTCACTAACCACATATCCTACAGGAGTCATTCCTGAAATGATTGCTTTATCATTTTTTTCCATCTTATATTCCTCCCATTCATCTATTTACATTATAGCCAAGTTCGTCGCGAACGGGCCAGTAAAAAAACAAAGCAGGGCGCCCCAATGATGGCCGTTAAAATACCCACAGGAATTTCCACCGCTGCAATACTGCGGCTTACACCATCAATTAACAATAGATATCCACTCCCCATCAACAAAGCAACGGGCAGCAGCTGGGTGAACTTCGCCCCAACCAACATCCGGGCCATATGGGGAATCAAGAGACCTACCCAGCCAATAATCCCGCTAATACTGACTGCCGCAGCAGTCATCAGGGTGGCGCAAACAATAACAATCCCTTGAATGAAGCGAATGTTAATGCCCATAGAATGGGCTTCATCCTCCCCAACGCCTAACACGTGAATTTCCCAGCGTATTGCATATAATGCTAAAAGGGCAATCGTCATCGCCGGCATTGCCCACAAGGTATCCTGCATGGTTACCTTTGACAAGCCGCCCATCAGCCAAAAAGTGATGGCGGGAAGTGTATCGGAAGGATCTGCCATATATTTCAGCACAGAAATAAAAGCTTGAAATAAGGCAGAAACGACCATGCCTCCCAGTACAAGAGAAGTAATCGATTTGTTACCAAAAAAAGTTCCGATACCAAAGGAGCAGCCAACTGCAATCAGACCGCCGGCAAAAGCCATCCCTTGAATCCAAAACCAGGAACATTGTAATACCATCCCCAGGGCTGCTCCAAAACCTGCCCCGGCAGAAACGCCCAGTATTGCCGGCGATACCAGGGAATTGCGAAATAAGTTCTGGTACGCAACACCAGCTCCCGACAAAGCACTGCCCACAAGTATTGCGGCCATAATACGAGGCAATCGTACCTTTAGCACTACAGTTTCCATGGAATTTGTCCAATGCTGGGGTAAATGCAACAGTTTCCCCCACAGTATGGCAAATACCATATCGGGAGCAACAGGATATCTCCCGATGAGAAAAGAGGCGAAAAATATAACCAGCAGCAGCAGAAACAGGGATATCAGCTTTATTGTATCCTGGGAATAGGTATTGATCTTTAGCATTCATTTCCCTCCCTATCCGTCATTGCTGAACCCAACGGTCTAACTTGAAATGCAGCAGTTTTCTGCGCTGCCTGAAATACCCCTTCTGCCTCCTGCTCAATCATTGGCACACAAACTTTCATCGGCTTATTGCTATGGGTTTGAGGCGTGACCTCCACTACCTGAATCGCGGAAGCATAGAGGTGCGTCAAATTTTCCGTTGTCACCACTTGCTCCGGATGGCCCCTTTCTAAAACTACGCCCTTTTGCATCATCAATACTTGATTGGCAGACAAAAATGCATGATCCGGAAAATGTGAAGACATAATAATGGTATACCCTTGCCCCGCTAACATGCGAACAAGCTTTAAAATCCGAACCTGATTACCGTAATCAAGACTGGCAGTAGGCTCATCCATAATCAAAATTTGCGCCTGCTGAGCCAAGGCCCGGGCGATAAGAACCATTTGACGTTCCCCACCGCTTAATTCGTCAAAATGACGATGGGCCAAATGAGTGATTTCCAACTGGGCAAGAGCTTTTTCTGCTATCTCACGGTCACGGTTGCTCGGCGTTGTCATTCGTTGTAAATGCGGCGTACGTCCCATAATCACTACTTCAATAACCAGATAAGAAAAAACCGCCGTCGTATTTTGAGGTACATATGCCACAAACTTTGCTTTTTCTTTTGGTCTCATTGTTTTTACATCATTTCCATTCACCAAAATTTTGCCTTGACTCGGTTTATTAATATCCAAGAGGCACCTTAGTAAGGTTGTTTTCCCAGCTCCATTAGGTCCCAAAAGGCAAACAACATCACCTGGGGCGGCAGAAAAGGAAATATTTTGTAACAAATTACCTTCATCCGCATAATTGAAACATACGTCCTGTACTTCAATCATTTATTTTCATAACCTTTCTTATCTCTATGATGCTTCCTCATTCTTTCTCCAGACTTTTTTGAAAACTGCAATCACATGCTCTTTCAATTCTTCCATGGAGTGATCCCGTATATAATCCCATCCCAGCCATTTGAAAGAAGCATTATCAGGAAGCTTATTGTCAACATGAGGGTTTAAAACCGGAAAACAATTATCGGCGGATTTTTGTCCATATTCAGCACCCATGACAAAGTCAATAAAAGGCTGCAATTGTTTTTCTTGCTTTGCTTTGACCAATAGATACATGGGAGTTATAATGGCTCCGTCAGCAGGCCACACAATCATCGTCTCCTTAACCCTAGGACATGCTTTCGCAAAAAGCCATGGAATTACATATATGGCCGCACCTTGAGAGTTAGCAGTCCCAGCAAGCTTCGCCATCTGGGCACCATGCAATCCATCTTTTACATTAGCCGCCAATTTTATAATTCCCTCATCGCCATACTCTTTATAGGTATGAAGGAGAATGTCTTCATAGATATCCTCTTGAGAAGCTCCAATGATAATATTATTGTGATAAATAGGATTGAGCAGATCACTCCATTGTTTAGGCACAGGAAGGTTCCCTAGTTTTTTCCAATCAATAAGCATTACAATAGGAAGCACGGAGTAAGGCGTATACCATCCTTGCGGATCTTCATAATTGACAGCGGAAAACGTACTATGAACCTGCTGATAGTTGACGCTTTTGAAATAGCCTTTTTTAACAAACTTGTCCACAAATTCCGGTCTGAAAAAATCTCCAAAGCCTGCTGCTACAGTAACATCAGGAAAATCCTCAATCGTATCTGCTTTCCAGATTTCCTCATAGGGATCGTCTTCACCACATCCTGAAGGCACAAAATATTGAAAATCGCCATCCTGGCTTTCTGTTAGATAGGCTTTTAGCACTCTCTCAAATGCTTCTTTGAAAATGTCTTTTATTGGACAATACGTATAGCCTAAAAAATCCGCCTTTCCCCTTGCCTTATCACTCTCTTGAAATGAACCAATACACTTAATTTCTGCTATTTTTTCTTCCAGCAAGCTGATAAACAACGTTTCATTCATCTCTTTGACCTTTAACGCTGTTTTCAACATCAATTGAGGGCTAAGCAGCTCCAGCAGCTCTTCTTTAGTATTCGCCGGAAATCCATTGGCTTTAAATACGGCAGCAGTTTCAGGATACGTCTCTAACAGCTCTCCCATTTTCATGTCTGGATTAATCTTGCTCATCAAAATACACCTCTCTTTTTTATTTTGCATGTTGTAAAATATCTTCTACATCTTGTTCGGTAAGTTCAACATGATAAAACAATTTGTAGAACTCCTTCATTTCCTGCTTTATATCATAGGTAAAATAATCGGGATACAGCAGGTTGGCCAACCATTTCACACCAATGATACGATTTACAGAAGGCGGCCTGTCAAACCAATTAAAGGGTGCATGAGGAATTTTATATATCTTTTTAGACTGGACTGCTTTTAATTGCTTCCATTTCTCATCACTCTGAATAAAGTCATACGGATTTTGCAATGTTTGGAAACTTTGATCATAACAAACCAGAATGACTTCCGGGTCCCAAGTCATAATTTGCTCTATCGATACCTGGGTTCTTCCATACCCCTTCTGCATGGCTACATCTGCAATATTGGTTCCCCTCACCAGATCCAGCACCTCTGTATGGGCGGAGCCTTTGGGATCGGTTTCCAGCCCCTCATTTCCCTCAGCATAGTACACCCGCACTTGCTTAGCCGTCGGAATCGCTGCGGCCTTTGCCTTCACATCAGAAATTGTCTGTTTGCAGTACTCTGCCAGTTTTTTCGCCCGCTCTTTTACATCTAGTAAATCGCCCATAAAATCATAGGTTTGATCCATCTTCTCAACATCCAGCCCTACAACTACCACAGGTATGTTCAACTGCTGTTGAAGAATATCCGCAGTAGAAATAGAAGCTTGGTTTATGTCTCCCATTTGCAGAATCAAATCCGGATTTACCTTAAGAACTTCTTCTTGGTTCATGATCTTGTCTTTACCAAAAGAACCGCCAAGCACAGGAAGGCTTTGATAACTTGCCAGGGTATACTTTTTCTCTCCTTCCGCAGCTTCCCAATTACGTCCGGCAAGTTTATCCGGTGCCAGGGTATACATAAAAATTGTACCGACAGGACTGACAGAGTATACCTTCTTTATCTTGGCTGGAACAATTACAGTCCTTCCTGCTTGATCAATTATCCTTCGCGTTTCGGCTGCTTTATCTACCGGATTCTCCAGTTTATTGGTACTGCAAGCTATGCAAGTGAATAAAAGCAGTACAATTGCAAAGACAAACGAAATCCTTTTTACCATGTAGCACCTTCCTTTATCGCCAAAAATATCTGCTATTCTTTATATTTTTTGCCGAAAAAACAGTTAGAACTTATAATTAGTACCCCATAGTACGCTTCTGCCTGCAGCAGGATAGAATAACCGATCTTCATAGTGCTTATCAAAGATATTATTAATCGTAATATACCAATCTTGCTTATCGTTAATCTGCCGTTTAATATGAAAATCAACAACATGATAGCTAGGCAATGTTGTATAAATCGGTGTTACACCGTTCACCTTGGTTCGCGTATCACCTGTACCAGTATCACCTGTCGATCTTGCATCTACCCAATGTCCAGTAAGGTTAAATCGATACCCTTTATCCGCTTTATAATTGAGGCCATAATTGATATGGTTTTTAGGTGTGTAAGTAAGCTCTGTCACCGTTCCATCGGTTTTTACAGAACTCGTATCTAAATAGGTATAATTGACAAAACTACTCCACCGGCTAGAAAGCTTTTGTTTCAATTCTATTTCCATCCCCTTAATTGTTGCAGAGGTAAGGTTATAATATTTTTTAGTGACTGGATCCGCATCAATTCTATTCGTAATATCATTTTTAAAAATAGCAATATCACCTGTCAAAGCCTTATCAAATTGATGTTTTAGACCCAATTCATAATTTTTCCCTTCTTCAGGTTTTAAATCAGCATTACCATATGTACCATAAAGCTGATTGATCAGCGGGAAACTAGAGGTTTCTCCATAGGAGCCCCGCACCGTATTACGCTCATCTGCCTGATAGACCACATTGACCGTGGGACTGGTTTTTGAACCTTTAAGACTTGTATTATCTACATTCACCACTTCATTCTCGTCATGTCTGATACCGAACGTAACCATGGTCTTATGATTGGGAGTAAAATTATCTTGCACGTAATAACCATATCGTTTATTTTTATAATTTTTCCAATATAAATGATCCGGATTATAAGGATCATTGACAGGATCAACAGAAGCGGAGCTTTTCCAATCAATACTATTGTATAATGCCCCATAACTTAAGGTATGCTGGGAGCTTACTTTAAAATTACTTTGTAATTCCACACCATTTAAGGTGCTTTCCCAAGGGCTGGCATTCCACCGTGTTGTACTATAACCAATGTCTTTGCCAGCAGAGCCTTGATAGATACCATTCATAAGAGTCAATCCTGAACCAGCATCATAATCAGCCCCATTAGCCCACATCGCTTGTTTTTCCGTAAAACGATACATTTTAAAATCATAATCCAATTTAGAGCTAACCTTCTTGGCATAATCCAACGACAAATTTGTTTTTTCCCAGTCTCTAAATTCCCAATTATTCATCCCTGGCCAAAATCCATTTTTGGAACTTATCACATGACCGTCAATGGGATCAACAGCATTTAAAGCTCCCTTATCAGTATGGGAATACCCCCC
This sequence comes from Pelosinus fermentans, assembly GCA_002434245.1. Taxonomy (GTDB): domain Bacteria; phylum Bacillota; class Negativicutes; order DSM-13327; family DSM-13327; genus Pelosinus; species Pelosinus fermentans_B. The sequence goes on from DJJR01000063.1 coordinate 19,076, forward strand.
AGTGAAGGTTAATACATCATCATTATGTAATTTCCAGCTGAATTTTGTATTAAAATAATTACTTTTTCGATCTGCATTGTCGACAAATCCATCGGTATGCTCTGTTCCTGCATTAATAAAATAACTAAGCTTGTCCGTATTCCCGCCGTAGGAAAAAGAACCATTGCGCGTATTATTAGATCCTGCAGCAAAAGATCCGCTCCCACCTTCGTAGTTGTTACCGTTTTTGGTAGTAATTAAAATGATCCCACCAATAGCATCTGTCCCATAGGATACAGGTGCCGGACCTTTAATCACTTCGATTTTTGCAATATTTCCAACAGGAAACATATCTAAGTCTACCGAATCCGCACCATTTACTTTCGCAAGAGGATTAACGAGAACCCCATCAATATAGATTTTGGTATAGGATAGGCTGCTTCCTCGAATATCCACCGTATTGGCATTTTTCCTGCCTCTGTTGAAATTCAATCCAGGAACATCCTCTAAGGCCTCTGACAGATTATTAGCTCCTTTTGCCTCAATATCGCGATCTGTGATTACACTGGTTGTAACTAAATATTTTTCTAAGGGAGTCGCAGTAACTACCACCTCTTCTAGGGTGATTACATCCGTAGAGTCAGAGTTGTTTTCCTCAGCAAAAGCCAAGCCAGGCAATACCAATAATAAACAGTTCATAAGGACTAGCTTGCGAATATTTTTTTTGTGCATTTTTTTCCTCCTTGTTATATTTTTTTGAAAACCATAATCAGCTAAAAGCAAGACCGGCTCAAAGTGTATAACTACACTCGGCCGGTACATCATTGTACATAATGCCATAATATGAAATCATTCTTAATTTCATCCATCAAAAGTATACCAATTACTAACATCCTGCTTCCTTCCTACTATCGCGAGAACAACTATACAATTACCAGACACAACACCACCCAGAAAAAAATATAGCCGACCAAAACGCATAGGCGTATCCGGTCGGCACTTCATTGTACTCCAAGTTAAAACTAATATAATCATTTTAAAATTAACTTGTTTTGATTATATAGTATTGTTTTGTACATTGCAATACATTTTTGTTTATATATTCACCTTATTCAACTATACATCCCTATACAAAAATGATATGAAAGTTGATTATTGATAAGCTACATGCTCTATGTTATCCATATCGTTGCGTAAATAAAAAAAGCCAACATTCCACTGCATAGTAAAATGTTGGCTTCTCTATTTATACAAGAAACATCTATTGCACTCCATAAAACATTTCTTATTATCATTCTAGTTAACCATCTCCAGACGATGAGTAAATAACAACAACATTCTTAAAACACCCTTACTTCATGTACTATAGCATATGGTTATTACGCTTCTTGCTTAAACAACTCCCCATCTGCCGCCGCGTTTTCTTTCGCCGTCATTTCCTGTGGTGTCAGCCGATAAACTGCAACTGCATTCCCGTCCATTCCCGAGCGATATTTCTCAATTAAAGTGCTGGTTAAGGGATGGCTGTAATATTTGGGCATAAATTTTTCAAGCAGTTGCTGAAGAACTGCGGCAGCCTCTTCAAAATCAATCACCTTTACCACTTGGCCGAAAAGCATTACGCTCATATAGGACGTATCAGCATGACAAGGAACCGGATCGGTCACAGTCCCGTGTTCTTTATAGATGGTGAAACTAACAGGGGGATTTTCGGAAAGGATACTTACCTTTTTCCCCGATCCCATGCCATGAAAGTAAATAGAACCCTTGTGCCACACGTAGTTCACCGGAACGGCATAGGGCAAACCACCGCTTACCATGCCCAGCACCCCTACTCTTTCTCGTAACAGAAAGGTTTCGATTTTCTCCCGATCTGTGCAATTGCGCTTCGTATAACTAATCTGATGCATCAAAGCTCACCCTTCCTATACATTTTTTCCAGTTGTGTAAGAAACAGATTCATCCACTTATTATTTTGTTCAATATATTCAGGATGAGCCAGCAGTTCTTCCGGCGTCTGTACATAAAGGTCTGGAACCATTTCGTCTCTGCAATTTTCCACGAGACCCTCAATGATGGCCGGCGTATTTTCCATATGATATTGAAAGCCAAATACTCTTTTTTTATAGACAAAAGCCTGATGCTTACAGCCTTGGCTTTCAGCGATACACTCTGCCTCTTCCGGCAGGACGCTGAAGGTATCCCCGTGCCACTGGAATACGACTGGCTGCTCAGGAAAAAAAGAGAACAAAGGCGATAAGCGTGCTGCCTCACTCAAGCGGATAGGAAACCAGCCAATTTCCTTATAAGGGTTTTGCGTAACCTTGCCGCCTATCACATCGGCAATCAATTGACCGCCGAGACATAGACCAATAGCGACTTTACCAGATGCAATAGCCTCCCCGATAAACGCCTTTTCAGCAGCAAGCCATGGATATTTTTCTTCTTCATAAATATTCATTGGACCACCCATGACCACAAGCCAGTCAAAATCCTGCTGCTCTGGCAAAGGGTCATTTTGATACAATTGTGTATTGGTTATAACATGGTCATTTTCCTTTGCCCATGCTAAAATGCTGCCGGGATTTTCAAATGGAACATGCTGCAAATAATGGAGTCTCATGCTTGTTTCCATCCTTTCATAACTGGATTTTAAAGAGAATCTTATTCACCACAATCGCCACAACTGATGTTCATATAACTGAACTTTGATTTCCTTACAAGAGGCACCGCATACGCAGCGGGTTTGGTTATTCTATTCTGCAATAGTTCTATATACCCTTCCGGTAAGCCTTGTTCTTTTGCACCTTGTATAATGAAATTTAAAAATTCTGCACTAGGAGATGTTTCTTCGCCGCCTTTATCTTTTTTATAAATCACAGCATCAATTGCTCTTTCCTCACTATCGATTACATCCAATGGATAGTGAAAATACTGTCCTGTTCCATCAAAACGGGCATCTACATAAAAGTCTAGCTGCTCCCGATCAGAAAACTGCAATTCATATAACACGCCCCAAACTTCCGAATCAAGATCAGTAACGACCGTTTCCTGCCCTCCGTCCCATATGGCTGAATATCCATAAAATTCAACTCTGTACCCAGGTAAACGAGCAATTCCAAGTACTTTAGGGTTCAAACATCGTTGCTGCATTTGCGCCAAATTCATATTCGAACCATAGGCGAAATAATAATGAGCGATATTTTTCATAGTTTTCTCCTCTTTTTTGGCACTACTCTTTCTTGTATTTACTACTGCATAGTCATCCGGCAGACGGATCCCACGACCGGACGATAAGGAAATAAAGGTCTATTGCTTGCTTTGGCAACTAAATCGGCTAATGAACCCAAATGACTTGCTTCAATGCCGCAATGATATCCATAAAATTTTTCCAAGGAAGCCACAACTTCCTCTAAAGATGCATTTCCCGCCCGTTCACCAATCCCTGCCAAGGTCACACTTGCAAACTGAACTCCAGCCTGAAAGGCAGCTAACGTATTTGCTGTAGCCAGACCAAAATCATTATGACCATGAAACTCAATAGGCAGGGAACATCGTTTGACTACATCCTGCAAACGATCGAATGTCATAAATGGGTCCAAGCAGCCTACTGTATCGGCAAATCGAATTCTCGTGGCTCCATACTGAGCAGCAACATCAGCAAATTTCAAGAAAAAATCAGAATCTGCTCTTGAAGTGTCTTCCGCACCTACTGTAATCGTGCAGCCATAACTTTGGACTAGCTGCAATGCTGTCCTTAATTGCTGAATCACCCATTCACGATCTTTTTTCAGCTTTTGGGATATATGCAAATCAGATACTGGTAATGAAATATGGATGCAAGAAAATCCACAGGATAAGGATGCACGAATATCCGCCAATTCTGCCCGATTCCAAGCAATTAAGGTTGCCCGTAAAGGTAATGCCAAAAGAGAGCGCAGGGTTTCCTGCTCTTCTTGCCCCATTGCTGGTATACCAGCCTCAATCCAAGCAACACCAGCCCGATCAAGAGCAATCGCCATATTTATTTTTTCCTCAGTAGAAAAAACAACCCCTGCTGACTGCTCGCCGTCACGAAAGGTAGTGTCAACAAGTTGGAATCCCATCTTGCCATCCATCATGATACACTCTCCTCCTCTATCCCTGGAAGCTACCCCAATTGGCTTTGATCCATTTGATTCCTCCGCCAATATAGCTGATGCAGCTCTAAATCAGATAACGGTCTTTTTTGTACAGACGCAAGTCTCCTGACCTTTTCTAACAATGCCAAGGCTTCTGCCTGATCCAATTCTAAATTCCATTGCAAAAATTTTATTTTAAGAGACGCAGTTCCCGAGTGCTTACCAATGATCAATTGCCTGGTTTGCCCCACTTCTTCTGGTTGAATGACTTCATAAAGCAGCGGGTTTTTAGTAATACCATCCACATGTATTCCCGATTCATGAGCGAATACATCCCGGCCAATCAGAGCTTTATCAACGGGCAGTGAAATCCCCATGTAGGACAGTATCTCTATACAATCTGCAGTCAGGGAACTTCCTGACGGCACTTGATCTTGTTTCCATAAATGCTTCACCGCCATTAAGACTTCTTCCATAGGAGCATGGTTTGGCGATCCGACACCACTCACTGCTGTTGCCACATACTGAATTCCTGACCTTAGCGCAGCCAAGCTATTGGCAGTAGCTAATCCATAGGTATTATGTCCATGAAATTCGATGGGGCAAGGCACTGTTTGCTGCAAGCTCTCTAATTTTCGGCAAACACCCAAAGGCTCCAGACTACTTCTCACATCTTGATAAATAAATCGTTTCACCTGGTAACGAGACAACAGCGGCCAATAGGAAGTCAGCTCGGGTATAGAGAGATCTTCTGCATTTTCAATACATAGATATATGTCCTGAGCAAATTCCCGGACTGCCATTAATGCGTCTATCAGTTGATCCAATGATGACTGAGAGGGTTGATGAAGCCAGGAAACAATTACTTTTGAAAATCCCATTTGTCTGACCTGTGCTATTTCTTCCAAGGAAGAGTGCATTTTACAGCGCAGCAAGGGATGTAAAAGGATCTGTTTGGGAACACCATCACTTGGCAAATAATCCAGTGATACATCGATGTTTGCTATTTCATATTTTTTCAAAATTGGTATCATTAACTCAATGGCAGCCATTGATGTACCTAAGCGTAATGCTTCATTGATCGTCTGATCGGACACCCTAACCATCTGTCTCATTTGAACCATTCTCCTTCCAAATTCTAACTATCATTACATTACCCGTTGAAAAGCGGTAAGGGATTCTTCTTGATCCCGAAATTCTTGGGAACGATCCTCGCCAAGTAATCCGATCGCATCTGCACGGCATTGTTTACAGTGGCGCATCTGCATAACATCTAATTCACAGGAATTTCTCATCTCATTGACATCTTTCATGGTAGTTTGGGGAAAATCTTCAAACACACTGCCTGGTGCTGGAATCAGCGGCATAATATTGGTAATATAAACACCAAGCTCCTTCATCTTCTTAACCACTTCTGGAATGTGATGATCATTGATACCCTTTAACATTACAATATTAACTTTTACAATAATCCCCTGGCTTGTGAGTTTTGAAATACCAGCCAATTGGTTTTCGATCAGAATGGCAACGCCCTCTTCTCCTTTATAATGCTGTCCTTTGTAATGAATATGCTTATAGATCTTCGCCCCAATAGCAGGATCTAAACAATTTACCGTTACTGTAACATGAGTCACGCCAAGTTCTATAATTTCCTGGGCATATTCAGGCAACAGCAAGCCGTTTGTTGAAAGACAAAAAACAATCTCCGGGTTTTCCTTACGAATCAATTCTATGGTCTGCCGTGTATTTTCCCAATCAGCTAAAGCATCCCCAGGTCCTGCAATCCCTACTACACTAAGCTCTCCAACCTTTTCACTTACCCTATCAAACTTTTTCTTGGCCGCTTGTGGTGTAAGTATTTCACTGGTTACACCTGGACGACTCTCATTTACACAATCAAATTTACGATTACAATAATTGCAGCTAATATTACAATAGGGTGCAACAGGTAGATGCATCCTGGCAAATTTTTGATGAGCGTCAAAGGAGTAACAGGGATGCTTCTGGGTTTTCTCCGATATAGCAGCAGCCGTTTGCACTTTCGTATTCGACGTTGAACCTGGGCAATCCATATTTTTCACCTCAAACTTCTTCTATATTGATCCTCTACCGGAATCCTCTTTTTAATGATTCTGCCAGAACCTGATCATCATCAGGAACTGGCAGAATCTCAATAAATAACGGAATATATCTTACATTCATTGCTTTAGAATCTTATGCATTCCATGTACCTTACCAAACATTAAGAACCCATTCCTTGTTCTTCTTGTATTCCATGTCGGTAAACAGCGTATTTGCCATTTCTTCACCCAGCCATGTGGCACCTGCATAGCCGACAACAGGATGACGATACAACCCTGCACGATCGTAAGTAGGGAAACCTACACGCACCATGGGAATATTATAATCAATAGAGATAAACCGTCCTTTCGAATGACCCAGAATCAAATCCAACTCCAGTCCTTCGTTCTTTATCCGGTTTTCCAGTTCCCATAAATCTGCATTCATAATGACTTCCATCTCAAAGGAAACCTTTTCCTGAAGCGCTTTAATACGGGGATCATTGGGGTAGGACGTATTATCGTCACCCAATAGAAGCAGCACGGGTTTCATCTCCAAATCAAGACAGAACTCTGCAAGACCAATAACCAGATCAGCATTCCCGTAGATAGCGACTTTCTTATCAGCGAAAAACATATGGGTAAGATCTGTCAGCGCATCAAGGGCGATACCACGCTCCCGAACAAGAGAAGCAGGAATTGGTTTGCCGGTCATTTTCTTCACATTTTGAAGAAAGATATCCGTATTGCGGATGCCGATCGGAGTCGGTCCAATAATGGTCGGAATATCAAATTCATTTTCCAGATATTTGGCAGCTTGACCGCCTTCATATCTGTTTAGTGCGATCGTTCCCAGAGCATCCGCTGTTTCGGTTAGATCCGCTATTGTCGTATTACCATAGGAGACGGAGTTGCCGTCTGGCATCAGAGGAGAATCAAAGCTCTCAATTTCGAAAAGAACGGTGGCATCTACCTGCATTTCTGAAAGAAGATGTTTAATTGCTGTTACATCCCCCGGATTCACCCATCCAGTAATCAGGTTGATTTTTCCATTTGGTTTATCTTTTTTGGCAAAATGACTTACAATATCCTTTACTGCAACATCGTAACCGCTCACCATACTCCCCTTAAAACTGGGGGAATGAATGGGAATAAGATGAACCTCCCGACCAGCATATTTTTCTTTCAAAAGACCGTTATTCAGTTTCAAAACGACACCATCAATATCATCGCCGATAACTTCTGTTGAGCAAGTGGAAATGATGGGTATAACTTTCACATGAGGATACCGCATCAAGAGCACATCGACTGCTTCTTCCACACGATGGGTGGCACCAAACACTGCACCATCCTCATGGAGGGAAGAAGATGCAAGCTCAAAGCTTTCTTTAAAATGCTGGGAAAACAGCAGGCGGACGAACATAACGCAGCCCTGACCTCCATGAACGATCCCAATACATTCTTTTATTCCTATACTGGCATACTGCGCGCCACAAGGCTGGCATGTTAATATTGGATTGATAACGCCGGCACGCTCTTTGTTTTTAACTTCACATTGCATAGAAATGCTCCTTCCTTTTCGTTTCATTTGCGTCCGCCGTGACGGCACAGTTTTTATTTATACACTTTAATAATGAGGATCGGTAAGCTCTGCATTAAGAGATCCTGTTATCGTTAAATAATCCATGCGCTCTTTGAGTCCCTGCATGAGCAGTTTGATTTCCCCTTTGTCCAAAGCAGCCAACCAGGAATAACGCTTTTTAAAAGCATCCGCCAAACATACAGCATCCACCCAATACACTTTATCCATGGGAGTTTCTTTTTCAACAGGTTCTTCGCATAATATCTGCATGGTTTTCGTCAAGATTCCCTCATTTTGTTTTTCTCTGTCCCAGGCACGAGAGTGAAACTGCCACAAACAATTTTTCATAATATAATCTACTAGTTGCTCAACTCTGTCTTTCATCATATCCTCCATAACTATCCTCCCTTATACCGCTGAGAGTTTTTTTTCTGCCGGGAAATCAGGATACGTCTTATTGCGTAATGGTGTAATAGTATCATAATTACCCGTATATTCTCTTAGTTCTTTTGAAGCAGTTACTTCTTCACTCAAATTCACATCAGAGATCATTTTTTGTGTTAAGAAGCTTGTCTGGTCAGGTATTTCATCCTTGCTGATGTCCACGAAGGAAAGCTGATGAATCGGCGAATAGATCGCATTGTAGATATCTCTGGCAAACCTGACCCAGCCTTCAAATCCCTTATAAGGGCCATTGTGATACGCATGAGCATTGAGGTAGGGAACCCGCAGTTTCTTAGCAACTTCACCTGGACGTTTCCCCGTGAAGATAATGTCAGGCTTGAGCATCTCCAAAGCTTCGAGTGCTTCTAATTCATTAGGATCATCGATAGCAAGGGCACCTTCTTCACACCGGGCTATCCCCTTTTCCATGTCACCTTGGTGACCAAATTTTGTATACACAGAAACAACATTGACACCCATATCTTCACGAATGGCATGAGCCCAGTGCCAAAGCTTGGAACCGCCCGGCCACAAACATACTTTCTTACCCTGCAGACGTTCTTTATACCAATCCATTTCCGGTTTCCATCTGGCAGTTTCTTCATCAATGATCGCCTGCGCTCTGTCTTCAATTCCAAAAAACAAGCCCACTTTTCTGAGTGATGTCCCCAATGCTTCAAAGCCGAATCCGTCAATATCAAGCCGTGGTGTCCCATATCTTACTTTTAGCTCATTGCAGATATATTCAGCAGAACGGGCACATTCCAGTACGTTAAGGTGCGCTCGATGCATAGACCTAAGATCATCATAAGAGCCATTACCAGTAAAGGTGGAAAGAACCTGAATGCCCATTCTTCTGAAATAGTCCACCATGACTTCCTGATCACCCTGAATGTTATATTCACCTACATAATTGATAACGTAGTCACTGGTGATTTTAGGTTCCACATTGCCTACCTTCTGATTAATCCAGGCAATATTGATTTTATGATGGCCTCCTGACTGGCTCGGTCCCCCGAAGCCAGGAGAATTGCAAACGAAGATATCTACTTCCGGCATTTCCTCCATTACTTCTGCTGCAATAGCATTAATATCGTCCCCGATCAATGCGGAAGCACAAGTTTGGTAGAGAGTCATCCGCTTGATAGTAGGAAAGGCTTTAAATGCCTCAATAATGTTCTGCTTGAGCAGTTTTTCGGCACCAAATATGATGTGTTTTTCCTTCATATCTGTAGCATAGGTATATTTAAGCTGAAAGTTATCGTTATCGCTGATATAGCGTTTGGTTTGCCAAGTGTCATAGGTACATCCAACTGGTCCATGGCTCATATGAATAACATCTTTCATCGGTGTGCCGATAACATGCTTTGCTCCGCAGTAAGCGCAGCCGCGTTCTGAGATCGACCCCGGAATCGTATTAAGATATCCTAGAGGAAGAGCCGAGGTCAAATCCTCACCGGGACCTTTTATAACAGCGTGTTTTTCTCTTTCAGGAATACACTCGCTACATTTAAATTTATGATATGGCATATGGGGTTCCTCCTCTTTTTTTACTAACATAATCACTTTACGATCATTCCACTATATTGCCGCATCACCGGTTTCCTTCGTTCTCACCCTTACTGCATCAAGTACTGGCAATACAAAGATTTTCCCATCGCCAACATTGTAATCGGTTTTATTAGCGTCAATGATAGCTTTGACAATCTTTGGGACATCTTGGTCATGGGCTAAAACGGTAAACATCCTGCGGGGAAACAAACGAGTCCCATCTAAGAATTCCGTTATCAGCTTTTCCGTATTATAATCATCTTTCTGAGCTAAGGCTAATAGAGTTGCTCTACGTTCAGCAATTACAGCTTTATCCTCTACTAATCTGCCCCGCCCCATAACCTTTAAGGCTGTAAAACCGGCAGCCCCGACTTGTACCAATGCTTTTTTGGTAGCACTGACCTTATTAATCCGCACTACAGCTATAATTTCTTTCATAAGACCGCCCCCCTATAGCCCAGCAGCGCCGCTGGAAACGGTATATACTTCGTCCGTGGAACTGATAAATATTTTCCCGTCGCCAAAAGCCCCCTCATCACCGGTCTTAGCATGACGGATAATAACATCCAGTACATCTTCTTTATCTTCATCATGAATGACTAACATAATAAGACTTTTCGGAATTTCATCATATATAACATCGCCAAACTTAATTCCCTTTTGCTTCCCGCGGCCAACAACATCTACTACAGTAGCAGCATGGAACCCAGCACTGGAAAGTTCATCAAGAACTACTTCTTTTTTATCTGGCCTAACAATTGCTCTAACCATAATCATATATGTGTTCTCCCCCTATTTTTTGTTTGTCAATTAATCAGCGATGCCGTATTTAACAACCATGGCTTCTAATTCATCCATGCTGAGAGGTTTAGGAATCACAAAGTTCTTATTCTCGATAATCTTGCGTGCCAATTCTCCGTATTCTTGGGCTTGGTTGCATTCATTGTCATACTCAACCACTGTCTTCTTGTTAAATTCCGCTTTTTGAACAATATTATCACGAGGTACAAAGTGAATCATTTGTGTGCCGATTGCAGCTGTAAACTCTTCCAAGAATTCTCTTTCCTTATCAACTTTACGGCTGTTGCAAATGACTCCGCCAAGACGAACACCGCTTTGCTTTGCATATTTCACAAGACCTTTGCAAATATTGTTGGCTGCATAGATGGCCATCATTTCTCCCGAAGCAACGATATATACTTCCTGCGCCTTACCATCACGGATCGGCATTGCAAATCCACCGCATACAACATCACCAAGTACATCAAAAAACACAAAATCCAAATCCGATGTATAGGCACCATTCTTTTCCATAAGGTCAATCGCTGTGATTACTCCACGACCTGCGCACCCTACTCCAGGTTCCGGACCGCCTGACTCCACGCAACGAATTCCTAAGTACCCATCTTTTACAACCTTCTCAACAGTAATTTTTTCTTCTCCTTCATCTCGCAGCATATCCATTAATGTTTTTTGATTCATGCCCCCAAGAATCAGACGAGTGGAATCAGCCTTTGGATCACAGCCATGGATAAATACTTTTTGATCATAAAAATGCGCCATTGCTCCTGCAGTATTTTGTTGAGTAGTAGATTTACCAATGCCGCCTTTACCATATATTGCAATTTTCCTTGTCATTTTCAAAAACCACCTTTACTTTTTTTATTCTCTTTGTTGAAAAATGAGAAACAGAGTGTTATACTATTTACGGGTAAATTAAATGAGCCTAGTGCCACTGGGATTAAAAGTTTGCCTGGCTTCATGGGTACCACGAATACTCATGAAGCATTTTATCGCTTACTCCTATAAAATCACCTCCTTCAATTAATAATGAGACCTATTTATATGTGAAAAATGGGTAAACCAAATAGACCTAGCGCCACTGGGATTAGAGTTTTCACTCCCTTTACAAGTACCACGAATACTGATAAAAGGTTTTTACTTTGCTTCATGAGTACCACGAATACTCATGAGGCTTTTATTTATTGCTTCGGATTTTGTGATCTTAGTTACATTTTGCTTCCAAAGGCATCCTGCCCGTACTCTCTAACTCATCCGTGTAACCTAAGAGATTACGCCTTTGATGAAAGGGGCAGAAGGCATTATATTTTATCATCCATCGATCAAAAGCTGGCTGAATCATTAATAATGATACGTCAAGTGCTTCTGCATTACTAAAAAAGTAATCTAAAAAATCTCGCTGAAAACGTTGTATGATCCCAAACTCATGCTTAGGCTCTAACCATTCAATGCCCATTGCTACAATACTGTCTTTCATTTTGGCTTCTTCTGCTTCCCAATGATCTCGAGTCGATTTGACAGAATGTAAAATCCCATGAATCTCATAACCTCTGCTGCGATAAAAGGGAATAACTTTTTCTTGCAGCAGCTTTAATCCTACTTCTCCTGAGCATCGGCGACTAATTTTACCAAAAGCATAGCCATTAAACAGATCAAATACTAAGTGAAGATAAAACATTTTATTTAACCTTCGAAAAAAGATACATTCATATACAAGTAATCCACCAGGTCTATCTGCCAGAAAATCTCGATCACGAAATGCCGGATTTAGCCTTTCGATAAACTGTACTTGTTTTTTGTCTAACTCTATTTCGTTATTAAAATAGAGTCGTATTAACTCCAGGCAAACATCTTCTCTGCTTTCAATACCACATTCTCTGCGCAAATCTCGTAACTCTTCCATTGTCATAGAAATATTGCGCTTATTAAAAAAATCCAATATACGAAAATCATTCCATGAGGGATACTCCAAACAGATCGCCATTAACAAATTTCTAAGTTTTTCACTAACAAAGTTATTACTTGGTACAGAAGGGATAGTCTCAGAAACAATAGTAGTCTGCTTTTTCTCACTCCAATACGAATTCCTGGTAAACCCAATCGATCCATCTGGCGCATCCGCTTCCACATCCCCCATTATCACTAGCTGTAGTCCTGTCAAAACAAATGTGCTATTATCCGACACTATACTCACACCTCCTTATAAAAATAATAGCCGACCAGAATGCACACAGGCATTCGGTCGGCACTTCGTTGTACTCTTAACCAAAGACAACTTAAACATCATTAACTTAACTTGTTTTGATTATACATCATGTTTTTATGCATTGCAATACATTTAAGTTAGTTTTATTGTTGTTGTTATATTCTGATTTTCATCTATTATTCCCTATACTTTATGAACCTGAAATATCAACAACCTCATCCCCTTAAGCTTCTATCTAAAACAGAATTAAAAAGGAACCACAGAGAAAAGATATAGCAAAGTCATCTTAGCCATTTCTTTATTCTTGCCACCGCTTCCATCAATCGCTCTTCTGCCTGTACTAAGGCAATTCTGACAAAGCCCTCCCCGCAATCACCAAAGGCCTTACCCGGGACCACTGCTACGCCTGTATTGTTGAGCAGGTCAACGGCAAAATCAAAAGAACTTTGCTTTGTTGGCACCTTAGCCCATATATACATAGATGCTTTCGGACGTTCTACATGCCATCCTATACGATTAAAACCATCCACAATGATATCACGGCGTCTTTGGTAAGCAGCGGCCGTTTCTCTTACACAATCCTGGGGACCTGTTAACGCAGCAATGGCAGCAAGCTGCACGGGCGCAAATATGCCGTAGTCAAAATTCGATTTTAGACGACCCAGCAGTGATATAACCTGGGAATTACCAACAACATATGCAATGCGACAGCCACACATGTTATAGCTTTTGGACAGGGAATTAAACTCAATACCAATTTCTTTCGCCCCTGGAATGCTTAAAAAGCTCTCTGGACGATAATCATCAAATACTAATTCACTATATGCAAAATCACTACAAACCACAAACTGATACTGATGTGCCAATGCCACCACTTTTTCATAAAACTCACGTGTTGCCGTGGCAGCTAAAGGATTATTAGGATAATTCAAAATCATGAGTTTAGTACGTTTTAATATCTCTTCATCAATCCCATCCAAATCTGGCAGGTAATTATTTTCAGGAGTTAAACACATCTTATACAGTTGGGCGCCAGCAATATGTGGACCTGTGCTAAATATAGGGTATCCTGGATCTGGAACAAGTACTACATCTCCCGGATTGACGAGACAAAGTCCAATATGAGCCAAACCTTCCTGAGAACCAATCAGAGAATGAACTTCGGTATTGGGATCTAATTGGACATCAAATTTTTTATTATACCACCCGGCAATCGCCTGCAGCAGTTCCGGTTTACCTTTGGATAACGTATAGCCATAATTACCACCGCACTCCACTGCCTGTTTCATGGCTTCTATAATATGGGGTGCCGGAGCCATATCCGGATTTCCAATGGAAAGTTGAATGATATCCACACCAGAGGCTGCTGCCTTCTTCTGCAGTTCCTCTAATTGGGAAAAAATTGCTGATGTCAATCCTTTCATGCGCTCAGCTTGCTGGATCATATGATTTTTCATCTCCTCAAACAAATTTGATCGTTTTTCATCCCTTAGTTAACTAATCCTATCAATTCAATAACTTACTACAGATTTCTACACATACTCTCTACACCCCTGCAAAAACGAATGAAAGGCTTACTATTTATATTTCTAGAATTTTTAATCAATGTTAACTCTAACCTTAATGAGGTTATTATCTTTAGCTTTACGGGTGACATTGGTCAGGCTATAGCAAAAACAAATTATGAATGGATTATGTTTTATCCATGTGTATACTCTTTTGCAATTTGGGATGCTTTCCGCGACGCAG
>DJJR01000062.1 GCA_002434245.1 Pelosinus fermentans
GCGGGCTACATTCATACCGGCTTCTATTAGTTTTTCCATGATTTCTTGTTTTCCTGTGCTAGGACCCATTGTACAAACAATTTTCGTCTTCTTGATCATGAGTTCACCATCCCACTTATTTTTATACCTACTTTGACAACGTGGCAGAGGCGTTTGGTTCCCAATTCAATGAGTTCTGCTCCACGCTCCATGCATTCTTCCAAAGTCATCGGACCTGGTGCCGTACTCATAACTCCATCTATACCATGCTGTAAGACATCTTCATATCCCTGGCCTAAACCGCCAGAAAGACACAATGTAGGAACATTATATTTTTCTGCCAATCTGGCTACCCCCACTGGTGCTTTTCCGAAAGCAGTCTGAAAATCCGTTCGCCCTTCTCCTGTAATAACCAACTGGGCAGATTGAACTAAAGAGTCAAAGCCAGTGGTTTCGAGAACAATTTCGACTCCAGGTCTAAGGGTCGCATTGGTGAAGAACAACAGCCCTGCACCAAGCCCACCAGCAGCACCTGCCCCTGGACACTCTGCTATCTCTTTACCAGTCACTTTGCTCACTTTACTGGCAAAATGCTTTAATGCTGCATCAAGCTCCTGCACCATTTCAGGAGTTGCTCCTTTTTGAGGACCATATACAGCAGTGGCTCCTTTTGCGCCGCATAAAGGATTATCCACATCACAGGCAACGATGATCACAGCATCCTTTAGCCGTACATCAAGACCGGAAAGATCAACCCGATCCAGCTTAGCCAAAGCAGCGCCTCCATAAGGCAGTTCTTGTCCATCAGCATCCAAAAACTTTCCGCCTAAGGCTTGAGCCATTCCGCACCCGCCATCGTTCGTAGCGCTGCCGCCAATTCCAATAATGATTTTTTTCAAACCTTTTGCCAAAGCGGCTTGTATTAATTGACCTGTCCCATAGGTGGTGGTAATGCGAGGATCTTTTTTGTCATTGGGAACAAGAGGCAATCCAGAAGCAGATGCCATTTCGATAACAGCAGTTTTTCCATCCCCTAAAATTCCCCAATAGGATTGTATCGTATCACCTAGGGGACCCACTACATCCTGGTGTATAACCTGTCCGGCAGTAGCCGTAACAAGAGCCTCTACGGTACCTTCTCCACCATCAGCAATTGGTACTTTAATCACTTCTGCGTCAGGGAAAACCGCCTTAATTCCTTTTTCCATAGCGTTAGCAGTACCGACTGCTGATACACTTCCCTTATAAGAATCGGGAGCAACTACAATACGCATCTTCATCCATCCTTTCTCTTTACACTTTGCTTTATTCTAACTGATAGTACTATTGTATGTAAGAAATCAATCCATTACAATGATTAGAATATATAATAGATCTCCTTCTATGCCGCTGAATATTGTGCAAAGTATCTAATCAATGAACAACGATAAATCCTACTATCACTCCTGGATGCTATAATAGAACAATCCTCAATAAGCTTGCCACAATTAGTAGTTTTCACTATAATAAGTATAATCGAAACATTATTTTTGGGAATTCTGTCACCCGGTATTTATGAATCATATTGTACATTTTAACTAATCGAGGTGAATGCATTTGTTACTGACAAGCAATCTAGCCCAACCCATCGTAGATCACATCATGCCGATTGCCCAGCAAAACATTAATATTATGGACAGCAGGGGTGTGATCATCGCTTCCGGGCATAAGCACAGGATCAATACCTTTCACCAAGGTGCAAAACATGTAATCAACAGTCTCCAAATTGTAGAAATTTTCCCTGGCGATCTTGACCAATACACTGGATCACTGCCAGGACTTAATATGCCTATTGTACTACATGATCAAATCATTGGTGTAGTTGGTATCTCTGGTCATCCGGACAAAGTACGTGATATCGCCAGAATGGTGAAAATGGTAACAGAGCTAATCTTAGAACAAGAAGTCTTGCAAGAAGAGGTTCGCTCTCAATTTCAATTGCGGGAAAACTTTGCAGCACTCCTCTTATCCGATCATGCAAGTACCAATTATGATAAATTACTAAAAACCGCTAAACTGCTAAAATATGATTTGTCTCTTCCCCGCTTGGTACTGGTAGTAGATATTGGACCTCTCCTTAATCATGCCCATAAAAATTTTGGCCTTAATGATTTGGTGTCATCCAGAACACGAGAAAGTATCATGAAACTGTTATCCGATCCCTCTCATATCACTCATCAGGATTTAGTTGTTTTTATCGAAGATAAGCTCATCATTCTTAAGCATTTTGAATACAAGACATGGGAACTGTCTTATAAAACATGGGCCTATGATCTATTAAAACAATTGAACACGATGAACCTCCCCCTATGCCTGGGTTTAGGGAGCCTCGCTATGGAATACACAGCGTTAGGGCAATCCTATCAAGAGGCTTTGTTTGCTCTGCATATGGCTACAAAGCAAGCTCCCCTTGCTGCCATACATGATTTTGATATCTTATCTTCTTATCTCATAAAGGAAATGAATGCAAAAGAACCTTGTCAGCCATTACAAATCATCAAAGCAAAACTAACCACCGGTCTGACGCGAAAGTATGATATGAAAAATACCATTATTAGTTTACTCAACCATAATATGAATATTACCAGTACAGCAAAAAGTCTTTACATCCATCGCAACACCTTATTATTCCGTTTAAAGAAATTCAAAGAAATCACAGGTCTCGATCCATGCGGCTTTTTGAACCATGCGATATTGTGTAAAATACTCTTTGAGGAGTAAAAAATAAAATATTTTGAACCGCGAAGATACGAAGCGTATGAAGAACACGAAGTAAAGATGCGAACCGCAGAGGCACAGAGGACACAGAGAAAAGATAGATAGGATTAAAATCCCCCTCAGCGTCCTCTGCGGTTCAATTGCTCTTCCCCATTCTTTGTCATTGCGAGCGCTAGCGAAGCAATCCCCTCCTTGCCAAGAGATTGCTTCGCTGGCGCTCGCAATGACAGGTAGATAGGATCATATAATACAAAAGCACCGAACGGGCAGCAGTGCAGGCTGCTGACAGTTCGGTGTTTTTTAACAAACAATTATTTTAAGTTATAGAATACTTTACGGCCTTTGTACTGGGAGATCGTGCTCAATTCTTCTTCAATTCGAAGCAATTGATTGTATTTGGCAACACGGTCTGAACGGGTAGGTGCGCCAGTTTTAATTTGACCAGCATTTACTGCTACTGCGATATCCGCAATGGTGGAATCTTCCGTTTCACCGGAACGATGGGAAATTACGCAGGTATAGCCTGCGCGTTTTGCCATTTCAATGGTATCGAAGGTTTCTGTTAGGGAACCAATTTGATTTACTTTAATCAAAATGGAGTTGGCAGTGCTGGTTTCAATACCACGAACTAAACGCTCAGTGTTTGTAACAAATAAATCATCACCAACGATTTGAATTTTGCTGCCTAATTTTTCTGTCATCAGCTTCCAGCCAGCCCAGTCATCTTCGGACATGCCATCTTCAATGGAGATGATCGGATATTTTGCTACTAATTGGTTATAGAATTCAACCATTTCTTCCGAGGTTTTAACAACGCCTTCACCAGCAAGGTTGTATTTGCCGTCTTTGTAGATTTCAGATGCAGCTACGTCAAGAGCAAGGCAGAAATCTTCGCCGGGTTTGTAACCAGCTTTGCTGATCGCCTGTACGATGACTTCCAGGGCTTGTTCATTGGATGTCAGGTTCGGAGCAAAGCCGCCTTCATCGCCAATAGCAGTATTAAGACCAAGACCTTTTAATACACTTTTCAGGGTATGATAGACTTCCGCACACATGCGAAGGGCTTCGGCAAAGCTAGGTGCGCCAACAGGCATAATCATGAATTCCTGAATGTCTACGTTATTGTCGGCATGTGCGCCGCCGTTTAAGATATTCATCATCGGTACGGGCAATTCTTTGGCATTAAAGCCGCCAAGATATTGGTATAAAGGTAAACCAACAGCAGTAGCAGCCGCTTTTGCTACAGCCATGGAAACGCCAAGAATGGCATTGGCTCCTAATTCGGATTTGTTAGCAGTACCGTCCAGTTCGATCATCGCTTGGTCAATACCTACTTGATCAAATACATTCATGCCTACTACTTCAGCAGCAATGCGATTGTTTACGTTATCTACTGCTTTTAGCACGCCTTTGCCTTGGTAGCGCGCTTTGTCGCCATCACGAAGTTCTACTGCTTCATGAACGCCTGTAGAAGCTCCGGAGGGAACTGCTGCACGACCCATGATACCATCCTCAATCACTACATCTACTTCTACCGTAGGGTTACCGCGGGAATCCATAATCTCTCTTGCTATAACGTCTGTAATTATCATTTAGTGAAACCTCCATTTATTTTATTAAAGATTTTCCAGTCATTTCAGCAGGAATTTCAACACCCGCCAAAGTTAAAATCGTAGGGGCAATATCTGCCAAACTGCCTTTGTGCAAGGCAGCACCACGATGTTTTTCCGATACCAAGATCAGAGGCACTTCATTCGTAGTATGGGCTGTAAAGGGCTCACATGTAACATGGTCAAGCATTTTTTCTGCATTACCGTGATCAGCAGTAATCAGAGTAATCCCTCCCTGGCTACGCATGGTTTCCACAATACGTCCAACACAAACATCAACAGCAGACACTGCTTTCATTGCCGCATCTAGTTTTCCTGTATGTCCTACCATATCCGTATTGGCAAAGTTCAAGATAATCACATCAAACTTACCTGATTTTATCGCATCAATCAGTTTATCAGTGACTTCAAAGGCACTCATTTCCGGCTGCAGGTCATACGTTGCTACTTTCGGGGAAGGAACTAAAATACGTTCTTCACCTTGATAGGGTTTTTCTTCCCCGCCATTAAAGAAAAATGTGACATGAGCATATTTTTCTGTTTCCGCAATTCTCAATTGCGTCAGTCCAACATTTTCCAGCACTTGGCCCAGGGTATTTTTTAAGAATTGAGGCTTATAGGCAATCGGTGCTTCCAGCGTTTCATCATATTGTGTCATGCAGGCAAAGTATAATGGCAGTCGACCACCACAGCGGGCAAAACCATCAAAGTTTTCGTCTACAAAAACACGGGTAATTTCCCGGGCACGATCAGGGCGGAAGTTAAAGAAAATAACGCTGTCTTTTGCTTTAACGCCGCAATCACCGCATCCATCAATTACCGATGGCAAAACAAACTCATCTGTTTTACCCTCTTTATAGGATTCAGCAACTGCCTCAATGGCAGAAGTTGTATGTACACCTTCACGGCAAACCATAGCATTGTATGCTTTTTCGATTCGTTCCCACCGTTTATCCCGATCCATGGCATAATAACGTCCGGCAACTGTTGCAATACGACCAACACCGATTTCCTTAATTTTTTCTTCCAAGGCTTTGATATACTCAATTCCGCTGGAAGGTGGTACATCACGGCCATCTAGGAAGGCATGGATATATACCTTTTTCAAATTATAGCGTTTTGCTAATTCCAAAAGGGCATATAAATGATCAATGTGACTATGAACGCCTCCATCTGATAAAAGCCCCATTAAGTGCAAGGCACTATCATTCACGATAGCTTCTTCCACTGCCTTTACCAGAATTGGATTTGTAAAAAAGAATCCTTCACGGATTTCTTTGGTAATACGAGTTAATTCCTGATAAACAACTCTACCTGCACCAATATTTAAATGACCTACCTCTGAATTGCCCATTTGTCCTTCAGGTAATCCTACCGCTTCGCCAGAGCAAGTTAATGTTGTTGTCGGATATAATTCCGATAGCAGTTTCATATGAGGTGGTTCAGAACGGACAATTGCATTATATCCGTCTTTCTCATCTCCCAGGCCCCAACCATCTAAAATTACTAGTGCAATTGGTGCTTTTAATTTACTCACCAAAACGCCTCCTAAAATTTAACGATTTTACTAAAGCCTGCAGCGTCAAGACTTGCACCACCAACTAATGCGCCGTCAATATCGCTTTTGCCCATTAATTCTGCAATATTATCAGCTTTTACGCTGCCGCCGTATTGGATACGGGTTTTATCAGCAGTATCTTGTCCAAAGACTTCCGCTACCGTACGACGAATAAAGGCACATACTTCATTCGCTTGATCAGCAGTTGCAGTACGTCCAGTACCAATTGCCCAGATAGGCTCATAAGCAATGACTAGGCTGGCTACCTGATCTTTTGTCAGACCTTCTAAAGCAGCTTTTACTTGCTTGCCGACAAGTACTTCGGTTGTTCCCGCTTCCCGTTCTTCTAAGGATTCGCCAACACATACAATCGGTACTAATTTGCCTTCCAAAGCAGCTTTCACTTTTTTGTTCACCGTTTCATCTGTTTCAGCAAAATATTGACGACGCTCAGAATGTCCTACAAGTACATACTCGCAGCAGACATCACGCAGCATCTCTGCTGTCACTTCACCTGTGAAAGCACCTTTCTTTTCCCAATGCAGGTTTTGAGCACCTAAGTGAATATTCGTGCCATGCAGTGCATTCGCTACAGCAGTTAATGTAGTAAAGGTAGGGCAAACTACAATGTCAACATCTTTTGCATCAGCAGTTAATTTACCAAGTTCCTGCACTAATGCCACACCTTGGCTGCTTGTATTATGTAACTTCCAGTTACCCGCAATAATTGGTTTACGCATTATTAAATTCCTCCATCTAGTTTTTTGTAACACGTTAAAAGACAAGTCTTTTCTAACCGCAGAGGCGCAGAGGACGCTGAGAAAAATTAAATATAAAACTAATTTCCCCTCTGCGCTCTCTGTGTTCTCTGCGGTTCAATCATCTTTTCCTACTCTTTTAAAGAAACTACAGTTTACTTATCAGCGAGAGCTGCGATGCCTGGGAGTACTTTACCTTCCAGGAATTCTAAGGATGCACCGCCGCCAGTGGAGATGTGGGTGATCTTATCCGCTAAGCCCACTTTTTCTAATGCTGCAATGGAATCGCCGCCGCCTACAATGCTGGTTGCCTTAGATGCTGCAACTGCTTTAGCTACAGTTTCCGTGCCATTTGCAAAAGCATCCATTTCAAATACCCCCATCGGTCCGTTCCATACGATGGTTTGAGCTGTTTCTACGGCTTTCGCATATACCTCTGCTGTTTCAGGGCCAATATCAAGAGCCATCCACTCACTGTCGATGTGAGCAACTGCTACCGCTTTATGCTGAGCATCCGCAGCAAATTTATCTGCAATCACGACATCAGTAGGTAAGAGTAAGCTTACACCCCGTTCTTTAGCCGTAACAATCAGACTTTTTGCCAAATCCACCTTATCAGCTTCCAGCAGCGATTTTCCAATATTATAACCTTGGGCA
Source organism: Pelosinus fermentans (assembly GCA_002434245.1). Taxonomy (GTDB): domain Bacteria; phylum Bacillota; class Negativicutes; order DSM-13327; family DSM-13327; genus Pelosinus; species Pelosinus fermentans_B. The sequence goes on from DJJR01000062.1 coordinate 7,320, forward strand.
GCAAGGAACGTATTGGCCATACCGCCGCCAATGATTAGCGTATCCACTTTTTTCAATAAATTCTCAATCACGCCGATTTTATCAGAAACCTTTGCCCCGCCAATAATCGCTACAAATGGGTGAGTAGGATTTGCTACGGTTTGACCTACGAACAAGATTTCTTTTTCCATTAGGAAACCAGCTACTGCAGGCAGATATTTCGTAATTCCTTCTACAGAAGCATGTGCCCGGTGAGATACACCAAAGGCATCATTAACAGCTACATCCGCTAGGCTTGCCAATTGACGAGAAAATTCCGGATCGTTCTTTTCTTCGGCTTTATGATAGCGAAGATTTTCTAACATCAAAATTTGACCTGGCTGCAAGGCTTTCGCTTTTGCTTCTGCCTCGGAACCAACACAATCAGATGCAATGGCTACTTCTTGGCCAAGTAAATCGGAAAGTCGTTTTGCCACAGGTGCTAGGGAAAAGGCAGGCACTACTTCACCTTTCGGACGTCCTAAGTGGCTGGCAATAATAATCGCAGCATTTTGTGACAATAAATATTTCAATGTTGGCAAAGTAGCACGAATACGAGTATCTTCTGTGATATTACCCGCTCTGTCCATGGGAACATTGTAATCTACACGAATAAAGACTTTCTTTCCCGCTACATCAATGTCTCTAATAGACTTTTTATTCAACATTTTTGTTTCTCCTTAAAAATATTGCCCGGCCCAAAAAGGCCGGGCCGTAAGATCTTTTAAAAACTATGCAAGTTCAGCAAAATACTTAATAGTACGAACCATTTGGCTTGTGTAGCTGCTTTCATTATCATACCAAGAAACAGTCTGGACTTGCGTTAATCCGTTATCAATAGGAGCTACCATAGTTTGTGTAGCATCGAACAAGGAACCATATCTGATACCAACGATATCACTGGATACCAATTCATCTTCCGTGTAACCGAAAGATTCATCAGCTGCTGCTTTCATAGCTGCATTGACTTGTTCTTTGGTAACCGTGCCTTCAACAACTGATATTAAAATCGTAGTAGAGCCGGTTGGAGTTGGAACACGTTGTGCCGAACCGATTAATTTACCGTTTAATTCAGGAATAACTAAACCGATTGCTTTAGCAGCTCCAGTAGAGTTAGGAACGATATTAACTGCTGCAGCACGGGATCTTCTGAGGTCACCATTTCTCTGAGGGCCGTCAAGAGTCATTTGATCACCAGTATAAGCGTGGATTGTGGACATAATACCACTCTTAATTGGAGCCAAATCATTAAGTGCCTTAGCCATAGGAGCTAAGCAGTTTGTCGTGCAAGAAGCTGCAGAAATAACTGTATCGCTAGCTTTTAATATATCGTGGTTTACATTAAAAACAACAGTAGGCAGATCATTTCCTGCTGGAGCAGAGATAACTACTTTTTTAGCGCCAGCTTTGATATGCGCAGAAGCTTTTTCTTTGGAAGTATAGAAACCTGTGCATTCAAGAACAACGTCTACACCAATTTCACCCCAAGGCAGTTCTTCTGCTTTTGCTGATTTATAGATTTTGATTTCTTTGCCGTCAATAGTGATAGAATCCTCACCTGCAGTTACTTTGCTGGCTAGAGCATAAGTTCCCTGAGTTGAATCATATTTTAATAAGTGTGCCAGCATTTTAGGGCTTGTTAAGTCATTGATTGCAACAACATCATATCCTTCTGCCCCGAACATTTGTCTAAATGCAAGACGTCCAATACGCCCAAAACCATTGATCGCTACTTTTACTGCCATTGTTAAAAATACCTCCCAATTATAATTTGTTTATTTTCGCCTAATGCCATTCCATAGGATATGCCATTAGGGCTTATATAATACTCTGAATGGCTTTGGCTGCAGATTCGTCTGTAATCAGCACATCCTGCCCACCGGCATTCATAACAGCCACAATGGCCTCTGCTTTCCTTCGGCCTCCTGCTACAGCTACTACTACACCGATGTCCGCCAAATCATCCAGATGTAACCCCACACTGCTTGTAATATAAATGTTTTTACCTTCTACAGTACAATAATGCCCTAATGCCTCGCCAACAGCACCGCTATCGATGAGTTTAGAAACAAATTCCTCATCAAACCCTCGGCGAACAGCCATTTCCCGCGCTTGACCAATGCCATGTATCAGAACATCTGCACGCTTAATCATATCTGCTACAGTAAGAATATTGCTATTATTAGCCACCATCACACCGAGCATTTCTTCACTGATCCCCTCAGGTACATGAATCATACGATATTTGCCGCCTAATTTGGTAGCCATAGCGGCTGCAATGGTATTGGCCTGGTTCTCTACTTTTTCCCCAAGTCCGCCCCGGGCTGGAACAACAGTAACAGAAGGCTGAGTAAAATGGATAGCTTCTGCCACATTGGCCATAATGGTTCCGCCGCTTACCGCAACAATCATATCATTCTTATTTAAATGTTGAGCCAGTACGTTAGCAGCAGCACGCCCTAATTCCCTGCGTACCCCAGTATCACTATCACTGTCACCAGGAATAATAATGACTTGTTTAAGTCCTAGCTTTTCCGAAAGTTCATCTTCTAATGTCGTTAGTCCATGAAGAGCTTTGATATATTCGGATAAATCTTTCAGCAGCAGCTGACCTTCCAACGTGATTGTCATGCCCATTTGAGAGAAATCTACCAGACCAGCATTCTTCAAAAATTCTACCTGGGCACGCACCACTCGCTCGCCTTTTTCTAAAATAGCAGCTAATGCTCTTCGCCCCACAGGTTCGCTATGCTGAATGGATCTCAAAATATCATATCGTTCTTCAATGGCTGCAATAAATTCAGGAGCAATTTTACGCTGAAGCTGGACGGCTTTTTTCCACATGACCTCTTCCTTCGGGACATTTAACGTCCCCATGGCACATTTTTTGTCCCATCTTGTCAAAAAAATATACTAACTAGCGTAAGGTATATTATTTTCTAATACATTAACTTCGCCATACAATAAGTAACTCCTGCTAGTTTTAGCAAAAATTACGATAAAAATTGTAAATAATTTTCAAACTATTACCGTGCGTTAATTTCACCGCTGTAGACTAAGCCGCGAGCCGCATCTACTGTCACAACCGCACCATCGGTTAAGCGTTCGGTAGCACCATCTGCACCCACAATCACCGGTATGCCTGCACTAATGCCTACAATTGCCGCATGAGAGGTCAGGCCGCCTTCTTCTGCTATCACAGCTGACGCTTTGGCTGCATATTTTGCCGTTTCATCATCCACATGGGAAACCACTAGTATTTCGCCTTCTTTAAATTTGCTTTGCACATCTTTGATGGAATGGGCTATGCAAACTTTACCCGTTACTGCTGTTGCA
>DJJR01000038.1:0-28014 GCA_002434245.1 Pelosinus fermentans
GGCAGTATGGCTTCTTCAACGGTTTCATGTAATTGGGCAATATGACTTAGGTCTACCATGAGACCAAAGTTATCATATTCGGCGCGAATCTCTTGGGCAAAACGTTTGGCAAGAGCAGCAGGACCAATTAAGGATTTTTTGTCAAAGTCATAGTCAAATACTTCGAGAATAATTTTTAGATTCCCTTTTGCTTTGGCATAGGCACATAGTTCTTTGGTTGATTTTACGAGGGCCGCAAAGGCTTCTTCTTTTTTGGCTTCTTCATATTTTCCCGAAAGAAAGGCACAACCTACAGCACCTAATTCATAGGCTTCGTCCACCCCTTCTTTTAAGGAAGCCAGGGCTTCTATGCGTACTTTTTCATCCAGGGAGTTAATGTTGAGGCCTGTTGTCAGATGCCTTGGCTGGCAGCCATAACCCACTGTCAAGCCAGCGGTTTTGACGACTTCTGCCACTTGCTTTCTAGTGTCTTTGTCTTTTATCCAGGTTAGTTCAATGGCATCAAAATAATCATCGTTGGCAATCTTTTTGGCAGCTTCCAGTATTGGACCTTCTCCTTTTATCGTCGTAGGATAGGCCATAAAATTTACGATGCCGACTTGCATGTATTTCTTCATAGATTCAATCATTTGTACATACCTCCATTTTATTTTTATTTAGTTCTTACATTTTAATCTTTTATTTGATTTTTCTTGCTAATGCCTTTTGAGCCGCCAAAACGATATCATTTGCTACAAGATGGTACTTAACTACCAGTTCTTCAGGCGTACCGCTTTCCCCAAAGGTATCTTGAATGCCTACCATTTCTACAGGTACTGGTTTGTTTTTCACCAATACTTCTGAAACAGCGCTGCCCAGCCCTCCGGCCACCTGATGTTCTTCAGCAGTAACAATTGCCTGGGTTTCTTCTGCAGCTTGCAATACGACGGCTTCGTCCAATGGCTTTATCGTATGCATATTAATAACTCTAGCCGAGATTCCCATTGCTGCCAGTTGTTCATTGGCTAATAAAGCTTCATAGACAATAGGACCGCAAGCAATAATTGTTACATCCGTGCCTTCCTTTAGCACATTGGCTTTACCAATTTCAAAGAAGTCCTTTTCCTCAGTGAATACGGGAGTTGCTTCTCTGGCAAACCGCAAGTAGCAAGGTCCTTTTACATTAGCAGCTGCAATGGTAGCCTTCTTAGCTTCAACAGCATCACAAGGAACAATTACTCGCATATGAGGCAATACTCTCATTAAGGCAATATCTTCTAAAGCTTGATGAGTAGCACCGTCAGGACCAACAGAAATCCCGCCGTGAGCTCCGGCAATTTTTACATTTAATTCAGAATAGCAAATGGTCGTTCTAATTTGGTCCCATGCTCTGCCTGTAACAAAGACACCATAAGTAGTAGCAAAGGGTATCTTCCCGCCCAAGGATAGACCTGCTGCAGTACCAAGCATATCCTGTTCAGCTATACCAATATCAAAAAATCGTTCAGGAAATTTGTCAGCAAACCAATCCGAACGTGTTGATTTTGCAAGATCTGCATCTAATACTACAACTTCTGAGTTAGCCGCTCCAAGTTCAATTAATCCATGACCGTAACCATCTCGATTTGGCAACATTTTTATGCTCATTGTTAGTTCCCCTTTCCATAGATATCATCTAATGCGATTTGCAGTTCTTTTTCATTGCAGCTTTTTCCATGCCAGCCTGCAACATTCTCCATGAAGGAGCAGCCTTTCCCTTTGACAGTAGTCGCAATGATCACGCTTGGTTTTCCCTTTGTTTGCTTTGCCTCTTCATAGGCAGCAAGAACTTGTGAAAGATCATGTCCATCAATTTGGATCGTATGCCAATTGAAAGACTGCCATTTTTCTACTAAGGGAGCAACACCCATAACTGATTCTACAGCACCGTCAATCTGTAGATTATTATAGTCAACCAGGGCACAAACTTGATCCAATTTGTAGTGTGCGGCAGTCATTACAGCTTCCCATACCTGTCCTTCCTGCAATTCCCCATCTCCTAAAAGACAATAGATTCGAAAGTCTTTTTTATTCAATTTAGCCGATAGAGCCAAGCCATTGGCAATGGATAGTCCTTGCCCTAGTGAACCACTGGAAACTTCCAATCCAGAAAGCAGCTTGCTGCTGGGATGTCCCTGCAATCTCGAACCCAGTTTACGCAGCGTCAGCAATTCTTCAACAGGAAAGTATCCACTTCTGGCCATCACTGAATAAAGCACAGGGCAAACATGACCTTTTGACAAGATAAAACGATCCCGTTCAGGCCATGTTACTTCTTCCGGCCTATGCTTCATTACATTCAGATACAAAGCTGTCATTAACTCCACAGCGGAAAGGCTGCCTCCTGGGTGACCAGACCCAGCAGCAGCAGTCATTTTTACGATATCTCCTCGCACATCTTTACAGCTTTTTTTAAGTTCTTCTAAACTTTGTGTATACAAAACTTCAGCCCCTCTCCATCTACATATTTACGATAACCTATGAATAAGATATTTTGTAACTTTCTAGGAAGCATCAAGAATATTCCCAGAAAGAAATACACGGCAATATACCAGCTAATACTGTATTTAAAACAGTAATCAAAACGTTAAATTTTCATCACCTAGATACTTTCTTGATAATCAACTGTCTAGGTGATCGTACCACTCAGTATAAAAAAATAATCCTAAGCTCCTTCAAAGATAATGAACAGCTATGCTATCGACTATTCCACCTGCATTATTTTTGCAAAAAAGCACGTTCTATATTTTTGAGGTGTTCAAGCATTGCATGAGTAGCCATTTTGGAATCTCTGCTTTTTATAGCATTAAAAATTGTCTCGTGTTCCTTATGGTATTTCTCGCCGCGTCCTAAAACTTCCAAACTTTTCTCTTTCATAATTGTCCACAAATGCTTACTCATTTGATCCGTTATCTCAAGCATTGTGCGATATAATATTTCATTCTTTGCACCTCGTGCAAATGCCAAATGAACTTTCCGGTCCAGCTCAAAAGGATGCTGACCTTCATCCGGGTTATTTTTTAAAGCGATTAAGGCTGTTTCCATTTCCTCAAGGTCTTGCTCTGTAGCCCTCTTTGCTGCAAGACTAACTATCTCTACTTCGATTACTCGCCTTGCTTCTAATAATTCAAAAGGATTCATTAAACCTTCATCCTCTTTAGGCATTGTCATCAAATTTGATATTGCATCCGGTCTTACAAAAGTTCCTATACCATGTTTTACCTCTAGTAAACCAATTGCTTCTAAGACACTGAGTGCTTCTCTGAGAGATTGCCGCCCAATATTTAAAGCTGAAGATAATGTTCTTTCGGAAGGAAGACGTTCACCTGGCTCTAATTCACCTTGTTCAATAAGCTTGCTGATTTGCTCAACAATTTCAGCATAAGTTTTCGTTTGTTTTACAGATTGAAATTTCAGAACAGCCCCTCCTGATTTTTGATTATAAGATAACACGGTCATCCTACCATTAATATTTAATAATTCGCATTAAAAATTAAAAATCCTGCTTAGCAACTAATAATAATTTATGTAATTATCTCTTTTTTATGAATTCTCTTTTAAATTTACAATTAATGTCAATTGCGATATGCTGTAATTACAATTGATACTGTTTTAAGAGGAGGCATCAATATGCAATTCGTTAAAAAAATTGGTTTATGGCTTTTTGCTGAACTGAAACGTCACGGAGATCTTGCACTAGAGATCGGAAGAATCGATTGAATATAGTCTTAACGAATCATGTCTGGATTAAAATAATCTTAAGACATGTTTTTTTATTTTGAACCCGATATCATTACCCATTCAATCAGTAATTAGACAGACTCCAGCACTTTTATAATATCAGCTGCGGTGGGAGGACAGCCTACTACATATCGTGTGCATTTATTTGTACAGCGGCCAATACCAATCCCCTGTAGTTCCTTGCCTTGAAAGTCCTGTCCAATGTAAATCGGCTGCTTGATCTTTTTTAACATATCTCTATCATCCAGGCGCTGCAGTGCATGAACCAAACTGCCATAACAAGCTGAGCAAGCACTTTTGGCTATTACTTTCTTTGTCAAATACTGTACCTTATTAGACGGCTTACATGTACTGCTTTTCTTGAGCCCTACATTATACTCTTGTATTTTTGCTGCGGCAAGATTGCTGGAACCTACCCCCATGCTCTCAGCAACCTCAATATACTCAATCTCCTCTTTTGTGTACCCTAGTAAGGATGCTGCATAGGTATCCATCAATACAGGATCTTTTCCGAGCAGGATACGATCCATCTGCACAGGGTTCCCCCCTTCTTCAAAGGTAAGATCGCCGGCCATACCATCAACAATAATTAATCCCATGGGAATCGCTTTTGCTAAATATCCAATTGGCTTCGTAAGGCCCAAAGCATGAAACCGTCTCTTTTCCTTATCAGGGATACATCCCTTTAAATTTTTTAATGCACAAGTCATTAGTGTCTGACAGTGGGCTTTTAACACCGGAATATTGATTAAAAAATCAACTTGCAGTGGTTTTTGACAAACATTTAATTCTAAATCTCCCACTTTCCGTATGACCGAAGAGTCCTCTTTTAAGTCATAAAGAGGTACATTATATTTTCTTGCGAGATCTTCATAACCGCAGACCTTAAAGGCCCGTTTCGTATTATCCCCTACCCAGGACCCTTCCATGATGCTAATGTTCTTACACCCATGATTTTGCAAATACTGAATTACGCCTTCCACTATCGAAGGTGAGGTTGTTGCTCCTTCATTGGCAGGTTTTGCGACAACCAAATTTGGCTTTATGCCAATATGCATATCTACATTCAATTCTTTTATAAGCTGAATATTCTCCAGCATTTCATAAGTCATTTTCCGGGAATCCGAGCCATACATAACATGAATATCATTTTTTTCCATGGTTCTCCTCCTTTTGATTTTCTAACAATGTATCACATTTTTGACCAAAATTCCATTATTTAATCAATATTGCCATCAAAAAATGCTTAAAAACAATAGGTAACATCGTAATTGTTACCTGTTGCCTTTAAGCATTTTAGCATGTGTAAATTATAAATAGATCTATTTGCTGATTGTTTGTCTCAAGGCATCGATTGAGGTTTTCACTCCTTCTAGTGGAGTCATGGTCATGTCTTCCATTTCTAGAGATACATAATCATCATATCCTGCCATACGGCAAACGGAGAAGAACTCTTTCCACCACAGCAAATCGTGCCCACATCCTACCGCTACATAATTCCATGAACGCTCCCCAAAGCGATCAATTGTTTTAGTATCCAGCACGCCATTCGCACCTACCATTCTGCGTTCCAGCCTGGAATCTTTGCCGTGAATATGATAAAGAGCTTTACCTAATACACGTACAGCCTCAATAGGATCTCCTCCCATCCAGAACATATGACCGGGATCCAAGTTCATGCCAACCATGTTACCAACTTCGCCCCTAAGCCTAAAAAGGGTTTCGGGATTATACACCAGCTGATAACCGTGATTTTCCAAGGCTATGCATTCAATACCACAATTTTCGGCATCCTTTACTAACTTGTGCCATGCAGGAATAGCTACCTCCTCCCACTGATAGGTAAGTACATCCTGTGTTTCAGGCGGCCAGCTTGTTGTCACCCATACAGGCGTGCTATCCCCCTTGCACCCCACTGGCAGACCGCTCATCATAATAATCTTTTTAATCCCTAACATTTGGGCAAGCTGAAATGTCTTTTGGGTTACAGCCAGGTCTTTTTCATATGCCAGAGGATTTCCTGAACAGTTCAGTGCAATCAGCTCAATATCTCGCTTTTTTAAGGCATCCATATAGTTATCTCTGGCAATTTTACTGGTAATAAGCTCGTCAAGATTTAGATGCGATGCCTTTGACCAGTTGCCTGTTGGAAGTTCCAACGCCTGAACTCCAAGACTCTGAACCATGTCTAACATTTCCTCAAAGTTCATATATCCCAGTGAATCGGGAATATAAGATAGCTTCATAGGCAGCTTCTCCTTTATTTACTATAAAATGTCGAACACTCAGGCATGGTAATGGGAATAATCGTACCTTTCTCTCTAGCCTCAGTACAGGCATCCGCTGTAATGCATGCAGCATATCCATCCCATGCGGTTGGCCCTGCTACAACACCTTGCTTTACTCCATCAACCCACTGCTGAAACTCAATATCATACGCTTCAATAAATCGATCTGACCAGTCAGAAAATATCCCATAAGATAATGTTCCCTGGGAGCGCATTACAACAGAAGCCGGATCGGGAAGACGAATGGTACCCGTTTCACCTACAACTTCACACTGAACATCATAACCATATTGACAATTAACAAAGGACTCTATATCAATTCTGACTCCACTTTTGGTTTCCAATAGCACGATCTGTGGATCACGCAGCCCGCCTTCTGCAAGACGGGAGCTTTTCGGCAGCAAGACCTGAGCAGTTTTATAGTCCTCACCCAATAGCCAGCGCAATACATCAATCTCATGAATAACAGAATTCTTGATACTCATTTCAGTCGTATGCTTAGGTCCTGGAGTGGGATTTCGATGCACACAATGAAGCATCAACGGATCGCCGATTTTTCCACTTTCAATGACAGTTTTCAGTTGCCTGTAACCTCTATCAAAACGTCTCATAAAACCAACCTGTACCAGCTGCTTTCCCCCTGCAATTTCAGCTTCCACAATTTTTTTGCAATCCTCTTTCGAGGTAGCCAAGGGCTTTTCGCATAGGACAAATTTTCCTGCTTTAATTGAAGCAAGAGCATACTGTGCATGAGTCGGATCCCAGGATGCAATGACAACAGCATCTACCTCCGCTGCATCAATGACTTCTTCACCAGTTACATAAAACTTGGCATTATACTTCTTGGCAATGTTTTTTGCCCTATCCACATTTAAATCAGATAATGCTACAACCTTTGCTCCTGTAATAACAGTAGTGATTCTGCGAATATGATCCTCTCCAATTGCCCCGGTTCCAATTACACCGATACGCAAATCCATAACAATGATTCCCCCCTAGATTTACATACTTATCAGACATAGTGCACTTATATGTATCGCCTTTTCATCCTATACTAAACATCTACTGCTAAACACTAAACTTATTCACTGCGTTAATTAACTGTTCTGATAAATTTGCCAATGCCTGACTAGATACTGCGATTTCCTCCATAGAAGCAGACTGCTCCTCACTCGCTGCTGATACCGTTTCAGTGTAATCCTCAGCTTCTATGCTGAGCATCTGTATACCATGCACCGAAGATACAATTTGCTGACTCCCCAAAGCCATTTGCTGGATAGAAGATGAAATATCCCGAATTTGGCTAGAAACATCTGCAACAAGTGTAATAATTTCTCTAAATGCCACTCCAGCTGTATTCACTACGTGTATACCATTCTTAGCCTCCTGGGTACCATTATTCATGGCAATTACAGCGTTATCTGCATCTTCTTTAATTTCATCAATTAAGCTTTTAATTTTCTTAGCAGCTTCTTCCGATTGATTCGCAAGTTTACGAACTTCTTCTGCTACTACAGCAAAGCCTTTCCCTTGCTCTCCCGCCCTGGCTGCTTCAATGGCCGCATTCAAAGCAAGTAGATTCGTTTGACCTGCAATACCTGAAATGGCCGCGACAATTTCACCAATTTCCTTAGAACTTTCGCCAAGCTTAGATACAGCCTTTGAAGAATGCATTACCGTTTCATCAATACTAGCCATCTGCTGCATTGCTTTTTCAATGGCTTGTCCGCCATGTTGCGCTGCCATTGAAGTTTTATCTGAAATAGTCACTACTTCATCAGAATGAGCAGCAACTTCTTTGATTTTAGCTGACATCTGTTCAATAACAGCAGACACAGCATTTACTTCCTTTGTTTGGTTTTTAGCACCGTCAGCAATATTACTAATAACAGCAACCACTTGATTTGCAGCCTGTGCAGATTGATGAGAGCTTGCTGTCAATTGCTCAGCTGATGCTGCCACATTTTCAGAACTTACCAATACTTGTATCATAATCTGGCGTATATCAGCTAAAAACGTATTAATCGTCTGAGCGAGATCGCCAATTTCATCTTTACTATCCACGTGAATAATCTGTGTTAAGTCGCCACCATTTAGAACCAGTTTGTGAAGTTCACGATCCAGTATGTTAACAGGTCTCGTGATTGCGCCCGTAATAACCAATGCAAATAATACTCCGGCGACAATCGACGCCACTCCGCCAAAAATCATAGCTTTCCGCGTAAACTCTTCCAGCTCTCGCAATTCATGAGATTGATTTTCTAAATTCTTTCGCTCCTCGTTGTCAAATTCCATAAGAGTTTTGCGAATTTCATCCATGTCTTTTTTACCAAATCCAGTTTGGATGTGACGCATCATCGTATCCATTTTGACTTGCTCATTACCTGCCTGATTTTTTATAAAAAGCAATGGTGTTAATTCTCTCGCTTCCCAATTCTGCGTTTTTTCCTGCAAAAAACGCAGACGTTCTAGCTGGGCGGAACTCGTTGTCAGCTCTTTAAGTTTGCCAATATGCTCTTGATAAGCTTCTTTTCCACTTTTATAAGGATGCAAAAATTCCTCTTTACCAGTTAAAATAAAACCTCGCACTCCCGTCTCCATATCCACCAAGTTAACCAGAATAGCACTTGTCTCACGCAAAGCTTCGTAGGTATGGATATTAGCGACGACACTCTTCGACTCAACAGAAAAATTATGATATGTATATCCCAGCAGTACAACGATAAGAGTAACGATGATTCCAAATCCTAAATATAACTTTCTCCCAATCGGAAAACGATTATATTGCCATTTTTTTGTATCATAAAAACGTGGAAGTCTAATTTTCTTTTTGCAAAAATTAGAGAAATTCATTTTCCTCACTCCTAGTCTGTTAAAGCTGACATTAGAGAAATGGCCTATTGCAGAGCCAATATACACACTATAAAGCTTAAAGCGCTAGTAATTCTCCGGCCACTTTCATAGAAGTTCGAGAGGGGAAAAGTTCGAAACCTACAATACCATCATAATTAAGCTGTCTTAAGCGCTCCATTACATTCTTATAATTTATTTCTCCAGTGCCAGGCTCATTTCTGCCTGGAACATCGGCTATATGTATATAACCAATTGATTTTATATATCGCGTTATGGAATCAATAATATTCCCTTCATTAACTTGCATATGGTAAACATCATACAAAATCTTAATGTACTTTGAATTAACCATAGTAATTAACGCCGCAGCATCCTTTGTATATGCTAAAAAATTGTTTACATGATCTACATGCGTGTTCAATGCTTCTAATACTAACGTAATCTTATGTTTTTCTGCAATCGGAGCTAATCTGCTTAAAACATGTACCATATTAGCAAATTTTTCATTTTCATTTATTTCATCAAAAGCATTGACTACTTTTCCGCCTTCTCCCAAAGCGTTAGAATGCAGTACAAGGTACTTACAATCAAGAAATACAGCAGTTTTTATTGATTCTATAACAAAATTAATATAAGCTTCATTCTCATCTTGATGGACCATCGAAAAATCCTGATCGCCTGAAAAACTGGCAATTTTCAAGTCATATTTCTCACCTAATAATTTTATCTTTTCTATATTTTTATCTTTCCATGACCAAAATTCAATATAGTAAAACCCTGCCTCTTTTGCTAAAAAAAAGCGTTCTTCAAAGGGAACTTCCGTAAACATCATTTCAATACATGCTGATTTTTTCATGTTATCCACGTCCGATCATAATTATCAGTGCGCACTAGACTCTACCTCTTTTGCAAGCGCATGCACAAAATCCGCATAATACCAGTGAAAATATGTATAACTGGTCTCATATATGCATGCGCTTGTAAAGATTATAAAATTATTTTTGAAGTTTTATTTACCTAAGATCTTTTTTAAATCATCACTTTTTTGTTTAACATTTTCAGCGTTAACAATTTCCGTACCAGTATCTATACGTTTTTCAATCGCTTCACCTTTAGCGATTTTAACAGCGGCTTCTACACTTTTAAACCCTATATTATAGGGACTTTGTGCTACAGATGCATCCAGTTTTCCATCACTAATGGAAGCCAATGCATCAGGAGAGCCATCAAAACCAACAACAATCATTTTCTTGCCAGCATCTTCTAAGGCTTTGGCTGCTCCTAGCGCCATCTCATCATTCGTGGCAAACACTGCTGCAAATTCTTGTTTACTTTGCAGAATATTTTCGATTACAGTTACAGCCATGGAACGTTCGCTATTGGCAGGCTGGGTTACAGCCACTTCCAAGCCAGCAGCTTTTAAGCCTTCAATACAACCGTTAGCTCGTTCATCATGGGTAGGATCGCCTAATGCACCACGTAAAATAACAATTTTCGAACCCTTAGGAAGTTTTTTTCCAAAGTATTCTCCTGCCAATTTACCCCCATTAAAATTGCCTGTACCGACAAAGGAAGCCTTCCCATCCCACGCTGCATCCGTATCAGCAAGAATCACAGGAATTTTAGCTTCTTTAGCACGATTAAAAACAGGGATTGCACTAGCAGCTTGTGAAGGGGCTACAACTAACGCATTTACTTTTCTTGTAACCTGATCTTCAATTAAAGAAATCTGCCCCGTCACATCGGTCTCCGTATTAGGGCCAAGAACTTTTACTTCAACACCATATTTTTCGCCTGCTGCTTTCGCTCCAGATTCTACGATCTTCCAATAATCACTATTTAATGCTTTTACTACTACCCCAACTTTCATTTTTTCGGGAGCTTTTTGCGTTTGCGTTTGGGTACTACCACAACCAGTGGCTATGAGAGCAACCATCATAAACAATGCAATTAACAAAGAAATGTTCTTTTTCATCCTAACCCCTCTTTTCTCATTTTTAATAATTCCAGAATGGTCGTGATCAGTACATTTTCTATTCTGTTTTTTCACCTCCTCAGCATAATCATCTCCAGAATATATCAACCTAGTTCTTATGCCTTAAACCTTGCAGCTGCCTTATGCCTTAACACATCTATATATACTGCAAGAATAATAACAATACCAATGGCTACCGTCTGCATCTCAGCGGAAACACTCAAAAGATTTAAACCGTTTCGTAATACTGCCATGATCATGGAACCAATCAACGTTCCCCAAACGGTGCCTTCACCTCCCATAAAACTGGCACCGCCAATAATACATGCTGCAATCGCATCAAATTCATACCCTAATCCTGCTAAAGGGTAAGCCGAATTGACTCGTCCGACAAGAACCAGTCCACCTAGAGCTGCCATTAGACCACTAATGGTATATACAATGATTAATACCTTGTCAATACTGATCCCTGACAAACGTGTTGCTTCTGGATTGCCGCCTACAGCATAAATATAACGTCCAACAGTGGTGTAATTAAGGAAAATGTGAAATGCAGCATACACAACTAATACCAAGATAAAACTAACTGGAATCGGACCAATAAAAGCAGCTCCCAAAAATTGTATCGATGCGGGAAAGTTCGAAATAGGCGAAGCTGCTGTTACGATTAAGGCTAATCCCCTAGCAACATTCATCGTTCCTAATGTAGAGATAAAAGGATGGGGCAAAGACATTTTAGTTAGCATCATTCCATTAACCCATCCAAGGAGTATACCAATCCCTAAACATACAGCCACTCCGATAATAGGAGACATTCCCATCTTTACGACAACAATCCCCATCATAACAGTACTCAATGCTAAAATTGAGCCAACTGATAAATCAATTCCAGCCGTTAAAATTGCTAATAACATGCCAATCGCAATAAGACTGTTTATTGCTGATTGCCTGGCAACATTCATAATATTGTCCATTGTTAAGAAATAAGGAGATGCAAAAGTCAATATCAAAGATAAACCGATTAACCCAATTAGTGACCCCATTTTTTTTATCAGCTGACGAAATTGTGTTTTTTGGGTACCCCCATGACCTTGAACTTCAGGCGTGCTTGCATTCATGATTAATACCTCCTGTAGCAGCTTTTAAAATTTCTTCTGGTGTAACTTCTAAACAAGAAAATTCACCTGTTATCTTCCCACTGTTCATCACTAGAATACGATCGCTAATTCCCATAACCTCGGGTAATTCAGAAGAAATGACAATTACCGCCGCTCCTTCATTAACCAGACGATTGATGAGATTATAGACCTCAACCTTGGCACCCACATCAATACCGCGGGTCGGTTCATCAAAAATAAATATTTTTGCCTTTGAGCACAACCATTTAGCAATGACTACCTTCTGCTGATTACCGCCCGATAACAAACGAGTCGTCATCTTTGGGATCGCAGGGTGAATTTGCAGCTCACGCATCATCTCGTCAACTTCAGCAACTACCATTTTTTGATCGATAAAGTATCCGAACTTGCAAAATTTCTTAAGTCCCGTCAAAGTGGAATTAACGATAATATCATGCATAAGAATCAGCCCTTGCCCCTTACGGTCTTCTGTAAGAAAAGCCATGCCATGATGAATGGCATCCTTTGGGCTATTAATTTTAACTTCTTTTCCAAATATTTCGATTATTCCGCCGTCAATCTTGTCTGCGCCAAAAATTGCTCTTGCTAATTCGGTGCGCCCTGCGCCAACCAATCCCGCAAAGCCAATCACTTCTCCTTTATGCAAGTCAAAGGAGATGTCTTTTAGTCTGCCTCTTTGATTTAGATTTCTAACTCTTAAAGCAATATCACCTTTTTGGGCTTGGTGTCTAGGGAATTTTTCCTCCAGAGTGCGTCCTACCATCAAATGAATAATTTTTTCTTCATCCGCTTCACTTCTTTCCATCGTTCCAATTTTACAGCCATCCCGGATCACTGTAATACGATCCGCTATGGCCAGTACTTCTTCTAATCGGTGTGAAATATAAATAACTGCAATGCCCTTTTCTTTTAGCTTATGTATATTTTTCAACAAAATATCAACTTCACGACCAGACAGGCTGGATGTTGGTTCATCCATAATAATAAGCTTCACATTGGCAATTAACGCACGAGCAATTTCAATCATCTGCTGATATCCCATTGTATATTCACTAGCCGTCTTAGTTACATCAATGTCAATCCCCAGCTCCAGTAACGCCGTTTTTGCCAAATGATTCATTCTACGGTAATCTAATAGGCCAAATCCTGGAATACGTAATTCTCTACCTAGAAAAATGTTTTCTGTAACTGTCAGGTTGGGCAATATGCTTAATTCCTGATAAATTGCTGTAATACCTAAAGAAAATGACTCTTTCGTATTGTTAAATCGAACGATCTTGCCCTCACAGAGCATCTCACCATCATTACTTTGATACACACCTGTTAGTATTTTAATAAACGTGGATTTCCCCGCTCCGTTCTCACCGCAAAGAGCATGAATTTCACCATTTTTAATATCCAAACTGACATCTGTTAAGGCATTTACACCAGGAAATCTTTTACATATCCCTTTGAGACTTAAAAAGTATTCACTCATACATAAACCTCCCGATACATCGAATGCTTTTATAGCAGAAACATATTTCATATCAGCCGTTCCTGTAGATACTTTCATTTTTTAACCTAATCAAGATAAGGGTTTTATAAACCAAAGATATTTTTGATTTCCGCTGTTGTAACAGGCCGATTTTCATCTAAAGATTTTTTAGCCGCCAGACCAATTATGACAGGCTCTAAACCATCTGTAATATTCACTGGAACATCAGTATTATTTACGATTGCAGCAACAAATTCCTGAATTTCACTGGTATATGCCTGCATATATCTTTCCAGAAAAAAATACAATGGTTTTTCAGATACAACACCTTCTTTTGTACTAAGGACCGCTGTAGAAGATTTGTCATTACCAACTGCAACAGCACCTTCGGAGCCAAATACTTCGGCACGTTGATCATAGCCATACACCGCACGTCTCGAGTTATCAATAACCGCCATTGCACCATTTTTAAGTTTCATGGTAATGATGGCTGTGTCAATATCACCTGCTGCGCCAATCCCAGGGTCTACTAATGCTCCCCCCATCGCATACACTTCTACCACTTCGCTGCCGGAAAGATATCTTACCATATCAAAATCATGGATTGTCATATCCAAAAACATGCCGCCTGAGATTTTAACATAGCTAATAGGTGGTGCCTCTGGATCTCTTGAAGTAATTTTAATGATATGCTGCACACCAATCTTTCCCGCATCAACTGCTTCTTTGACTGCTTTAAAATTATGATCAAATCGTCGGTTAAAGCCAACTTGATATTTAGTACCAGCGTTTTTCACCGCCTTAAGTACTTCTTTAATTTTGTTTACATCATGATCAACAGGTTTTTCACAGAATACATGTTTATCAGCCTTAATCGCTTCTAAAGAAATTTGTGAATGGGTATCCGTTGATGAGCAAATCAACACAGCATCAATTTCTGGGTTTGTTAAAATATCATGATAGTCTTTGCTTGTATGCTGAATTCCTAATGATGTGGACCATTGTTTTGTAGCCTCATCCAAAAACGGATCTGCAATGAATGTTACTTCTGCTCCTTTAACATATTTAGTAATACTTTCTGCATGTACCTTGCCAATTCTGCCTGCTCCAATAATACCGATTTTTAACATCATAATGCCACCTTTCCATATTTCACAGTTTTTTTATCTTAATATTGCTTTATATCCACCAAACGTTTATTGGCAGTATAGGCTATATTAATTTCAAATTTTGCGAGACTTCCAATCCGGCATACCTATTGGATTCTAGCCATAACCTAACAAATTATTATGTAATTAGAAATAGATATGATCCATTGCATTAGTTAAAATGTCAAATGAATGTTATATAAAATTTATCAAATTACAATCAATTTATGTTCATGTTTTTGTTATATTTTGATATGAGTTGATTAATTATTAACCAACTCATACTCAAAATACTATAATTTTTGACCTTTGTCAATATGCATTTCTTAATATTGCAAATATTTATTTTATTTAATATACTTACTAAATGTAATAGGAATCTTCTTTTGAATTGTTGAGTAATGATATATAAACAGCTTCTCTATAAGCTGATAACTTTTCAAAATCCAACAAGTATTTTTTATAATATATAATCATAACTTACTCATCTCTTTATAATTGAACTTGTATAATGAGTTACAATTGCATATAATATTTAAAAGAATAAGTAATGTGAGGTACAAAATTGAAAATCAATCGAATTAGCGAAATCGAAAAGTATACGCGTCAACTAGAACACGTTTCCCTGGATCGACTATGCGATGTTTTTAACGTTTCAAAAAATACAATTCGAAGAGATATTAGCGAATTGGCGAAGAAAGGTGCCATAAAAAAAGTATATGGCGGTATTACAATCAATCAAAAAAATGGTATTGAATCCCGCGAACCATTCGAATCGCGTGAGATAAAATACCAGGCAGAAAAAAGCCAGATTGCAAAACTCGCAAGTGATTTAGTAGATGACGATGATGTTATTTTTATTGATTCCGGAACCACGACGATACACATGATTCCTTTCTTAGCCAATAAACAAAATATAACAATTATCACGTCCAATTTGCACGCTATCATTGCTTCTATTCCATATCCGAACTTGAATGTAATTTCTACCGGCGGGGTGCTGTATCGAGGAACCAATTCCCTCACTGGTACCGGAGTAACAGCATCTCTTAGAAATTATAATATAGCAAAAGCATTTTTGGCATCAACAGGTATCTCATTGACAAAAGGTGTAACCAATATATCGCCTCTTGAAACTGAAATCAAACGCTACCTACTCGAAAATAGTACACAAACTGCTTTATTGGTCGATCATACCAAAATAAATATCGCATCCTTAATGACCTATGGCAGGCTAGAGGATTTTAATTATTTTATCACCAATACACTCCCCCCCAATGAATATGTTGATTTCTTTGCGGTAAATAACATCACCCTCTTGACCCCTTGATGTAAATAAAGCTCATTGCAGCTTAAAAATAGCCATTTTTGAATACAAAGGGAGAGCACAAATATGTCTCTATCTTCTGCTTTTAACTTCTCCTAAAAGAATTCAACCTTTATTTATTCAAAAAGTACCCCTTCTTGCTAAGTTTCACCTAAACAAGAAGGGGCGCTTTTTTATCCTACACTAAGGTTTCCGCATTAAGATGCTAATACTCTCTAGCCTGATCAATATTCTTTCGTAACGCTTTATATGCGTCTTGAATATTTTCACTGGCAGAAACTTCAGCAACACCGACTCGCCACCATGAATTATAATTATGCACCATGGTTTTAGGCAGCACTTTTATATCAATCAATGTAGAAATCGTTTGCTTTTTAGAATCAATGACTGCAGCTTTCAACTCATCTACTGTTTTAACGGTATAGGTTTTGCATCCATAAGAAGCTGCATTCATAGCAAAATCAATAGGCACAAATCCGCCATCTAACTTGCCGCTTACTTCGTCTCTAAATCTAAATTCAGTACCGAAGCTTCCCATTCCGTTTCCTATTTGTAGATTGTTGATACAACCAAATGTCATATTATCCAATAGTATCACATTGATCTTTTTTCTTTCCTGAATAGATGTCGGTAATTCAGAATGCAGCATCATATAGGAGCCATCACCAACGAATGTATATACCTCCTGGTCTGGTGCAGCCAATTTCACACCCAGGCTTGCATTTACTTCATATCCCATGCAGGAAAATCCATATTCCATATGGTAGGTATTCGTTCCTTTTGCCCGCCAGACTCGCTGCAAATCTCCCGGCAAACTTCCTGATGCACCAACGATAATATCAGTCTCACCAAGCATTTCATTCAATACGCCTAAGACTCTTGACTGGGTTAAGCAGGAACCAGTTACCTTTTTAAACTCTTCTAAAACGGCACGGTCAAGATGATCGTCAATTTCAGGAACAAAACCTTCACCTGTATATTCCACAGCATATACTCGATCTACTTCTGCCTTCAATTTATCTTTAGCGTCTTTTATCTGGGTTTCATAGGCTGATTGATAATCTATTTTTTCTAATTCTTCCGTTAATACTTCCAAAGCAGCTTTTGCATCAGCGACCACTTTTACGCCATCCAATTTATAAGCATCAAAAGCAGCTACATTTATATTTAAATAGTCCACCTCTGGATTCTGGAATATCCATTTCGAAGAGGTTGTAAAGTCTGTATACCTCGTACCCACACCAATGACAAGATCTGTTTCTTTCGCAATTGTATTTGCTGCCAAACTGCCTGTTTCACCGATTCCGCCAAGATTTAATTCATGATCCCAGACGATTGCACCTTTGCCAGCTTGCGTTTCTCCAAAAGGAATATTGAACTTCTCAGCAAAGAGTTTAAATACGGCTGCCGCTTCTGCGTATTTTACTCCACCGCCGCATATTAGAATGGGTTTCTTTTTTTTCGAAATAAGGGCAACTGCATCTTGAATCATTTCTTTCGTTGCAGGTCTTCTTTCAATTCGATGAACTCTCTTTTGAAAGAAATACTCTGGATAATCATACGCTTCCCCTTGCACATCCTGAGGCAGAGCGATTGTTACTGCTCCGGTATCTGCCGGATCTGTTAATACCCTCATAGCGTTAATGCAGGCAGTCATGAGTTGTTCCGGGCGAGAAATTCGATCCCAGTATTTGCTTACTGCTTTGAAAGCATCATTTGTGCTAATTGAAAAGTCATGAAATTGTTCGATTTGCTGTAAAACAGGATCTGGCTGCCGAGTGGCATATACATCACCTGGCAAGAATAATACAGGAATTCTGTTGGCAGTTGCAGTCGCTGCTGCAGTTATCATATTGGCGGCCCCTGGACCTACGGATGATGTACAAGCATAGATTTGTTTTCTAAACTTTTGTTTAGCAAAGCCAATGGCTGCATGCGCCATCCCTTGTTCATTCCGTCCCTGATGAACGATTAGATCACCTGCATCCTGCTCTAATGCCTGTCCTAATCCGATTACATTACCGTGACCAAAAATGGTGAAGATGCCTTTGACAAATTTCCTTTCCACACCATCAAATTCAACGTATTGATTATTAAGGAATTTTATAAGTGCTTGAGCAACTGTAAGCCGTATTTTTTTCATAATGCCACCTCGCCTATCATTATTCTTTACCTTTGAATGACGAAATCATCTACCCTATAGATTTTTTAAAACCCTATTTTTTCTTTGATATAGTTTCTAGCCTTTTGCGCATATTCAAAAGCATTTGCTTGTGCCGGATCCTGCTCTGCCTCTACTAACAACCATCCTTCATACTTATTTTCAGACAAAATCGTAAAGATTGGCCCAAAATCGATGCATCCATCTCCTGGCACTGTAAATGCACCTGCTCTAACCCCTTGAAGGAAACTTAAATTTTCTTTTCTAACTTTCTCTCGCATTTCTGGACGCACATCTTTTAAATGAACATGTTTAATTCTGTTAACATATTTTTTTAATATCGAAATAAAATCTTCCCCTGAATACGCTAGATGTCCTGAGTCAAATAATAAATATACCAAGTTTTCATCTGTCATATTCATAAGTCGGTCTATTTCTTCCGTAGTCTGAACTACAGTTCCCATATGATGATGATAAACCAATTTCATATCCTTTTCTTTTGTTAAAGCACCTAATCTGTTTAAGCCCTCTGCAAATTTCTGCCACTCTTCATCATTTAAATGATATTTTCCTGTGAATATCGGAACATCCAGCTTTCCTTGTATACTATGTCCTTGTTCCGATACTACAATGACTTTAGCTCCCATGGCATACAGAAAATCTCTATGTAAAATGAATTCTTTTGCCGTGTCTTCATATGGCTTTGTTGTCAAAAAGGCACTAAACCAAGCACTTGCTATTTGTAATCCTCTTAAAGCAAGGGCCTTTTTTAAAACATCTACATCTTTCGGATACTTACAACCTACTTCTGAGCCAGTAAAACCAGCAAGAGCCATTTCACTTATACATTGTTCAAAAGTATTTTCTTTCCCCAGATCCGGCATATCATCATTCGTCCAAGCAATGGGTGCAATTCCTAATTTTACTGTTTCCTTATTAAACATACCCTTCCTCCTATTTATCCGGCCATATTTTCACATTTTTATCTAGTAACCATGTATGCTTTTCATCATCAATCCGATCAGTCCATGGATTATTCTCCAAATGCCTGATCATCCAGCAATAATACATCGCATAGCCTGGAGCAGATGTTTGGGGGTGTACTAAACCTCCTGGTATTGCTAAAAAGCTATTATCTTGTATTTTATAAGCATCTTCACCGACTAGACATAAACCAAATCCCTGGGGTTTATTGAATTTGTAGTAATACACTTCTGGCTGCGGATGATGATGAGGAGGGTAACTCGACCACTTACCGGGATAGGTTATTACTTCGCCCATAACCATATTGGAGTAAGGGGCATTACGATAATCAAATACGGTTCTAACGACTCTTCTTGCAACATCATTCCAAACGCCTTCACCAAAAATATCACTTTGACAGTCAGCAGGACTGTATAGCTTAGCTGCAAAACCATTCTCATTTTCAGTACATTGAACGAGTATTTCACTTGCCTCTAAGAATTCTACAGTAACCTCTGTCTCTTTTGGAACATGCAAACACCAAGGATCTTCGTCAAATACAGATCGTCTTTCGATCACTTCTTCTCTAGCAGACCATTTGATCTTGATCTTCCCATCTAATAGCAAAATAGCCATTTCTTTATGCTGCTGATAATAGGATTCATGAGAATCTTTATCGAGTTTTATAATGCTGATATCCATTAGCATTTCTTTATTTTTTCCATTGACTTCACATAATGAATTTAAACCATATTTTAACTCACCGATATTGTGAATCATAATATTATCCTCCTACATTCTTGCTACCATCTCTCCATGTTCCTCTTTGCTCTTTCTGATAAATTCTGTTACTTCTTCAACCGTTGGCATTGCTTCGGAACAACTATGACTAGCTACTAGCATAGCAGCGGAAGCACTGCCAAATTCTAAACAGTCAATCATGTCCCAACCTTCCAACAATCCATAGATAAAGGCTGATGCATAAGCGTCGCCTCCGCCAAATGACTTAAGAAGTTTAACGGGAAAGGGTTTAATATTGTATTTTTTCCCATCTGTCGTGTAAGCGGTTGAACCATCTTTTCCATGCTTAATCACGACAATTTTATTTCCATATGCAAGCCATCGTTTCGCAGTCTCTTCATCACTGCTCTCTTTAGTCATCAGTCCTTGCATCAGATCAAACTCTTCTCTTGATCCTATAATTAAATCACTGCTCTTACCAACGATAGAATAATAAATGGCAATCTCGTCTTTATTCAGCCATGAATATGCACGATAATCAACGTCAAAAATAACCACGGTGTTATGTTTCTTCGCATATTCCAGAGCCTTTAATACGGCTTCCCTAGAAGGGCTTTTTGCCAATGCAGTTCCGGATACAACAATTGCTTTCACATTTTTTATGTATTCTTCATTAATTTCTTCCACTGCTAAACTTAAATCAGCAATGTCATTTCGATACATGAGAATGCTGCTTTCCGTAGGACTCAATATTTCCGTGAAAGTAAGACCTAATGATTCACCATTCTTTGCCTTATAAATTTGGGATGTATCGATTCCTTCTTTATTAAAATAATCAATAATGAATTCACCAAATCGATCTTTTGATACTTTTCCTATAAATCCTACTTTTTTACCTAATCTAGCTAAACCGACTGCTATATTAGCTGGTGATCCGCCTAGGTACTTTTTAAAAGTTGTACTTTCGGCAAGGGTTCTATTTATATCCACAGGATTAAAATCAATTGCGGCTCTTCCAATCGGTACAATATCAAATTTTCTGCTGTTATCAAATTCAAGATGTTTCATTTTATCCTCCTTTTTTTTGCTTTGTATTTATCTTTTATCAATTTATTTCCATAGAGCTTTGTAAATATTGATTATATCTTCTTTTCCAACGTTTCGTATTGTATTTTGCGGGCTGCCGCTCTTTAAGGCATCTTCCGCCATCTTATCTAACTGATCAAAGAATTTTTTCTTATCTACGCCAAACTGTTCCGGCGTGCTGACCTGCAATTGAGCGCATAATTTTTCTACTTCTGTTATAAAGGCTTGCCCGCCTTGCAAGTCACTCATGTTGTTTTCATAAATTCCCGTTGCTCTTGCTAAATCACAAAACCGTTCCGGAGTTCCACCCAAAGCAAATTTTAAACATTCAGAAAGCAGCATTGCATTTGATAAACCGTGAGGCACATGAAAAAGTGCTCCTATGGGCCTGCTCATTCCATGGACAATTGTTACGGAAGAGTTATTAAAAGCAATGCCAGCTTCCAGTGCTGCTATGGACATTTCTTTTCTTGCTTCTATGTCCTTGCCATCTTTATAAGCTGTTAACAAATTTTTAAAAACCCTTTTAACTGCTGATACTGCAAAAGTATCTGACATCGGCTGGGATTTCTTCGATGTATAGGCTTCTATAGCATGTGTTAAAGCATCAATGCCAGTCGCTGCCGTAACGTTGGGCGGTGACGTAAGGGTTAATTCTGGATCTACAATCGCTACTGCAGGTAATAAGGGGGCTCCTTTCAGCAGCATTTTCACCTCAGTTTGTGTATCTGATATGATGGTGAATTGGGTCGCCTCTGAACCAGTTCCAGCCGTTGTTGGTATGGCAATTAACGCAGGCGGCAGAGTAGTGATTTCTTTTCCCATATAGTCTGCTAAGGTTCCTGGATTTGCCAGCATGGCACCAATGGCTTTCATCGTATCAATCGGACTGCCCCCGCCTATAGCGATCAGAAAATCACAATTTGTTTCTTTATACGTTTTAACCCCTTGATAAACCATTTTATCGATAGGCTCACTATTGATTTCTGCAAACAATTCATATCCGATCTTTTGTTTTTCTAATAAATTGATTAATTTTTGAACATTTCCAATGCTCACCATTATTTTGTCAGTAACGATAAGAGCTTTATTTCCGGATTTCTTCAAATAAGAACCAGATTTCTCTAATGCCTCAATCCCCGAAATAATCGTTCCTGGAATTAGAAATACATTCGACATAATCATCATCCTTTTTACACGTGCAATTTTTGTATATTTTGATCATGTTATGGTTATATTAAGATGTTAATTATTATTTTATAGTTACATTCTAGTATATTTAAAGAGTAATTGCAATATTAAATTATCACTCTTTTTAAAAATATTTTAATATTATAAATTTTCAGTAATTAATGTCTCAATAGAGCTTACTTTGTACATTTTGATAACATCTCACCGAGTCCTATCTTTTCTTCTCTAAAAATCCGAGGGTCCATAGTTTTAATATCTCGAGCTATAATCGGTTCAATGAGCTAATACATCTTTCTTAAGCTCGACTCCCGGAGCAATTTCAATTAAAACCATGCCCTCAGGCGTTAAACGAAATACTGCCCGCTCAGTAATATAGAGAATCGATTGCTTGCTTTCCTGAGCATATTTGCCACTAAAAGTAATCTGTTCAACATGATCTAAGAACTTTTTATTTCACCCTTCTGTAATGATATGTAATCTGCCATCTGCAACTTCGACCTTTAAACCTCCTGCCATAAGGTACCAAGAAATATGACTTCTTTTGTATTCTGAGTAATGTTAATAAAACCACCACAGCCAGCTAGACAGCCTTTAAACTTACTTACATTAATATTTCCATGCTTATCGGTCCTGCTACCCCCAGAAATGCTAAATCCAGACCACCGCAATCATAGAAGTCAAATTGATAAGGCTGATCCAATATAGTCAACCACAATCCCCGGAACTTTTAAATTCATAGGATGCATGATGCTGCCAGACTTAACGACACGCTCTACCTGTACAATGACAATTCCTCCAGAATTTCTGGCAACTTGGGCAATAGATAAAAGTTCTAGGGAAACACACTCCTTTTCAATGGAAATATTACCATTTTCATCAGCCGTAGTGTCACGAATTAACGCAACATCGATTGGGAAAGGTTTATACCATAGCCATTCCTCATTACCTAACTCAATCACTTCCACAAGATCTTGTATGGTCTTTGGGTTAATTCCCCCCCTCAATCCTGCACTACCAACAAAACCACTCGTAGCAATCGTAGCAGCCTCTTCAATAAGATTAGCTGCTTCTGCCGCAGTAATGATCTTGACCATAACACACCCCTTTTCCTATCGCAATTTTACGCCAAAACCAAAGCAACAACGATTACTTATCTTTAAGCATGATTTCACCAAATAGTTCTTCATCCGTTGGCATATTATGCTCGATTGGGGATGAAATCCATGTGATATTAAGCAGATCTTTCCAAGTAATATTGCTGGATGAGGCATTTCCACCCCAAGTTCCGCAGCCTAAGGTCAACGTCATTGGCATACCATTCGTCCATGCCCCGCTATTAGCCAGACATTGAGGCTGGCGGACCATAATCCTGCTAGTCTTCGTAGCTAGCGCCAGCTGCTTGATATGTTCTTCATTAAAAGAGTGAATTCCACACGAATGCCCTCTTCCGTGATAGTTGGTAATCTCATTTACATGGTCGATTGCTTCTTGAAAATGATCATATTGAAATAAAGCCACTACCATAGATAGTTTTTCACCAGAAAAAGGAGCTTCCGGCCCAATTTGGCTCTCTTCCACCATGATAAATTTGCAATCCTCTGGTATGTTTATCCCGGCTGCATTAGCAATGGTCTGTACTGACTGGGCAATAATCTTAGCATTTAAATGTTGATCCACCCACATGACTTGCTGCAGTTTTGCTTTTTGTTCCGGACTAAGCAAATAACCGCCTTCGCCTTTAAGGCATGCTATAAATTCGGCATATATCTTTTTCTGAATGACCAGCGAATTTTCGGTAGAGCAGCTCGTAGCAAAATCAAAAGTTTTACTGCGCATCACTTTATTTGCAGCATCCTTTAAATCAGCAGTTTCGTCTACTACAACAACCGAATTTCCTTGTCCAACGCCATAAGCTGGAGTTCCCGATGAATAAGCTGACTTTACTAATGCTCCACCGCCTGTTGCAACAACTAGATCACATTGTTTCATCAATTCATTTGTTGATTCAAGAGTCGGTTCTTCAATGCCAATGACTAAATTCTCTGGAGCATTGTATTTTTTCAGAGTAGTTCGTATGATATTCACAATGTGGGTATTCGTTTTTTTCGTCCGGGGATGGGGTGCAAGAATGATCGCATTCCTTGTCTTAAGGTCCATCTTTTACAATATTCCATACAATAGCAGTAACCAGTTCATCTACCTTTTCTTGACTGTAACCACTGGCGATATTTTGCGCTTGACGTGCTCTTACAATTAAACTAGCAATGTAATCCTCTGTATTTAAATGTATCGGCTTATTCATTACGAGTTCTCCTTACTTTATAATCTTTATAAGCTCATATCTTTACTTAAGGTAAGGGATTTTATGCTTTATTTTGACTGCCGAAAATTAAAATATGGTTTTTAACATTTTCATATGTTGCGTCAAGCACAGTGTCAAGATATTGAAAGAATGTAATATCTTTTGATCCCTTAGACAATTGGTTAACTTTTTGAGCAACATTTTCAAAAGATGCGGTAGCAATATTCACTTTTTTGATTTTATGCTGTATGCAATTTTTAAAATCATCAGGAGTAAGCCCTGAACCACCGTGTAAGACCAAAGGACAATCAATTGCCTGAGCAATTTCCTCTAACCGCTTAAACTGCAATTTAGGCTGTTCTTTGTAATGCCCATGGGCTGTTCCGATTGCTACCGCTAAAGCATCAACGTGCGTTTCGTCATAAAATGATTTGGCTTGAGCAACAGAAGTGATCAGCACTTCCACATTTTCATAATCCCCTTCACTGCCGCCAACTTTACCGATTTCCGCTTCTACAGAAGCACCATATTCCGCAGCCATTTTTTTGACTTTATTCGTCATTTCAATATTTTTTTCCAAAGGATAAGCGGATCCATCAAACATTACCGAACTAAATCCCAGCTGCAGCGCCTGGGCAATCACTTCCATGCTGGTACCATGATCCAGATGCACAACAATGGGAATGGCAGCTTTCTTAGCCGCCTCTACCATCACAGGACCAATAAGATGCAGCGGAGAATACCTCAGCCGCCCTTCTGCTACTTGCAGAATAATGGGAGAATTTAATTCCTCCCCTGCTTTTATAGCTCCCATAACCATTTCCATATTTGCTACATTAAAAGCCCCAATTCCATATTTTTCTTCACGAATGTTTTTCAATGCATTTTCCAATGTAACTAAAGACATGATTTTCCTCCTTTCAAATTCAGCTTTTTTTCTTTACTTACGAGTCATAGTACCTTCCCAAGTATCCACTTTGGTGTGTTTCTTATCTTCTTCATTAAACCACCGACTAGTCACGCATTTAGCTTCCGTGAAAAAAGCCACACCATCCTTGCCCATACAATGCAAGTCACCAAAGAAAGATTTCTTATGTCCTGCAAAGGGGAATACAGAAAGAGGAACAGGAATACCTACATTAATTCCAACCATGCCGCCATGGGTTTTTGCTGCAAATTCTCTTGCATAATAGCCACTCTGGGTAAAAATGCAGGAACCATTGGCAAATGGATTTGCATTCATTACAGCAAGACCTTCTTCAAAATTCTTTACGCGTTTAATACATACAACAGGCCCAAAAATTTCAATATCGCCAACCGTCATTCCTGGTTTTACATGGTCAAAAATAGTTGGTGCCAGAAAGAAACCGTCTTCATAGCCTTTAACAACAATATCTCTGCCGTCTAAGATCAGTTTGGCCCCTTCTCCAACGCCTTTATGAATCCAATTCACAATACTTTGTTTTTGTTCGGCTGATACAACAGGTCCTAAGTCATAAGAAGGATCATAAGCCGGACCTACTTTAAGCTCTTTAGCAAGCCTTACCAGATGAGCAACGAATTCATCAGCCACTTCTTCTTCCACACAAACCACTGGCAGAGCCATACAGCGTTGTCCTGCGCAGCCAAAGCCTGAGTTAATAACTCTTGTAGCAGCCATTTCTAAAGCAGCATCTTTAAGAACTAAAGCATGATTTTTTGCTTCACATAAAGCTTGGACTCTCTTGCCATGAGCTGCCGCAGTGGAATAAATATGAAGACCTACTGAAGTGGAACCAACATAGCAAATACCTGCAACATCCGGATGTTTCAGCAGCGTTTCAGCTTCTTTTCGACTGCAAGTAACCAAGTTGACAACACCCTTAGGCAGTCCTGCCTCAATTAAGAGTTCCAACATTCTTACAGCAGTTTGAGGAACATGACTGGCGGCTTTTAGTACAAAGGTATTACCTGTAGCGATGCAGAGAGGAATCATCCAGCCGAAAGGAATCATCGCAGGGAAGTTATAGGGCACAATACCAGCAAATACACCTACAGGTTCTCTATACATAACCGTGTCATGACCAGGGGAAACATTCATCAACGAATCACCTTGCATCATAACAGGAGCAGAGCATGATAACTCTACCACTTCAATAGCCTTTAAAACATCGCCGCGAGCTTCATTGAGATTTTTGCCTAACTCCGTAGCTACCAGCAAGGCTAACTCCTCCAGGTGGGCGTCCAAAATGACTTTATACTTAAACATAAGTTGAGCTCTTGCTGATACAGGTGTCGAAGACCAAGCAGGAAATGCGTTTTTTGCTGCGCTAACTGCTTGATTGACTTCGTCAACAGTGCAGCATGGCGCCTCGGCAATCACTTTTCCTGTATTTGAATCCGTAATCGGCATATAGGTAGCTGTTGCCGATTCTTTCCATTCTCCATTTACGCTATACTTTAATTTTGCTATTGTCATAATCACCATTCTCCTTTTTATATGGAATCATTTATCCTTTACTTCTAATACAAAACCTCATCTTTAACCACGATCTTCGAATTTCTTTCCTATCCCCTCCTTATGCCTCCATTTGATTATATTGTAGATAATTTTCGTTATTTATTGTTTAATACTTGTTATATTATTATTATATTTTGGTTATATTATAGTATATTCTATAACTTTAATGCAAGTCTTAATTTTGCAAGAAAATTCAGTTACATATTTGATCATATTATGGTATCATGGTAATAGTATTATGGTTATATTTAGCCTCAGGAGGACTAATACGATATAAGACAAATTAATTGTGAAATGGAGTTTATAACGTGAAAGAAGATAGAATTAACGAACTTCAAAACTATATTCTTGAAAAAGAACGAGCTTCCATCGAAGAGCTTTGCAGCGTTTTCAATGTTTCCAAAAACACAATGAGAAGAGATATTAATCAGCTAGAGTCTCAAGGCAAAATTAAAAAAGTCTATGGCGGCATTATTTTAACAGACAAGAAAACGACTGAGCCCTTTGAATCCAGAGAAGTCAAAAACAAAGATGCTAAATTAATTATCGCAAAACTTGCCAGTACATTAATTGAAGATGGAGATATCATTTATATCGATTCTGGGACAACTACCATGCATATGATACCTTACTTGTCAGATGTCAAGAATCTAACCATTGTCACCAATAATTTACATGTGATATTAAAATCTCTCCCTTATCAGAACTTAAATGTGATTTCTACAGGGGGAACACTGTTTAGAAGAACGAATTCTTTTGTCGATTCAGGTGCAGTAAGCTCCTTGAAAAAATATAATATTTCTAAAGCTTTTTTAGCTACAACCGGGATCTCAATTGCAAAAGGAATCACAAATTCCTCCTCTCTTGAGTACGATATAAAAAAATATATTGTAGAACACTGCGATAAAAAAATACTATTGGCAGATGATACGAAGCTCGGCAAAGTATCATTAATAACGTACTACGACTTAAAAGATATACAAGTATTTGTAACTAATCAAAAACCAGATGATGAATATACGAACTTCTTTAACAGCAATCATATTACATTGATTGCTCCTTAGGAATGCATGTAATGGCAATAGAACCAACAAAGAAACTGCC
>DJJR01000038.1:28190-61369 GCA_002434245.1 Pelosinus fermentans
GGCAGTTTCTTTGTTGGTTCTTATTAAGGTTTTACAGTTTCTTTATATACTTGTTTACCATTTTTCATTTCAATAATTACAGCGCTTTTGATTGCATCATGGGTATCATTTAATGTTAAGGAACCAGTTACACCTTGGAAGTCTTTTGTATTGGCAAGTGCTTCACGAATTTTTTCGGAATCCGTGCTGTTAGCCCGTTTAATGGCATCTACTAAAGCATAAGCTGCATCATAACCTAGAACAGCCATTGCATCTGGCACTTGACCATATTCTTTTTGGAAAGCATCAAGGAATGCTTTTGATTTAGGACTATTATCTTCTACAGAATAGTGATTTGTAAAGTACGTATTATTAAGAGCATCTGGTCCGCCGATTTCAGCCAGTTTAGGTGAATCCCAGCCATCGCCGCCAACAAATGGTACGGTGATACCGATTTCACGAGCCTGTTTTATGATTTTTCCTACTTCGCCGTAATAGCCAGGCACATAAATTACATCTGGATTCGTAGCTTTAATTTTTGTTAACAATGTTTTGAAATCCTGGTCATTTTGTAAATAAGCTTCTTCGATAGCTATGCTACCGCCGCCCTTAGTAAAAGCATCTTTAAAGAATTTAGATAAGCCTTTGCTGTAATCGCTAGAGTTATCAATCATGACAGCAGCATTTTTAGCTTTAAGAGAGTTTAATACGAAGTTTGCTCCTACAGTACCTTGGAAAGGATCAATAAAACATACGCGGAAGGTATAGTTTTTAACTTTTCCAGTATTCTCATCTAAGGTTACTTTAGGATTCGTTGTTGCAGCAGCGACAAATGGGATCTTATTTGCTTCAGCAACGGTTGAACCTGCAATACCGTTAGAGCTGGTAGTAAAACCAGTAACAGCAATTACTTTATCTTGAGAAATAACTTTTGTCATTGCATTAGAGGATTCAGATGGTTCACCTTTGTTATCGGCAACTGCGATTTGGATTTGTTTGCCCAAAACGCCACCATTAGCATTGATTTCTTTAAATGCCAGCTTCGCGCCATTGGCAGCAGCTGTACCAAAGGATGCAGTATTTCCTGTCAATTCATATACAACACCAATTTTAATATCTTTGCTAGCACTTCCACCACACCCAGCTACTAATCCAGCAACTAAAATAGCAACTACGAATAAAGATAACCATTTAGCATTCATTCTTTTAAACACAATAATCCCCCTTTAATAATCGTATTATTTCTAAGTTTCTTATACTATACCCTTACCTTCTTCCCTACCACCCCCAAAAAGATATCGAAAAAGGCGCTTCAAATAAGAGAAAGTTTCCCTTATTTAAAGCACCATTGCTTTATTGTTATTCTTTTGTTTTGTTTTTGTTATATTTGTTTTTTATTATACCGTGCGCTTCTCAACTTGACAAGTGTTTTTTCTAAAAAAACATTTTATATTTTTTAAAACATTTTCAGTACATTTTTTTAATATTTCGTAAAAACAAATACTACTCTTAACACTCACCTTGGAAGTTAGCACAGCGATAAATAAACTTTAGTCTATAACTTTTCACAAATCGATTTTGCTTGTAAAAACAGCAATAAATAGTCAGCGCCGCCCGCTTTAGAGTCTGTACCTGACAAATTAAAACCGCCAAAAGGATGAACACCGACTAAAGCACCTGTGCACTTACGGTTAAAATATAGATTGCCCACATGAAATTCACGGCGAGCCTTTTCCAGTTTAGCTCGGTTCTTTGAATACACAGCACCAGTAAGGCCATATTCAGTGCCATTGGCAATAGCAAGAGCATGGTCAAAATCATCAGCAGGGATTACCGCAAGCACGGGCCCAAATATCTCTTCCTGGGAAATTCGGGCTTCAGGAGAAATCCCTGAAAATACAGTCGGTGCAATAAAGTAGCCTTGATCACCAGCCGTAGATCCACCGCACTCTAATTTTCCTTCTGTTTTACCAATTTCGATATAGCTTAAAATCTTTTTATAAGAGTTTTCATCGATTACAGGACCAATATTACTTTCAGGGCTGCTGGCAGCACCAATCGTAAGTGCTTTCGTCTTTTCGACTACCTTCGCCAGTACTGCATCATATACGTCTTTCACGATAATAGCGCGAGAGCAGGCAGAACATTTTTGTCCCTGAAAACCAAAGGCAGATGCAACAATTCCAGCTGCTGCTTCTTCAAGATCAGCTTCACTGTCTACAACAATAGAATCTTTACCGC
Organism: Pelosinus fermentans; assembly: GCA_002434245.1. Lineage (GTDB taxonomy): Bacteria > Bacillota > Negativicutes > DSM-13327 > DSM-13327 > Pelosinus > Pelosinus fermentans_B. The sequence continues at coordinate 30,411 of DJJR01000038.1, forward strand.
CCATTTCAGCTACGACTCTTTTAATCCATTTCTGCCCTGGGGACAACTCAGCAGCTAACTTGTTAATGCGAAGTCCGACTTCTTTAGAACCTGTAAAATTGATAAAGCGCACTTGAGCATGGGATACCAAATAATCACCAATCGTTCCACCGCTGCCGGGAAGATAATTCACAACACCAGCAGGCAAAGAGACTTCTTCCCACAACTGCATGAATTTAGCAGCAATTACAGGCGTTGAGCTTGCAGGCTTCATAATCACCGTATTACCAGCTACAATAGCTGCTGCTGTCATTCCTGCTAAAATGGCTAAAGGAAAATTCCATGGCGGAATTACAACACCAACACCGAGAGGAATATAGGCACACTCATTCTGTTCTCCAGGATAAGGTGTTACTTCCATGCCTTTTGCATACTTATCCATTTGGCGAGCATAGTATTCCATAAAATCGATTGCTTCTGCAGTATCGGCATCCGCTTCCGCCCATGTTTTTCCTGCCTCTTCCACTAACCAAGCGGAAAACTCAAATTTACGCCGGCGTAAAATAGCAGAAGCTTTAAACAAATACAAAGATCGTTCTGCGGGGTCTACATACTGCCATGAAGCAAATGCTTTATTGGCGGCCTGCACTGCTTTTTCAGCTAAATCTATATTGGCCCGGGCAACGGTACCAACAATTTCAGATGTGTTGGAAGGATTAATCGACGTAATACGTGCTTCTGTATCGACAGTTTCTCCGCCGATAATGAGTGGATAATGAGCAGCTTTCTCCAACTGTACTGCAGCCAATGCCTTCTCCATAGCAGCCTTGTTTTCTGGAAGACTAAAGTTAGTAAAAGGTTCATTTTTGTATTCTGTAATCATTTTAATTCCTCACTTTCGTATTTTAAATGCAATGATATATATTGACTCACACAACGGATGGCTCTACAAATAACTCTCCGCGGTCAAACCGCCCAGCATCAAACATTTGGATAGGAAAGGCCGTAGGTTTTCCCATTACCATCTCTGCCATTAATTGACCTGTGATAGGTGAAATCATGAAACCATGACCACTAAAGCCTGCAGCAGTGAAGAAACGATTGAAAGCAGGACTACTGCCTAATATCGGTGTGCGGTCAGGGCACATATCATATAATCCCGCCCATTGCCGAACTACATTTAACCCTGCTAAAGGGGGAAGAATTTCCACAAGCCGCTCAGCCATATCACGTAAGAACTGCCAACTGGATTTTATATTATAGCTTTCCGGTTCATTGGGATGACCAATTCCCATAATAAAACTGCCATGAGGGCTTTGTTGACAATATAAATTATGATAAAAACTCATCACCATGGGTCCCATTGTAGGCTCCACTGGTTCTGTTACCAAAATTTCATGACGTTCTGGGAAAATAGGAAGCTCAACGCCGACCATACGTCCAACGGTTTTTGCATATCCTCCTGCCGCATTTACAACCGTATCCGTTTGAATATTGCCCTGATTGGTGCGGACGGAAATAATTTTACCGTTCTTCGTTACAATGCCTTGCACTTCCGTATCAGTATAAATCTCAACATTTAAATTTTTAGCAGCTTGGGCATAAGCTTCTGTTACTTTAAAAGGATTACAATGACCATCTTCTGCACAATAGGTAGCGCCAAACATTCCTTTTGTATTCAAAAAAGGGACAATTTCCAAAGATTCCTCTGGCGTCACCCAGCGTGCAGGAATGTTAAGAGACTTTTGCAGTATCAAATTCTTTTTAAATTGTTCTGCCATTTTCTCCGAATAAGCAGGCATCAGATAGCCATTTTGAGTAAATTCAATATCCACATTCACATGTAATAAGTCTGGCAAATGGGAGAGCATCTTGACGCTTTCACGAGACAAAAGACAATTGGTCTCTGTGCCCCATTGCATTCGCATGCCTGCACCGCAGCGCCCTGTAGCACCACTGGCTAAATAATTCTTTTCTAATACGACTACTTTACCTGCACCTAATCTAGCTAAATTATAGGCAGTGGAACAGCCGATGACACCGCCGCCAATTACCACAACATCTGCATTCTTAATCATGTTGATCTCCTCCTAACAAAGAAGCCATCTTAATGGGAGAGGTAGAAGGACGAAAGGTAGGCAAAGGAATCTGTGCGACAGGCTTTCCTGTGGCCTTGGCAATTTCACTCACAATAAGAGGAGCACAAGTTCTTCCTTGGCAAGGGCCCATTCCGGAACGGCAAGCTCTTTTTATTTCTTCCAGAGTATGTTTTCCCTGTGCAATCTGCTCTCTAATCTCCCCTAAGGTTATATCTTCACAACGACAGATAATAATATCATTATGGTTCATGATGTTTCTCCTTTCATAACGTGAATGCTGCGTACCTCCATAGCTAATTCCCGGGGCACGGACAACCAAATAATATTTGTTTTATTTGGTGATGTTTGCACCCGAATGACCTGGGCGGTACCGATACATTGGCCTTGTCGATTTAAAGCATCCACAACGCTTTTCGCTTCCGGCAAAGGAGAAAATTCATAGGGAATTTTAACTAAGGCCGCATCTTTTCCATAAGTATAGTCAACAACAAAAATAGACAACCCAGGGCAGTGAGTCATACACACTCCACAACCATTGCAAAGTTCTTCATTTAAAGAAGGACAGTCATTAATTTCTTTTACGGTAATGGCACCCCGTGGGCAAGCATCAGCACAAGGATTACAGGGGATTTGCTGCATACATTCAAATAAAGCGATTGGACCTTTCGCAAAACGTTCTTGTGACGGCATTTTATCCAACCTCCTCTAAAACAACTTTGCTAAGTCCCGTACAAATCTTCACACTTGCTGGACCAGAACGCAAGGCACTCAGTTGTGATTTTGCAGTCTGAAACTCTTTTGTAAACGAATCTTTTTTATGTCCTAAAACAGATGCAACATACAAGCCTGCCAATTTTCCTTCTACCATAGCTGCCGAGGCTTCTTCGACTCCTGAGACATCGCCAGCTACATAGATATTCTCATGAGTTGTTTTCATATTGGCATCACGCAATGGTACATAACCGCCTAATTCTGCTGCGAACTTCATTTCGCAATTCGCCTGCCACAGCAGTTCTGTCAAGGGGCTTAATCCTACCGCCAAACAGAGCCCATCTACAGCAATATATTGTTCACTTCCCTCAATCGGCTGCCATTGTTCGTCCAGTCGGCAAATCGTAACACCTTCCAAACAGGAATCGCCATGGGCTGATTGTATCGAATGAGATGTATAAATGGGTACACCATGACGCTGCAGCTTAGCAGCATGAACACGATAACCGCCAACTTGGGGTGCCGCTTCTACAATGCCTGCCACTTCAACACCCGCCTGCAGTAATTGATAGGCTACAATCACACCAATATTGCCAGCACCAATCATGAGTATCCTTTTTGCCGGTATTACTCCGTGAACATTCATTAAGGTTTGGACTGCTCCTGCGCCATAAATGCCTGGCAGATCATTATTAGGAAAAGCCATAGTTTTTTCCGAAGCGCCCGTTGCAATAATAATTTTTTTAGGGCTGACTGTGCAAAAAGCACCTTCATGGGAAATGGTAACTACGCCATCTGGATAGATTCCCAGTACTACAGCATTCTTCCATATGGTGATACCCGAAATATCGGAGCTCAAATTGATCAATTTTTCAGCTATATCCATTCCACGTTCTCCGGCAAATTCTGCTTTTGAACCAAAAAATTTATGAGTTTGTTTAATTAACTGCCCGCCCAAGCGATCTGCCCGTTCGACAAGCAGTACTTTTGCACCAGCTTCTGCCGCATGAATGGCAGCCATTAAACCAGCCGGACCAGCTCCTATGATTAAGATCTCTGTTGTTATCATACGATCTTCCCCTTCCCTTCTTGGGTCTCTACTACCATGCCAGCACGAAGGGGTTCAATGCACACCCGTACATTCGGAATTTTATCTACTGTCATCAAACAAGATGAACAGTTGCCAATGGCACAAAAAAGACCACGAGGACGGTGACGTCCATGACTATGACGCAATACCTTTACATCAGCCGCATGTAGTGCAGCAGCAATTGGCTCTCCCGCTATTCCCTCTATCGTTTGACCATTCAATGTGAAGGTCACCATATCTTGTTTTGGAAATGTCAGTATTGGATGGTTGACAATTCTCATAGTTAAACACCTCCTGCCCTATTCCTAATGCAATAACCGTGCCAACTAAATATTTTAGAATAAATTAGGATACGAAAAAACATTTCGTATCCTAAAAAAATAAAATATTTTGAACCGCGAAGATGCGAAGATCATGAAGAATATAAAATAAATATAATTCTTCCTTCGTGTTCTTTATATATCTTCGCGACTTCGTGTTTCATCGGTTTTTCCACAAGATATAAATTCCATTCTTTGCAAAAGTGCCTTGTAAAGCAACAATTTTTATCTACCATTCGACGATATCGTCAGTTTATTGACACTCTAGTCCCAGCTTCTGCATTTTGTAATATAAGGTGCTGCGAGGGATACCCAATTTTTTTGCTGCAGCTGCTTTATTAAAATGAAATTCCGCCAGAACCTTAGCAATCACTTCTTTTTCCAGGCTTATCGTTTTTTCCAACAAACTGCCTTCCATAGCACAGGGATCTATACTTTCCATAGGAAAATCCAATTGACAGAAGGTAGCTGGCAGGTTATCTATCCCCAATTGGTCACTATCAGCTAAAATCACCAGCCGTTCTAATACATTGAATAACTCTCTAATATTTCCAGGCCATGGATATTGAATAAAAGATGCCATGAGTGCAGGATTCACTTTTGAGATTTTTTTATTATGAATTGTGCCATAATGCAAAACACCCTTATGAACTAATTCGGGTATATCATCTAACCTGTCACGCAATGAAGGCAGGGATACCGCCACTACATTTAAACGATAATATAGATCCTCGCGAAATTCACCGTTCTTAATCATTTCTTCTAAATTGCGGTGGGTAGCAGCAATAATACGAACATCAATATGAATCGCTTTGTTGCCGCCCACACGATAGAAACTCTTATCCTGTAGAACTCTTAGCAGCTTTACCTGCATGTCTTTCGGCATATCTCCCAGCTCATCCAGTAAGAGAGTTCCTCCATTTGCTTGCTCTAATAACCCCACTTTTCCTTTGCGGTCAGCTCCCGTAAATGCACCGGGCTGATAGCCAAACAATTCACTTTCAAATAGATTAGGAGAAATCGCTCCACAGTTTATCGCAATAAAGGGACCCATAAATTGACTGGCATCATGAATAGCACGGGCAAATAATTCTTTTCCTGTGCCGCTTTCTCCACGCAGTAATACTGGAACCGCCGTTGCTGCAACACGCCTGGCAATACTAACCGCTTCGCGAATAGCGGTACTATGACCATAAACCGTCGAAAAGGAATCTGACTGGGAATGAATTTTATCAATTTCTTGCTTTAGGGTTTGTACTTCCTGATGAGTCTGGGATAGTTTTTGATTTAGCTGCACTACTTCTGTAATATCCCGTTCCGCACAAACTCCGCCGATCACCTGACCAGATAGCTTCACAGGTCTCGCATTAATTAATACATGAGTATCAGGACAAGGAGTGTGGTATTGTTCATGCACAGTGCGGCGTTCTTTCATCACTTTAGTTAGCATTAAATTGGAAAAGAAACCTTCGATAGGACGCCCAATAATTTCATCAGCGGCAATTCCATATAAAAGCTCAGCATGATGATTCCACACTACTACTTTATCTGATTCATCAATAATGCATACCGCCTCATTAACTGTATCTAATAGTGCTTCCAACCTAGCCTGCTGCAATTCATATAAGGTTAAAAGCTGCTGAAAACTCTCTATTACTTTTTCTGATTGGTCTGCTTCAAGATAACTGCGAAATTCCTCAATCGGCAAAGGATACTGAGAATTCATAAAAGCACGCCTCCCTTATCATATAATAAACATTTTCAATCTCTGCATTATGCAGGATTACTATAAACTTTGCTAAACCAAAAAGACGCTCTATACAGAACTAAAATTAGTCCCTGTACAAGCGTCTTTGCTTGTGTCAGTTAATTGACACTTTTTTCTTTCATTATAAGGTAAAGAATTATAATAGGCAATACCTAATTTTTAACTCTTCATACTTTAGCGTAAATAGATCTCAATTCTTTCTTTATTAGCACCAAGACGTTTTCCTCTTTTTAGCAAGACAGCGCCTATTTCACCAGTATTTTTTATATGAGTTCCGCCACAAGGCACTTTGCCAAAACCTTTGATTTCCCAATATCTGATTTCCCGCTCTTCATCACTAAAACAACTTAAAATAGGAGAATTGGAATTAATAATTTCCTCCATCTTCTTTTGCAATAAGGGCAAGACCTCTGAAATATTTCCACACCACTCAAAATCCACTCTTGCTTTTTCTTCCATTATATTGGCGCCGATTTTTTTAGGATTATTAAAATTTTGAACCATCAGCTCCAGTACAATTTCTGCTGCAAAATGAAGTTTCATGATTCTATAACGTTTATCCCAGTCAATAACCACATTCACTTGCTGTCCCACTTGCAAATCATGGGATACATCAATCTCATAAATAATTTCTTTTGCAACTTTTTGGGCTGTTAACACAGCATAACCATGAATGGTCCCCGAATCCGATGCCTGGCCGCCAGAAAAAGCAAACACAATTGTCTGGTCAAGAGTAATACGATTACCATCGACAGTCATTATTGTTGCAGTACATTGTTTTAAGTAAGGATCTTCCCAAAATAACTTTTTCACAGTCATACATTCACCTCATTGTATATTCTCACTGCAGTCAAAGATTGCAATCTATTAGTAAATCTTTTGAATCTCAATGCTATTTCGCTGAAAAGCAGCTTCAATTTCCTCTACATGACTATGTCCATTTGTCTCTACAGTAACTTCCAGCTGAACCTGCTTAAAGCTGTCCATCACTTTGGATTGATTATGATCCAGTTTTATTACGTTTGCATTTAATTCAGAGATAATTTTTGCCACATGTAATAATTCTCCTGGTTTGTCAGGTAAATTGATGGTAAAACAAAATAGCCTTCCTCTAAATACTAATGCCTTATTAATGATAGCCGAAATCGTTAAAATATCAATATTACCGCCACTGACTAAACAAACGATTTTCTTATTCTTGGAAGACAATTTCTTTAAACCAGCCAAGGACAGCGCCCCTGCTCCTTCCGTAATCAGCTTATGCTTTTCGATTAAAAGCAGTATTGCTTCTGCAATGTCAAAATCAGAAATAGTAATGACTTCATCAACAAACTCTCTGATAAATTCGAAAGTTAATGTACCTGCCCTTTTTACAGCAGCGCCATCTGCTATGGTATCCACTCTCTCCAGCTCTATTACTTTATTATCAGCCAAAGACTTTTTCATGCAGCATGCACCTTCTGGCTCAACTCCGATAATTCTGATACTTGGCTTTAGCATTTTCGCCGCAAATGCAATGCCACTTGCTAAACCGCCTCCGCCTATAGGAACTAAGATCTCATCAACATCTTCTAATTCATTCAAAATCTCTAAAGCCACTGTTCCTTGACCAAGAATTACATCCAAATCATCAAAGGGGTGTACGAAAACATAGTTATGTTCGGTCTCCAGTTCTCTGGCTTTTTTATAAGCTTCATCATAACTATCGCCGTATAATACAACATTTGCTCCATAATTTCTTGTCGCTTCCACTTTAATAATGGGCGTGGTTGCAGGCATCACAACAGTAGCCTTAATACCCAGCAATTGAGCTGCATAGCCAATCCCCTGGGCATGATTTCCCGCTGAGGAAGCGATGACTCCCCTGCTTTTTTCCTCATCACTTAACTTACTCAACTTATTAAAGGCTCCCCGGATTTTGAATGCACCTGTAACTTGTAGGTTCTCTGGTTTAATGAATACCAGATTTCCACACTCATTACTAAACACTGGACTTTCAATGAGTTCCGTCTTTTTGATTATACCTTGTAAATTCTTTTCTGCAGCATAAATATCTTCAATCGATACACGAGAATTAGCTACATGAAAAATGCTATTATTTTGCTTCAACATAAGTTACCTCCAAATGATTTTGAATATAAAAAAACTCGCCCTTGAATATATCCAAGGACGAGTTATTACCCGCGTTACCACCTTTATTGCACAACAATGCCTCTTCAGTTCTATCAAACCTAAGCCAAATAACGTGGCTAACCCGGTATTTCTTACTAACGTTCAGAAACACAGTTCCGGAGGGATCTTCTTCCACCGCTCATTGTCGACTTCCACCGTATGTCGACTCTCTGAAAATTTGCAAGTGGTTTACTTACTCCGTCATTACTATTCTTCATTATGCTTTGGAATGAATTCTATCATTTTACCTTTACTAATGTCAATATATTTTTATTATTTATGATAATTTTGTAATTTTATAAAGTATTTATTTCCCTAAAAAATACTTTTGTACTTTCCCTCTCGTCACTCTAGATCAAGGATAATAGCCTGTCATCCTACCTTATTGCAAACAATCAGCTGCCAATAACGCTTCTAATTCATCTAACAACCTGTTGAACTTCTGTAACGTAATTTCAATTGGCTGAGGAGTGGACATATCAACACCAGCATTTTTTAAAATGCGGATTGGTGTATCAGAACCGCCTGCTTTTAGAAAATTGTTCGTATATCGTTTTTGGGCAGCTTCGCCTTCGGTTTGAAGCTGCTTAGCAAAAGCCGTTGCAGCAGAATATCCTGTGGCATATTGATAAACATAAAAATTTCGGTAAAAATGTGGAATTCGAGCCCACTCCATATCAATTTCTTTATCTACAATCATTTCTGGACCAAAGTATTTTACATTAAGATCGTGATAGATTTCCTCCATAAGATCTGCAGTCAATGTCTCACCCTTTTCACTTCGATCATGAATCTCTTTTTCAAATTCAGCGAACATCGTCTGCCGGTATAAGGTAGTGCGAATATTTTCTAAATATTGATTCAGCAAATACATTTTTTCTTTTTTATCCGTTGTTTTTGCAAGCATATAATCAATGAGCAATATCTCGTTCGTAGTAGAGGCGGTTTCGGCTGTAAAAGTAACATAATCAGCTGTAGGATAGGGCTGATTCTCAGCACTATAAAAGCTGTGCAGTGCATGCCCCATCTCATGCGCAAGGGTGGATGCATCACTAAATTGTCCATTATAATTTAAAAATACGAAAGGATGGACGCCGTACACCCCCCAAGAATAAGCACCTGAACGTTTACCTTGATTCTCATACACATCAATCCAATGAGAAGAAATTCCTTTGTTAAAGTTTTCTATATATTCCTTACCAAGAGGAGACAAGGCATTCCTAACAAGCTCCAAAGCTTCCGAATAGGATAGCCGAATTTCCACATCTTTTACCATTGGCGCATATAAATCATACATATGTATCTCCTTTATACCTAACACTTTCTTCTTAAGTGACACATAACGATGCAGAGGAGCCAGATTGTGATTTACTGTAGTAATAAGATTATCATATACTTCTACAGAAATATGATTTGGCATAAGAGCCGCTTCTTGGGATGAATGATAGTTATGAGCCTGAGCAAAAAACACATGCTGCTTGACGTGCCCATTCAGTGTTGCCGCCAAAGTGTTACGATATTGACTATAAGAGCCTAGAATGCCGGCAAATGAATCCAGACGTACGCGACGATCAGGAGAACGCAGATAATTATTATAGCGGCCTTCACTTAATGGAACCTCTTGTCCTTGTTCATCCTGAATCGAAGGAAATTTTACTTCCGCATTTGCTAAAATATTAAAAATAGTTGCAGGAGTGGCAGCTACTTCTCCTGCCCGAGATAATAATGCTTCTTCCCGCTGAGATAGTACGTGCTTTTTTTGCTGTATCAAACTTTTTAAATAGAAGCTGTAAACCTCCAGTCCCTTTTCCTTATTTTGCATTTTTCTTAGTTTCTCTGCTGGTATCGCCACTATCTCAGGTTCAATAAAGGCAGTAGCAGCATTTACTTCAATATTCAAAGATTGAGCTTTACCAGTTAATGCCTGGTATTTATTATCCGCCGTATTCTCATCTTGATGCATTCGAGCAAAAGGATACAGCTTCCCCGTAATTTGGGCAATATCATCCCTAAGCGTAAGGCAGGCTAACAGGTTCTTTCCTGACCGATCCAGCTTTCCTTGATATTCACCAACTTTAGGCAGTATTTCTTTTACCTTATCATAATCCGCCTGCCACTCTTCATCGCTGGCATACAAATCATCAAGATGCCATTTATACTCAGCTGCAATTTCCTCGCGACTGGGGATTTGAAACGTTTCCACTCCTGTCGCCATAGCACTGGATGTCGAAAGCAACATGAGGCTAAGAGCAAAAGGAACTAAATGAGGCTGTTTTGACATTGAACGATTCTCCTTCACTGAAAAATACTACTATATATATATATATATATATATATTATGAGTACTGCTGTTTTTTCCTGTATATCTCTTCTAATATTTTCATTTCACAAAATTTTATTCTCTATTGCGTATTTCAATTAGTTTATTTCTATTTAAATAACTCTTAAATACAAAGAAAGTTACTCCCCTATAAAGAGGAGTAACTTTCTTATTAAGCGATATCTTAAATTGTATTTTTATCAAACCTCCCTAACCAATCCTGCCTGTTCTGACTCATATTCTTGGTATTATGAATAAGAGCTTCCAGAGAGGTAAGATCCCGCGTGCTGCTCCCGTAACTGGCCACAGTAACAATAGCACCACTCTTTGCCTGATATACACGCTGTTCCAATGTAATATAACTTGTATTCTCCTCATTTTTAACCGTATGGCCCTGAATTTCAGATACTACCACCCAATCACAATCAGAAGCCATTGCTTTTTTAAAGACATCATTACTTTTTTCCCCTGTGTCTAATACATATCCGGGCAGCGTATTTCGATATTCATCATACAGCGCTTCCTTCATATAAGAAAATTCTCCACGCAGCTCTTCCGGCAATTGGTTTTTGATGGGTGCAACATATACTCTTGGCTTGCCAGGAGTCGCTATTGTCTCGTTTGGTATTGATAATTCTCCCGCTGCTACAGCCTGCTGTCTTTTCTGGTAATAATTCTTAATCGCCAAATCCAGATATAAAATAATTTGATGTGGATCAGCATCTTGATTACTTGGGGTCTGCCAACGAATTTCTCGACCAAACTGCTCATAGCCCCCCACTAGTTTTTGCAATGCTCCAGTTACAGGATCGCCAGTGGTCACAACGCGCGTAAGGTGCAAAGCAGGTTCAAACTTCTCACGAAACGCTTTATTACCTACTGCTGGCGCACCAAAGGTAATCACTTCGATCTGTTCCGGCTTTACCCCCATATCAAGAAGCCTTGCTCCACCAATGGTAACTCCGGCACCGCCTAAACTGTGGCCTACTAAATATACTTTTTTATCCTTATCGCCTAGCAGCATTTCCAGCAATGATTTTTCAGAATTGGCACCTTCTGCAAGTATTTCTCTACTGAATCCCGTCTGAACATATTGGTTAAAGCCCTTATGCACCTTTGGAGCGGAATCTGGTATATCTTTGAGCAGGGAATTAGCGGTGAATTCTTCAAGAGTTTTCCCAGCAAAATAAACCTTACTCACACGCAAATCGACTTTAACGTCTTTTACATTTTCAGTTCCCACTACAGAAAGCAAATAAGAAGGCACTGTATCTCCTTGCTGAACTTTTCTGGCAACCAAGAACCTAACATCTGCCTGATCACTTTTTTCTCTATAGGACTGTACTTTCCAGCCATTTTGTTCCAGAGCACTCCTGGCAATATTTCCTTCTCGATCACTATATGCAGCAGTACAGGCAACAGCAGCTAAATATAGGCTCCTGGCCTCTTCATAATCTTCCAATGCTCCTGCACTGCCAATGGCAGGCTGAGAAAGCAGCAGTATCATAGTGATTACACATATATAATTTATCATTTTTTTCAAAATACCATCTCCCACTACTCCTTGCCTCCTTTCCGATTAGGTAACAATGGCAGTACTACAGATCAATTGCCTATTGTTCAACATTATTATAGGGGTCCCAATCCGTCATGGTAGACAAATGCTCGATTGCCTTTTTGCTGTCAGACAGCAATTTTTCCTTATCCTGCGGCAGCGTACCTGCTAAAGCCACATAGTTGGATATATGATTGCTGCGGAATAAACAATGTGATTCATAAGGCAAATCAATAGCATGAATCAGTTCATATAATTCTCCCATTATTTCAGTCGGTGATAGAATTTCAAATTCCCCGCGTTCGTATTCAGCACGCAGCTCACTTCCCCGGTACATCATCAACGTTAAAGCACTAAGCATTGTAGGACGAATGGCATTTACTGCCTGAGCAGTGTGATAGGCGTGCTGCCCAGAACCTGCCTTCCCTCCAAGGCCAATGATTACCATTAGGGATAATTTAATGCCGGCAGCCACCACCTTCTGCCCTGCCTCAATAGACTGCTGTGCGGTAACCCCTTTATTTACATGACGCAGTACTTCGTCATCCCCCGACTCCATGCCATAATACACCAGTTTTAATCCTGCTTTTGATAAGTGCTGCAGTTCTTCTGGTGTTTTTCGCAAAATATCATTGGGTCCTGCATAACAGGATACTCTGCGCAGTTTTGGAAAACGCTCTTTCAGTACTCTTAAAATCTCCAATAGTGTCTCCGTCGGCAAAACAAGAGCATTACCATCTGCTAAGAAAATACGGCGAATAAAATCCTTATATTGTCCGGCATGGTTAATTTGCGCCATAATTTCATCCATCGTTCGCATGCGAAAATCAACACTTCTGTACATATTGCAATAGGTACAGCGATTATGAGAACACCCAATGGTTACTCTTAAAATAAAGCTCTCCGCCTCACTGGGCGGACGAAACACAGGCCCCCCGGCAGTGTCAAAATACATACACTTTCCTCCCTAATAAAAACATATAAAACAGGATCGAAACCGCAGAGGCGCAGAGAACACAGAAAAAAGATAGATAGAATAAAAACATAATACCCTCAGCGTACACCTCTGTGCTCTCTGTGGATCTCTGTGCACTCTGTGTTAAACGTTCTCCTTAAAAAACTTATACTTTTACATAATGATTACAATACGATCTCCACTCTATCCCCGATTACGATTTCATCCTCACTGACTAAGGAGTCATATGCCAGCAGAATGACGCCTTTTTGAGCAGCAAGTCGTAAGGCTGCGGCAAAACCCGGATCAGTTTTACTGTTAGGGCTAAAACTTCTTACCCCTTTCATCTGGACCAGGAAGAAAATATACCCCTTATACCCCTCCTCCACTGCTTTGATCATTTCAAGCACATGTTTAGTTCCTCGCAGTGTAGGAGCATCAGGAAACATTACCAGACCATTCTCTTCTAAAGTGACGCCTTTCACTTCAATAAATCCTCGGCAATCGGCTGACTCAAAATAAAGATCAAATCTGGACTTTCCATAGGTCACTTCTCTTTTCACCATAGTAATGTTTGTAATTTCCGAAATACCGTTAGCCAGTAATGCTTCAAAAACAACAGTGTTAGGTACTTGTGAATCAATATTAATCAAGCAATTGTCTTTGTAGATGCCAATGATCGAAAATCTGGTTTTTCGCTCTGGATTTTTGGCTCGCTCCAGTATCACGATCCTTCCAGCAATAAAAAGCTCCCGACATCTACCTGTATTTTTGACATGAACCACTTCTTCGATTCCATCTACTAACACATGGGCAATAAATCGATTGACACGCTTTATAAAAATACCTTGTACGATATGACTATATTTCATGAATACCTGCCATTTATTTCTCCTTATTAAACAACGGAACAAACTGTCCATATCCTACTTTTTCTAAATCTTCTTTAGGAATAAAACGCAGTGCTGCCGAATTAATACAATAGCGTAATTTACGGGGTGCAGGACCATCATTAAATACATGCCCTAAATGAGAATCCCCTGTTTTACTGCGTACTTCGGTACGAATCATGAAATGACTGATATCCTGTTTCTCCTTGATGACCTCTTCCATAATAGGCTTGGTAAAACTAGGCCATCCACAGCCAGAATCAAATTTATCTAAAGAAGTAAACAAAGGTTCTCCCGATACAACATCCACATAAATACCAGCCTTGGTATGATCCCAAAATTCATTTTGAAAAGCAGGTTCTGTTGCCTGATTTTGTGTTACCTCATATTGAATTTTAGTGAGTGTACGCTTTAGTTCTTCCTTATCTCTCATTCATAACACTCCTCTTTTCAAATGCTCGTCTTCCTATAGCCTGCCCTTATTCAATGAGATTAACCTATGTCTTTTATACCATACTATCAGGAACTACACAACCCTTGTTTTTAAGCAAAAAGTCCCGCAACGTCTTTATAATAAACTGTTGCAGGAATATCGTGTTATGTTCTTATTTTTTTATAATGCGGCGAAGGCTGCACGCTGCTTCATAAGGATCAGCAGAAGCAATAATCGCTGATACAACGGCTGCTCCATCCGCTCCAGCCTCCATCACATGCTGAATATTATTCTTTTGAATGCCGCCAATGGCAACAACAGGTACCGAGACTCCCTCTTTTATTCTCCGAAAAGCTGCTAAACTCACATGATCAGCATCGCTTTTTGTCCTGGTAGGAAATACGGCACCGACTCCTAAATAGTCCGCCCCTCCATCCTGTGCTTTTACAGCTTCTTCTAAAGTGGAGGCCGATACGCCAATTATTTTAGTAGGACCAAGTAATTTTCGTGCTACTGCTAAAGGCATATCTTCTTGTCCAATATGTACACCGTCAGCATCAATCCCTAAAGCAATATCAATCCGGTCATTGATTATGAAAGGCACCTTATATTTTCCAGTAATCTGTTTTACCACCAAGGCTAACTCGAAAAAATCTAAAGTAGACACATTCTTCTCACGAATCTGTACTAAAGTAGCACCTCCTTTAATAGCCTCTTCCACTGTTGCCGCTAAATCCTTATTCCCCAGTAACTCTCGATCCGTTACTAAATATAAGGAGTAATCAACTGCTTTTTTATCCATTGGAGATGACACCGCCTTTCTTCATAAGCTCAGGTGTCATAGCCCACACGGCATCAAACAGCCGCATCCGAAACGTGCCGATTCCTTCTCCTGCCTGCAAAGACTGCTGTGCCAATTCCCCGGCTAAGCCCATGGTCATAATGCCTGCTGCCGCTGCCACAAACCAATCCTCAGTTGCTCCACAAAAAGAAGCAACCAATGATGTAGCCATACATCCTGTACCTGTAACTTGAGATAAAATAGGATGACCATTATCAATCAGGCAAACTCGATCTCCCTGAGCAATAATATCCTGCTTTCCGGTAATGGCAATTACACAGTTAAGCTTTTTAGAAAGGAGTTTGGCTACTGTTATTCCATCTTCTGCATCAGCAGTCGAATCAACGCCCTTAATCTGCGCATCCAATCCAGCCAAAATCTTCATTTCCGACATATTGCCGCGAATGACCGACGGTCTCACTTCTTCTATGATTCGCCTGGCAGTGGCAGTTCGAAGACTGGTTGCTCCCACTCCCACGGGATCAAAAACAATAGGAATGCCGCGTTCTTTCGCCTTTTTGCCAACCGCCAGCATGGACTCAATACTTCGCGAATTTAAAGTTCCTATATTTAATACCAAAGAAGAAGCAAAGGAAACCATTTCTTCTACTTCTCCTATATCATCTGCCATAACAGGAGAAGCACCAATGGTCAGAGTTATATTGGCACAATCGTTCACTGTCACATAATTCGTAATATGATGTACCAAAGGCTTTTTGTTTTTTACAGTGATGAGGCTGTCGGATATTTTTTGCAGGATTTCCATTCTTTTGTATACCCCCAAATGATTTTATAAAGTAGTGACGTAAGGAGTAGAACCGGTATGGTCGCTCCCAGTACAAACTCCATGGTAATAAACTGATGATACATAATAACTCCTAATGCCCAAACTGCCAGAGCACTCCAATTTACTAGAAGTTCCGGATGCAATTGTCTGTTTTTAATAATAAAATACTCAGTTAATAGTACCGCAAATAATGGGGCAAAAACAGATCCAATAGCAAGGAGAAACTTTTCGTACTGCTCAATATTCACCCACAAAGCGATACCCGTGCCAATCACCGTCATAAATAAAGCAATTCGTTTCTCATCCAGCTTTGGAAAAATATTAGTAAAACTAACCCCAGCAGAATAAGCATCTAAAAAAGTAGTTGTTACTGTTGCCAGCACAATAATGCCTAGAGCTGATAATCCTAAATTAGCGGCCAGCATCATGGCAGAAGGTTCGGGATTACCTGCAATAATAGCAGCGCCTAAGCCAATCAGGTACATCCAGCAGCTGCCTATAAAATAACCTAGCCCGCTGCCCAAAGCTGCACTTGTTTTGCTTTTAGCAAAGCGTGTATAGTCAGCAATCAACGGCAGCCAGGACAATGGCATAATAACACTCAATTCTAATGCCTCACCAAAAGACATACCTCCCATAGGCGGTGCATTTAAAGCAGTACTATCTTTAAATACTACATTACTTAAGAGTACCGTAATACCAAACAACAAAAATACGGCTGCCATATTCACTTTCTTTAAGCCGCCCTCTCTGCCAAGAGCGATCCACAGAAGAACTAAGCTGCCAATCCCCATGCTCCAAAGAGAGAGCTGATCCATGCCCCACAGCATTTTGCTGATTTCATTAGCTGATCGGGCTGCCGCAATAATCATAACGGCTGTCCACCCTACAAGCTGCAGCACATTTAATACAGAAAATAAATAAGATCCATATACACCAAAAGAAATACGGGTAGAGACGATAGCTGGTATCCTTTCCTGAGTACCAATGATACCGCCCAGCACCAAAATAATCACACCAACCACATGACCAATCACAATAGCCATTACTCCGCTTTGAAATCCAAGAGGAGCTAATAACCCCCCTGTTAATATTTCAGCAATTGATACTGCCGCACCAAACCATAAAAATAAAAAGTGCTTAAAACCTAATGTATTATTTGTTTCATTCGTCATTTAACATACCTGCGCCTTTATATAAATTATAGAAATGATGAACAGGACCAACACCTTTGCCAATGGCAAAGGAATGTTCAATCGCCGTGTGAATATATTCCTTCCCCCTAGAAACTGCCTCTTGCGCAGAATACCCCCTAGCCAAATTGGCAGCAATTGCAGATGACAAGGTGCAGCCTGTACCATGGGTATTTTGCGTAGCAATTCGTGGTGTACTCAAATACTGATAGCTTTCTCCATCAAATAAAATATCGGTAGCATCCTCTTCCCGATGTCCGCCTTTTAGCAGTACATACTTTGGTCCTAATTGATGAATGAATTTAGCAGCTTCTTCCATATCCTTCAAGCTATGAATCCTTAGCCCACTGATTTCCTCTGCCTCGGGAATATTGGGCGTTACAACCGATGCTAAGGGCAGCAGATATGAGATTAAAGCCTTTACCGCCTCAGGCTGCAACAAATAGTAACCGCTTTTCGATATCATTACGGGATCTACAACAATGTTCTGAGCACTATATTCTTTAAGACCATTTGCTATGGCTTTAATCGTTGCTGTACGGGAAACCATGCCAATTTTCACAGCATCTACTGTAATGTCATCAAAAATAGCTTCAATCTGTTTATCAATCACAGCCACATCAATATCCTGTACAGCAAATACTCCTTGGGTATTTTGTGCTGTCACTGCTGTAATCACACTCATGCCAAATACTCCATGTGCCGAAAAAGCCTTTAAATCCGCCTGAATACCAGCCCCTCCACTTGAATCAGAACCAGCTATCGTTAGTACCTTCTTCATATAAATTCCCCCTTCACTATTAGAAATAAGAAATGCTACATATTATTGCGAGCATAACAAAAAACATTTTGAACCGCGAAGATGCGAAGACTCTTTCGAAGGGTATAAACATAATCTCCTTCGCGTCCTTTGCACTTCATCGCTATCTTCGTGTTTCGATCGTTTTTTGTTGCTCCAGATCGTAATAAAAAAGCACATCCATAAGGATGCGCTTTAGCATATACAAAGACTCTATCGCTTATCCCTCCGCTGGCATTACCCAGATCAGGTTAAAAAGGGTCATAGATTTCAGATCTATCTCTCAGCCGGCTCATCCAGCTCCCCTTGACGTGAAATATTCTTTTCAGGATCATCGTAACATATCTTACTGCTCTTTTCAACCAAAGTATTTTACAGTTGGCTTATCCTTTGCAAGCTGCTGCCAAAGATTCACCTAAATCGCAAGTCTGCCAACTAAAAGAAAATAAACCCGCTTATAAAAAGCGGGTTTATCCGATGACTAAAAATCGTCTACATTAAGAAACATCAATCTCTTTTTTATGCCTCTTAATTTTTTTAATGGAGCCTACACCCTGCTCAATCAGGACAAATAGTACAGGGATTAAAAATATTCCCAGGATTGTCGCTGCCAGCATGCCGCCAACAACTGCTGTTCCCATAGAATTTCTTGCACCAGCACCAGCACCTGTAGCAATTACAAGAGGCAAACATCCAATAATGAAAGCTAATGATGTCATTATAATAGGACGTAACCGTAATTTAGCAGCTTCAATAGCGGCTGCAACAGGGTCCATTCCCTTATCAACCCTAACTTTGGCATATTCTACAATTAGAATTGCATTCTTAGCCGCCAATCCAATGAGCATAACCATCCCAATCTGCATATACACATCATTTTGCAAATTACGAACATATTGGAAGAAAATTGCTCCAAATATACCTGTAGGGACTGAGAACAGAACTGCAAAAGGAATACCAAAACTTTCGTAAAGAGCTGCCAAACATAAGAATACAAATAGCAGGGCAAAGCCAAATACATAAGGAGCACGACCAGCTGATAATTTTTCTTCACGGCTCTGATCGGTCCACTCATAACCAAAATCTTTAGGCAACGTCTGTGCTGCCACTTCTTCCAATGCAGCTAAGACTTGCCCAGAGCTATAACCAGCTGCTGGATTCCCCCCCACCTGAATGGCTCTATAGCCATTAAAGCGTTTAATAGAAGAAGGAGCAGTGATCACTTGCGGTTTTAATAAAGTATTAAGGGGCACCATAGCGCCGGAAGAGCTGCGGACAAAGAAGAAGCGAGTACCGTCTACATCATTACGGAATTTCTGTTCCGCCTGCATAACGACTTTATAGGATCGACCGAAACGGTTGAAATCATTGATCTGTACACCGCCAAGAAATGTTTGCAACGCAGTAAACACATCATTGACTGGGATACCTAACTGCTCTGCCTTCTCCCTGTCTACTTCAAAGCGATACCCAGGAGTATCAATGCCAAAAGTAGAATAAATCATACCAATTTCTGGACGCTGACGAGCAGCAGCCATAAATTCTTTAGATATTTGATCCATTTCTTCAATGGTATTACCGCCTTTAGCTTGGATCATCATGCTAAAGCCACCTACGGTACCAATACCCGGCAATGAGGGAGTATTAAAGGAAGTAACTCTCGCCTCAGGAATATGAGCACTATTCGCTAACGTTTTCATAACTTGATCTTGGACACCTAAACCAGGTGCCTTTCGTTCATCCCAATCTGCAAGTTTTGTAAAAATGATTGCAGAATTGGCTTTAGCAGCACCAGCTAAAATATCATAGCCCTGGATGACAATGGTATCCGATACGCCTTGCTGAGCACGCATATCATCGGCTATTTTATTCGCTACAGTTGCTGTACGATTCGCACTTGCCGCCTCCGGTAAGCTTACACTGGTAATAAAGTATCCTTGATCTTCATTAGGAACAAAGGACGATGGCACCAGTTGAAACAACTTACCTGTTACAAGTAATAGCACTACCAAGAAAACAACACCTAAAGCAGATCGTTTAATCAGCTTTCCTAGTCCATTTCCATATTTTTCCAATGTTGCATCAAATGCATTATTGAATTTGTTAAAAAACTTTTCCAACATGCCTGAGTGAGCATTGGGATCATGAGGTTTTAGCACCAATGCACAAAGGGCTGGTGTTAAAGACAAAGCGACAATGGCAGATAATGCCATGGATACCGCAATGGTCAAAGCAAACTGTTTGTATAAAACACCTGTAGTTCCGCCAAAAAAGGCTACAGGAATGAACACAGATGCCAGCACAAAAGCAATGGCAACAACGGGACCCGACACTTCACTCATGGCCAGTTTCGTTGCTTCTTTTGGACTAAGGCCCGTATAACGCATATGATATTCTACTGCTTCAATTACAATGATCGCATCATCGACTACCAACCCAATAGCCAACACCATGGCAAAAAGAGTCAGCGTATTGATAGAAAAGCCCATCACCATAAACGCAGCAAAGGTTCCAATCAAAGAAACGGGAATGGCGAGCATTGGAATAAGGGTAGCACGCCAGCTTTGCAGAAATAAAAATACGACTAAAAGCACTAGCACCAGAGCTTCCGCAAAGGTTTTGGCAACCTCTTTCATGGATTCACGCACATATTTGGTATTATCAACGATGGAATAATAAGCAACATCAGATGGAAACTTCTTCGATGCCAACTCTAAGGTTTCCTGTACTTTCGTAATGGTATCTAATGCATTTGCATCGGTAGTAAGCTGAACTGCAAAAGCTACCGATTGATGACCATTCAGGAAACTTTGAAAACCATACTCTTTAGCCCCCATCTCAACTTTCGCAACATCTTTTATACGAATAAAGTTGTTATCTTTGGAGCTGACAATAATGTTGTCAAACTCTTCAGGCTCAGTCAATCGACCTTGTACCCGCGCCGTATATTGAAATTCCTGCTGAGTAGAAGAAGGCCTTTGACCAATGGTTCCTGCTGGAGCCTGCACATTTTGGGTAGTAATAGCACTAGCAATATCGCTGCCTGTGAGTCTTAACTGCGCCATTTTGTCTGGCTGCAGCCAGATCCTCATCCCATAATCAGCACCATATTCCATAATATTTCCTACGCCCTTAATTCTTTTCAGCTCTTCGATAAGGTAAATGCTGCCATAGTTCTTTAGAAACGTACTATCATAGCTTCCCTTTGGAGACCATAAGGAAAAGATCAGAGAATTATCGGGAGAAACCTTACGAGTCGTAATACCTGTTGCAGTCACTTCAGCAGGTAACGATGCATTGGATTGTGCAACCCGATTTTGAGTTTGCACTGTCGCCATATCAGCGTTCTTACTTAAATCAAACTTTGCCGTCAAAGAATACGAACCAGAGTCGGAACTTGTCGACTGCATGGAAACCATATCTTCTGTCCCATTGACTTGCAGTTCAACTAACTGGGCTATCGTCTGTTCCACAACCTCAGCATTTGCTCCTGTATAATTAGCACTTACACTAACTTGCGGCGGCGTAATCTGCGGATATTGGGCTATCGGCAGATTGAATGCTGAGATTAAACCAACTAATGTAATAACGATCGATAATACAATCGCAAAAATGGGACGTTCAATAAAAAACTTAGCCACCAGATTACCTCCTATTGCTTCGCCGGAGTTTGTAACTCATCCGGGCCGATCATGATTACAGATACAGGTGTTCCTGGCGGAGTCTTCAGAAAGCCTTCTACAACAATGCGGTCATTTTCAGTAACGCCCTCTTCTACGACCCACATATTGCCAACTTTCGTACCCATCTTAACTACCCGTGTTTCTGCTTTCTCTCCTTCACCCACAACAGTAACAAGGGTCTTATCCAGCATCTGCTGGACAGCTCTTTGCGGAATTAATAAGGCTCCTGGGCGCACTTCACTTTGTACCGCAACACGAGCAAACATACCGGGAACCAGAAGCTTGTCAGGATTGGCAAAAGATGCTTTAAAACTCAGTGTACCTGTGCCAGTTGCTAAGCCCTTATCTACCTGTTCAATTTGCCCAGTGAGTGGATAGGTAGATCCATCACTGAGAATCAGCCTCAAATCCCGTCCCCATTCCGCTGGAGAAGCACCTTTATTTTTAGCAAATTGTAAATATTCATTTTCACTCATACTAAACTTTACCATGACTGGATCAACAGAAGAGATTGTAGCCATAATGGTCGATCCTGCCGATACAAAGCTGCCAATACTTAAATCGTTAATATCAATCCTGCCATTTAAGGGAGAAAGTATCGTTGTGTCCTCAAGATCTTGTTGGGCTTGCTGCACCTTAGCCCAATTGGCATTGGCTGCAGCAGCATTTTGCCTTTCTTCTGCCAGTGAATTATCCAAGGTTTGTTGGGAAACGGCACCTTGCGAAGCAAGCTGGTTGTATCTGTCAACATCCTTACGTGTTTTCGCCAATAAGGCTTCTGATTGAGCAGCTGTTGCCTGATTTGTCAGTAATGCGGAGTTATATTGACGGCTGTCAATGCGAAATATTGGCTGCCCCTCTGTTACTTCAGCTCCGCCGGTTACCATTTTATCCACAATATTACCGGAAACCTTAGCCCGCACCTGGACTTCATTTTTTGCTTCTATCGTACCGACAAATTCATGTGCAATTGGAGTATCTTTCCGAACTACCTGCATTGCTTTTACTTCTACAGCCTGCGGTGCCGGTGCTGCCTGCTTGCTGCAGCCGCTGATTATCACCATACTAAAAATAATTAATGCCATATAATTACGCCATCTTACTTTTGAACTTAAGCGAACCAAATTATTTACCTCCCTTAACTCTGCTAACACTAATTTTTACCTGCTGTTACTCCACTGTCGTATTCATATCATAAACACCTTTATGGAATATACCTTATGTAAGGTAGAATTTTCCCCTGTATCTTGAAATCACTCCTTTTCAAAATGACTATTCAGTCAATCTTACTTTTATTCGACGAATTTATTACAATCCCTTCCTGCAAATCACTTTTTTTTTAAAGTTAAAGATTTAAAAAAGATGTCAAAAAAGACACCTTTTTCTGATTATTCTCCCATTAAAATTTTTTCATGAATTTTTAATATCATCTGTCCATAAGTTTTTCCAGGGACAGCCCATTTACCATTTAAATCCGTCCATGTAAGAGATTGCCCGAACTTATCTGTAGTCTTTACCAGATTATATCGGGGATCAACAATGGATAGTGCCGGCGGCCGTTTTGTCGTATAGGCCAACAAATGTTGAATCTGCGCCCTAACACCAATTTGCGCCGAAGGGAACCACGCCCCCTTAATACCGTTGCCTGTTGTTCCCAGTCCACAGTAATTATTCTGTAATGGTATCACATCACCGCCATAACGAAAATTGCCCGTTTCATGTAATGCTTGTGCAAATGCTAAATCTGGCCGGATTCCTTCCAATCCTGCCTCTTGGTAATAATGCTCAACCAACTGCTTAGGAGTGGTTGTAAGCAAAGGCAAGGGATTTCGCTTTAGAAGGTACGTTACACATTGTTCTTGCGTCGCAATTGATGATCCCATAATCGTAAAATCAACTACAACTTCATTTTTAAAATAACTTTTTTTAACCATTGTAGGCTGAAAATTTTCAAAAGCAAAGATATTAGATAATCCCCATATCCAAAGGACCATCAACCCAAAACATATTTTAATAAAACTAAATTTCTTCACTTTCTACCTCCCATAAATCACATTCCTTCCATATAAGAGAACTATTTTACAAAAATCTATATAATCCTGCTGCTATTTTTTCTTTTATTGTTCTAACCGAATCCTTAAAGAATCATGCTCTATCTCCTGAGCCTTTTTGCCCATAAGGGAAAAAGCCCATTGAATGGAAGGTCCCAACGTCAAAGCAATAATGATGGTACCAATACCAATCGGTCCTCCTAGAAAGTAGCCTAAAATTGCAATACTGCTTTCAATGACAGTTCTGACTTTCCACACTGGATAACCTGTTTTAGTAACCGCTCCCACCATGAAGCTATCCCTAGGACCAGCCCCCAGAGCAGCAGAAAGATAAAAAAAACTTCCCCAGCCAATAATTAAAATACCTGCCAGTAAGAGTCCGCTTTGGAATAACCAAGATGCAGGATCAGGAATCCACTTATTATCCATAATTACATCCATAAAAAAACCAATGAAATACATATTAGCAATGGTGCCCCAGCCTGGCTTCATTCCTAAAAAGTAACTGACAATAATCACTAAAATTCCTGTTAACTGAGATACTTGCCCTAAGGTCAACGGAAGAAAATGAATCAGTCCTATATGAAGAGCATCCCATGGTGATGTTCCCAAATTGCTCTTAATGGTCATTACAATTCCAAGAGCAAAAAGAAATAATCCCAAAAATAAGAAAAAAAGTCTTTTTATCATCCGTTGATTTCCTCCTGTCAGTACAGTCTCAACTCTGAACCTGTAAATACACATAGGATAGAGTTGATGTTATATTTGTATAAGATATGCTATATAGAAGTTATCAATATATGATGACAAACTTCCCGCTTTAAAGCCTGCTGTTTACTAATTCATGAAAACAAAGAAGCATTGTTGATGTTAATTAACAATGCTTCCACTGTTCTTATTTTCTTATCTTACTTCATGGCTTGCTCAAGATCAAGGATAATATCTGCAGGATGTTCAACCTATAACGCATCTTACCTGTTTATGATGACCCTCCCGGTATCATAAGCTTTTTCTCCAGCCATTCTTGAACCCATCCCATAGCAATAACCATTACCCAGTAAAACACAGCCAGAGTAAGAAAATACGGCATAAAGATAAACTGAGCTGAACTTTGCTCCTCCACCTGCCTCGTCAATTCTGGAACGGTTATAACAGAAGCCAGTGAAGATGATTTTAAAATATCAATCAAACAATTCCATAAAGAAGGAATGGAGATTCGCAGCGCCTGAGGCAAAATAATCTTTTGGAGTACTTGCACTGTACTCATGCCAAGAGATCGGCCAGCTTCCCATTGTCCTATATGTATGGACACAATTACGCCTCTAAATATTTCTGAGATATAAGCACCAAAGTGCAAAATAAGCCCGATAAGCGCAGCAGGAAAAGGTTCCAGCATAATATGAAAGGAAGTTAAGCCAAAATACAATATTAACAATTGTACTAATAGAGGAGTACCGCGAAAAAAAGATACATAGACTTTGGCAATCACTTCGAAGATCCTGATCTTAAAAATCCTCATCAATGCTACTACTAAGCCTACCATAACGGCTCCTAACATGGCTAATACACTTAGATAAATTGTAACCATAGCCCCCTCTCCTAGTACGGACAAGGAGGCAATGACAATATCCCACTCTCTATTTGCTAACATCTTCGCCAAACCACTTTTGGGATATCTTTAAATAGGTACCATCTGCCTGGATTTCTTGGAGTGCCTTATCTACCGCTTCAACAAGTTCAGGAGATCCTTTCCGAAAAGCAAATCCCATCTTTGCAGTATCAAAGGTTTTTCCTCCTACTTTAAGATTGGGGTTAGGATTTTTTAGAAGATATTCTGCAATATACAGTCGATCATTAACAGAACCTTCAATACGTTTTGCTGCTACATCTGCGAATATCTCATTGGCACCTTTATAATGCTGAATATTGGCCCCTGCTTTTTTAGCAATTTCTTCCCAGTTGCTGCCCTGCGTAACACCGATTTTACGTCCTTTAAAATCTTCTACCGTATTGATATTCGTTGTATCTTTATTAATAATGATTTGAGCACCTGAAACCGTATAAGGAGCAGAAAAATCGTATTTTTCCAGTCTTTTTTCATTAATACTTACTTGATTGGCAATTACATCAAATCGTTCTGAGTCAAGTCCGACAAACATGGCTTTCCACTCAGTGGGGACAAATTCGGCTTTAACATGCAGCCGTTTGGCTACCTCATTGATAATGTCAACATCAAATCCCTCTAATTCCCCTTTCTCATTCTTAAAGGTAAAAGGAGGGTACGTCCCTTCTGTACCAACTTTAATCGTGCCGCGATGATGAATCGTTTCTAATAAGGTCTGTTTTTTTGTTTCCTCCACTTTGGTTGTTTGTTGTGAACTGCACCCAATCGCAAATACCATCAATAAAAGAATCAGAAAAATCCCCAAATTTCTTTTTTTCATTATATATACCCCTCCCAAAATGATTCACGGATAGCTGCTCTGCTATCATTTCCTTTGCTGTTAAGAGTAGCTATAAAAAAGAAGGCTAGCGCAAATAAACATGCGCCCAGCCTTCAGATTTCTGATCAGCAATGGGATAACTTAACAACTTAGTAAATTATCAACATCTTATCATTCTAGAATACATCTGTCAATTTTTTTATCTTTCAAATGGCGGGTAAAATATAAGCCTCTAAACTATTGTATATCTTTTTCCCTTAAAGGAAATCCTATTTCCTTGTCGAAGTAAATTTAAGAAAATATAGTCCTACCTATTTCCATCAAGACGCAATAGCGCCTGGTGATTTACTAAACAACTAAAGGAGTGAGTACCTTGGCTAAACACGAGCAGTTTCAAGTACAGATTGGCGACACAGAGAGAAGCGTCGAAGAAATCATCGACAATATCCGTAAGTCTGACTTACCGATTACCCATGTTAAGCAAACATCTGCCTCATCCAATCAAACAGGCCGCGGAGCAACGCTTACCCTGCAGACAACATCAGATACACTAAGTCAAGAGGAATTAGAGCAGCTATTAAATAAGCAAGGCGGCTGCATGTATCAAGTCCAATCTGTTACTAAGTCATCAAAATAAAGCATTACAACAATAACCGCCCCTGCTTGGGAGCGGTTATTGTTTATATATTACTTCAGAATTTAAAAAGAGACGTTGAACACAGAGGACGCAGAGGACACTGAGAAAGCATTTTTTTCTATCTTTTCTCTGTGTTCTCTGCGCCTCTGTGGTTCAATTCTGTTATATGTTTTAAGGGCTC
Organism: Pelosinus fermentans; assembly: GCA_002434245.1. Lineage (GTDB taxonomy): Bacteria > Bacillota > Negativicutes > DSM-13327 > DSM-13327 > Pelosinus > Pelosinus fermentans_B. Next base: position 57,319 of record DJJR01000038.1, read on the forward strand.
ATAGCGTTCTTAAAACGCAAAATCACCATTTTTAAATACGGGTATTTCTTTCCCTGCTGCTGTTGTTCCAATGATTTCAAGATCCTTGGTCCCGATCATAAAGTCTACATGTACCAAAGAATCATTGACACCTAATGCTTCTAATTCTTCCTTTGCCAAGTTCTCACCATCTTTGATGCATACAGGATACGCTTTTCCTATAGCCAAGTGGCATGAAGCGTTTTCATCAAATAACGTATTAAAATATAGAATGTTGGAATTGGAGATTGGTGAATTGTAAGGCACCAAAGCCACTTCACCAAGATAATAAGAACCCTCGTCTGTCTCAATCAGTCCTTTTAGAATCTCATACCCCTGCTCAGCAGTAAAGTCAACGATCTTCCCATCTTTAAACGTAAGAGAAAAATGATCAATGACGTTGCCATTATAATTTAATGGCTTTGAGCTTACAACGGTACCTTGAATACCTGTTTTTTTAGGTAACGTAAATACTTCTTCTGTTGGCATATTAGCAACAAATTCCAATCCTTCCGGAGTATATTCCGAACCGCCAAGCCATATATGATTCTTCGGAAGTTCGATCTTCAAATCCGTACCTAATGAATTTTTATACTGCAGATACTGAAATTGATTTGAATTTAAGAAATCTGAACTTTTCTTTAAATTTTGCTTATGCTTTTCCCAAGCTGCTACCGGATCTTGAGTATCGACTCGCACCGTTTTAAGAATCGCATCCCAGAGCTTGGCAACCGCTTCCTCCTCTGATAATTCAGAGAAAACTTTTTTAGCCCAGGATTTAGTAGGAATGGATACAACACACCAGGTATTTTTATTACTCATCAATCTTTCTCTATACTCTTTAAGTGCCGTATTGCTGGCTTTCTGCACCTTTACTAATCTTCCAGGATTCACATCCTTGAGAAGTTCAGGATCAGATGCGGCAATGCTGACAAAAGCGGCTCCTTGTTTTACATAAGACAAATAAAAATCCTTCTGCCATTCTGGAAACTCCTCAAACACATCTTCCGGTGCCTGAAGGAATCGAATTTTAGACAATAACTCATCTTTCCAGGCAACAACAACATCTCTTGCGCCCGCTTCATAAGCATACTGAGCTATCATCCTGGTAAAAAAAGCACATTCGATGGGCGAAGCAATTACTAAGGTTTGATCTTTTTGAATATTAACTCCTGTTTTTACAATAAGACGTGCATATTTTTCCAGCATTGTATGATCCATCATTTTGCCCTAGCTAATTTCTATCAAACGAGATAGAAATCGCTACGTTTCACTCCCCTCATATTTACTCATCAACACTCTTACTTCAAAGATTTTTAACAATCCTATCCTTTTACCTACAAAGGAAAAGTTAGCATCCATCGCGTAATAAACGTAAAAGGTATATTTTTCTTATTGTAACATTCAATATACGATGTAACAACTATCCTAGTTAATAAGGCAGCACACATAATAATACTATGTACAATTGAGCTAAGAAAAATAATTCAATTACCTTGATGATATGAATTTTAAAGCACAAAAATGCAAAGTTAGGAAGCTGTCGACAAGAATATATCTTTAGCTTAACACACATTTTTATCTTTTATGCAACAATAGATTCCTCCTTTTCACTCTTTAACTTTTACTGTATGGAGGCTTTTATGGATTTGAAATTAATTTTTGATCTCTTAAGTGACATGGCACTGATTGCTATGGCTGCTTATCTCTTCGGACGTACCCCTTATATTATACAATGTGTTCACAATCCCTTTACTTTTAAAAATTGGGCTATACTGACTTTTATTTTTTCAGTTTTATCTAGCTTATGTACATTTAATGGTGCGCCGATTGGCGGGGCATTAGCTAGCATGAGGCTAGTCGGTACATTGATGAGCGGCATCATGTGCGGTCCCCTTGTTGGATTTAGTGTCGGAATGATAGCTGGCATTCATCGATATCTCGTGGGTGGATTTACTGCAGAAGTTTGTGCGATAGCCACTGTCCTGGGCGGATTATTTGCGGGTATGATTCGCCATAAAATTGGCTTAAATAACCTAACCTGGAAAACAGCAGCAGTAGTAGCCTTTATGGTAGAGGCTTTACAAAAAAGTTTGGTACTTGTATTTGCTAAACCCTTTGAAGCAGCCTGGAATCTGGAGATGCTTATCGCCTTTCCAACTACCCTGGTTACTGTGTTGGGAACATCTGTTTTTATGTTAATTATTAAAGATATTCAAATCCAGCAAGAATTATATGGAGCTAAGGCTGCAGAGCTTTCCCTGGAAATAGCCCATCGCACTCTCCCCTACTTACGTCATGGGCTAACCCTCACCTCTGCCAAAGAAACAGGGAAAATCATTTATGAATTAACTAAAATGGATGCTGTTTCTATATCCGATAATAAGGAAGTTCTTGCTTTTATTGGCAGTGAATCTCAAAATCATATTATAGAATCCCCTCTTGCTGCTAAGCAAAAAATCATCAAAGATACACCTGATGATTTTCGCTCAGACTCTTTTGTTGTTGCCACATTAACAGCCCATGGAGCAGTGGTAGGAACGATAAAACTATCACGCGCAGCAGGCAGGGTTATTTCAGAAATAGATATTCGAATTGCTGACGGTGTAGCCAAGCTATTATCAGGGCAAATTGAGTTAGCTGAAATAGACCATCAAATGAAAATGCGGAAAAAAGCAGAATTTAAGGCTCTTCAGGCCCAAATCAATCCTCATTTTCTATTTAATACAATCAATATTATTATGTCCTTCTGCCGAACCAATCCCGACACTGCCCGAAAGCTGTTAGAACATCTGGCAACAATGCTTCATTATAATTTTACCAATCATGAAGATCTTGTAACATTGGGAGAAGAAATTAATACGATTTATGCATATCTTGAAATTGCCAAGTCACGGTTTGGATCACGTTTGCAGATTAAAATTAATATTGACCCGACTCTCTTACATACTAAGATACCTGTTTTATCCCTTCAGCCTCTTGCCGAAAACGCCATTCAACATGGTCTTTTTCCTAAAATAGCAGAATGTATCCTTTCTATTGATGTTTACCGGCAAGAAGATGATGTTGTAATCTGTGTCTCTGACAATGGCATTGGTATGAATATGGATAAGGTAGAGCGACTTTTCGCCACCCACTCAGAAGGAATTGGCATAAGAAATGTCTACATGCGATTAAAAGGCATTTATGGACAGCACTATGGTCTAAACATTGACAGTAAACCTGGATATGGGACTGTAACAACCATTCGTATACCTTATGAAAGGAAGGCAATACAGCATGCGTATTAAAACTGTTATTGTTGATGATGAACAACCGATTTGTGATGAAATTGAATATCTTTTAAAAAAATATCCTGATATTGAAGTCACTGCTGTTTTTAATAATGCCTCAAAGGCTCTTTCCTATCTCATCGAAAATAATTGCCCACTTGTATTTCTTGATATAAAAATACCAGGTATGTCCGGCTTAGAACTAGCCCAAGAATTAAATACGTTAGAACATCCTCCTCTCATTGTCTTTATTACCGCATTTACTGAACATGCCTTAGAAGCTTTCAACACACCAGCTGTAGGCTATATTACAAAACCAGTTACAGAAGGACAAATGGATCATACCTTAAACAAAATAAGAAATCTAATTCCTAAGTCACCCCCACGCCCACAGAATATAGTACATAAAATCTGCGTTATAGCTAAAGGCAAAATTATTCCTTTGGACAAACAAGATGTAGTCTTTGCCTATGTCAAAGATAAAGATGTCTATATTCGGACCAAGACAAAGGAATATAAAACGACATTAAATTTACAAGAAATTGAAAGGCTTCTTTCAAACTCGTCTTTTTTACGTATCCATCGTCAATTCATTGTAAATTTAAATAAAATAGTAGAAATTATTCCTTGGTTCCACGGAAGTTATTTATTAAAAATGGATGATTTTAAGTCAGAAGAAGTACCGGTCAGCCGAAATAAGGTAAAACTGCTTAAAAATGCCATGGGTTTAAAATAAAAGGGGCTGTCGCAAAACGTTTTTT
>DJJR01000048.1 GCA_002434245.1 Pelosinus fermentans
GCGGGCTACATTCATACCGGCCTCTATTAGTTTTTCCATGATTTCTTGCTTTCCTGTGCTAGGACCCATTGTACAAACAATTTTCGTCTTCTTGATCATACTACTACATTCACACTCTCTTCACTTTTTATTTTAGTACATTGGCTGCTTTTCTGATCACATCATACACCTGATCCTGGGCTTCAATAAAACCATTTAATCCAGTTTTTTTCATCACTGAAGCATGTGCAGATGTCCTATCGGTAGTTTCTATAAAAACCTGTTTAAGACTTGCCAACAATTGTTCATCAAGTCCAGGTCGCCCAGCAATAACATCTTTGGGTATCGCATCGGTTTGCTTTAATATTACCAAATTATGTACAGCAAGTCCATACTCTTTAGCAGTTTCTACAGCTTCTGAATAAGTAGCGCCTGCATCAACCGTACCATCCAGTACTGCATCAATGACCCGATTGTGACTGCCTAAGAAGACCGTCTCTGAGAAAAATGTTTCCGGATCTTTCCCCTGTTCTAATAACATGGCCTTTGGATATACGTATCCAGAGGCTGATTGTTTGTCAACAAAAGCAAAACGTTTACCATGCAGACTATCTATCGACTGAAACGCTTTATCTTTACGAGCAATGATATAACCATGATAGGAAGCATTTTTGTTCACTACCGTAGTCACCAAAGGAGTAATCTCACCTTTATCTTTTGCAGAAACATAGGCAAAAGGAGAAAACCACCCTACATCAATTGTACCTTTCAGTAAGGACCGCCCCAAAGAATCATAATCAGAAACAATAATGATTTTAGGTTCTAGTCCTAATTTCTTGGCAATCGCTTCTAATATCGGCGTATAATTTTCTTTAATTACTTGCGGTGCTGTAAATGGGTTAAAACCAAATACTAATTCTTTGCCGGTTTTAAAAATAGCGGCAACTTCTTGTATTTGATCTACAGCAGCTGTCATTTTTTTCGTTAATGCATATACTTCTTCAATATCATGTTCCTGCTGGCCAATACTTTTCAATGCTTCTTGCGTGCCAGCAGCAATTTCAACGGTAGCGCTCCCAATACTCTCTACCGCTTGGGCCATTTGTTCTGTAGTCATTTGCTGGTCATTGGAAAGGCTGCACAATTTTTCTACTGTGCTTTCAATTTCGTTAACAGTATTCATGATTTCCTGCATACTCTCTGCAGATTTTCTTGCCAATTGCTCAATTCCCTGAATTTTTTCCTTGCTGCCTTGCATATGTGCCGTAACATAGCTCGTACGATTGGTGATATCCCTCACCGTATCTTCCACTTCATGGGTTACGGCTTCACTTTCACTAGCCAATTTGCGTACTTCTTCCGCCACAACGGCAAACCCCCGGCCTTGTTCCCCTGCACGGGCTGCCTCAATGGCTGCATTCAAAGCCAATAAATTGGTTTGGCTGGCAATCCCTTGAATTTTGCCGACAAAAGCACCAATCCGCTTTGATGCTACATTCAATTCTTCCATATCACGTACCGAGGTTTCCACTACCTGGGCTACTTCCAGCATGGTATTGCTTGCCTGGGTAATTTGCTGCTGATTGCTTAGTGCCAATTGCGTGGAACTCTGGCACTGTTTTAAAGCTTGCTGGGAAGCATTTGCCACAACCGCTGCATTAGAAGCAATTTCTTCTACACCTGCAGAAGCCTCCTGGGCACTGCTTGCCGTGGTTTCACTTTCTTGGGCTATGGTATTAGACTGTTTGGTTAGCTTTTTTAATGCGGTGTTGCTATGCCCTGCAACCCAAGCCAACTGCTGGGATATAAAGGATAAATCTTCGGAAATACCGTACATATCCACCTGGGGCATCGATTGAGTTTGTTTTACAGAAGATTGGACCTGACTTCTCTCTATGTCTCCAGTCCGAGGCCAAGTTCTGATTAAAACAGCTGTTGAAACACCAGCCATTACCAAAACGCTGACTATTGCTCCCAAATTCCCTATATACTCCACTAGAAATGGTGCTATTATACCAACGAGCATCACGATTATCAAGTGAAACAGACCTACTCTTTTCTGTATCATAAGGTTTTCCCTCCCATATGTGTATTCAGCATTTAGCACTATGAATCAAACCGAATTCTACTGCAGGGCCAATTTTCACCCAACTATGATTTGCTGCATTAGGTATTAGCCACCAGGTAGAGTGTATTCAAGGAATTTAGTCAAAAGTAATCCTATTTGTGATACGCTTCATAGGATTTACGCACTAATGTCAATGGGTGCAACGTCTTTACATTGGCTCCGTGGCCAATTTGCAAACGGCATGTTCCACATTCCGAAACAACAGTATCACGGCCACTATCCTTAATTGCTTTGAATAAGCCTGAGCCGATCTCCATGGAAATATCATATTTGTCGTCTTTAAAACCATAATTACCCGAAATACCGCAACAGCCAGCATCTGCATCCTGCACATCAAGCCCTGGAATTAAAGCTAACAACTCGACTCCCGGCAAACCCATACCTTGCGCTCTTAAATGACAAGGAGCATGATACATATATTTTTCATTTAACGTGCCAAAATTTGTATTCAAACGTCCTTGATCATGAAGATCCAGCAAAAATTCATCTGCATCATACAACTGTTTTGCATATTCTGCCACACCTTCAATATGGAACAGTTCCTGATATTCTTGTTTCAACATCAAACCGCAGCTGGTGCAGCAGGTAATGACCGGATATCCTTTATCTGTCCATTTCTTGAGGATTTGAACATTCTGTTTTGCATTTTCTTCTGCTTCATCCAAAAATCCGTTTACCACTAATGGAGAACCGCAGCAAACAAAACCCTCTTCTACAATCACTTCCAATTTATTGGCTTGCATAACAGCTACAAAATCCATGCCTACTTGGGGATCATTGTAATTAATAAAGCAGCCAGGATAAAATACAACCTTATCCGGGTAACTGGTTTGTTTCAGATTTTTAAATAGTTTGATAAAAGATTTTGATGCATATGCCGGCAATGGCGCCTTATCAGAGATACCGATCTTTTTCAATATGCCCCGGCTCATTTTCATTCCAAAATTAGCCATACCTGGAGTAGCAGCACTCAATTTAGCCATTTTTTCGCCGTGAGATAAAATCCAATCCCGTAAGCTGCGTTTACGATTCTTAAAATATTTAGCTCTAGCTAACATATTAAGAGTTGAAATAGGAACACCGGAAGGGCATGACATATCACAATTCTTGCAATTAGAACAATACTCCAAGGAAGGTTCTATATCATCTTGTGATAATCTCATTCTTTCTAAAGTAGGACCAACCATTTTAGGCCCACGAAACTTCCGAGTCGCAGCTGTTACCGGGCAATTGGCAATACACACCGTACAAGCTGTACAGCTATCTGGATTATTATGATGTTTCTTCATTGTTTTTTCTCCCCTTACACTGACATAGCCGCTTGATAACCTGACGCAATTGCTACACCATTCCCTGATTTCTCGAAGCTGAAATCATAACCGCGCAAATTACGTCCCGCAACAAAAACATTATTTAGTAGCACTTTGCCGTCGGCATCAAGAGGACGCATTTTTTCGTCAACATCTAAACCAAGTTTCGCAAAAGGCTGTGCTTCACTGGAGAATAAAGAATAATTCGCCCACAATTCATGATCCGTTGGAGCCTCTACAGGTAAATTGAAAATAGGCTCGATCACCTTACCTGGCTCTGCAAGCAGACCACCGCCATAGAAACCGCCATTTGCTAAAATAAAGGATTTAGCATGGTAGGTACGTTCCCGATCCACACCTTCAGTGATCACTGCCACGCATTTTCCATCTTCCACAATGGATTTTGCTACAATCGCTTGCTCTACAATTCGTACGCCATTTTTTTTCAAATATCGTACTAACATGGTACGCAGGCGCAAACCAGTAATGGACGGAGGCACAGAAGCTGTTTCTACGAAATGACACCCTAAAGCTTTTTCTAATTTTTCTTTAACTGCATAATCCGGACGGGTCCCTAATACAGGCGGAATGATAACCACACTGCCGGAATCAATCACGTTACGCATTTTTTCAATGCAGCTTGCAAGACCTTCCTCTGTATCTAACCAACGAGCCACATCTAGTGCAGTAACATCGCGGCCTTCAGATAGTTTTGGATCAACCATCACGACTTCATATTCTTTTTGGGCAAATGCAGGAATCTTTTTAAAGTTTTTAGCGATTAAGCTGGGATAAAAATCCTTTAATGCATCAAATCCCAATACAGTTACTTTGTCTGCTTTTTTAAGTTCTGTCGTGTCCATTGTTTTGGGAACAAGACAAGTTGGTTTTAGTGTACCAGCAGCAGTCGGTATCCATTGGGTTTTGTCTAGATTTCCAATATAGGAATATCCTTCTTGCTCGCAAATCTCTTTAAAGAAGCGAATCGATTCTTCGATTGCAGGGCGACCAATTTTTTTGTACGGATGGCCGTCACCGACTTGCAGCAGCCCCGCACTTGGAGTAGCTGCCGGTATGCCGCCTTCCAAATATCCCATTACATCAACGATGCCGCCGCCAATGGTTAAGGTTCCCGAACCTAAAGACAATAGTGTTACTTTCTTGCCGCGTTTTGTCGCTGCAGCTGCCGCCATTAAACCTGCCAAGCCGCCGCCAATTACTACAATATCATATTCCCTCATTGTCAATCGCTCCATTTATGTTTAAAGTTCCTTCATAAATTCCCCGGGTCAGTTCCATCTCACGCATGACATTGCCCCACAAAATAGGACGAATCCCTTTCCAGCGGCCTTGCAGGAATTCTTTAAATAACACATTGGTATCTTTGCCCCATGACAATCCATTGGCATCCACTGCGCCTACACTGCGGAATGTGCAGAAAGCTCCCTGGCAAGTTCCCATCCCCATACGAGTCTTACGACGAACATCACTAATCATATAGCTGGTACTGTCAGCTGCTGCTTCTTCCACTTCAGCCATAGTAACATTTTCACACTCACACAATAATTGGCGTTTTTCCGGTTTTTCCTGTATACGGGCAATTACCTTTTCCAAGCCTTCTGAACCTAATCGTGAAGCAGCAAGTTCAGCACCATAAGCAGGGAAATATAAGCGAGCTTTCGCCATCAATGCTGGAGAAGTATCCTCAACAAGGTTTTCTACCGCCGTACGACAAGGTGTTTTGACATTCAAGTAACCACATACTAGATCGGTTACCTTTTCTGCCATTAAGCGATAGGTGGTGAATTTTCCTCCTACTACGCTGACAAAACCCTTTAATCCGTCATGAGCATGATCAAGAGTCACAAAACCACGAGATGCACCGCGGCCTGTTGCATTTGGATCAGCACTATACAGTGGTCTGGTTCCGGCAAAAGCTCTGAGCATACGATAACTCCTAATGTCTTCAAATAAAGCTTCCCCAATATTTAAGAGTTCTACTACTTCTTTTGCATTCGGCACCGTATCATCCGGCTTGTTTACTGATGCAGATGTTGTACCTAAAATCGTAATAGAACCGTGGGGAACAAAAATGTCTCCGTCGGAAGCCGGACGCAAACGATTCACGATACGGCTGGTAATACGATGATTAAAAGCAATTAAAGTCCCTCTGTCCGGCTGCACATTTACGTTAATCCCCGCCAAAGCAGCAATTTCCCCAGCCCAAGAGCCAGCAGCACTGACAATGAAATCACAAGCAATATCGCTGACTTCACCAGTTAACGTGTTGCGAACTTTAATGCCCACCACTTGATTATTGCTTTGTTCGATACCTATAACGGTAGTGTAAGTTAGTACCCGTCCGCCATATTTGCGTGCCGATGCTACATTTTGCCAGACCATGCGAAAACCATCGATGGCCGCATCCGGCACCCGATATACAGACTTAATTTTGGGACTTAGATTGGGTTCTAAACGAAGAGCCTCCTCTACGGAAATGGGAATAGTAGGAATTCCTACTTTTGCGCATGCTTCCACCCATTTTCCTTCAAATGCCTCATCATCTAAATGCGTGCGAGCAAAAAACCCTTCTGTTTGCTCTACACAATGTCTGCCGATTTTACGCAAAATTGTATTTTCCTCAATACATTCCTTGCCTGCCTCGGCATCTTTTACCGCATAACGACCACCGCTATGCAAAAGTCCATGATAACGCGAGCTGGTACCATAGGCTAAATCCTGCTGCTCAAGAAGAATTGCATCAACTCCCCGCATGCATAAATCACGCAGAATACCAACCCCTGTGGCACCGCCACCAATTACTACAACTGTCGTCTTTTGCATCTCAATCCCCCTTTTCTAAAGTAAATCCTTGAACCAAAACTTAGCTGCACCTGTGTTTTTAACCGCAGAGGCGCAGAGAACACAGAGAAAAACAGATAGATATAAAAAATACCCCTCAGTGCGCTCTGCGTCTCTGCGGTTATCCGTAATCTTTCCGCGCTTTCTTCCCAAATTTACAACTCTATTAAGAGTCAGGAAAAAGCAAATACGATCCCTTTGTATCCGTTTGATCGAACACAAAGGGATCTCTTATCTCAGCCCTTTACTAGCTATTAAATTGGATTTAGTCTTCCCAGTCCATAGCGCGTTTAACCGCTTTTTGCCAGCCTTTGTACAATGTTGCACTTTGGGCAGCGTCCATAGTAGGCTCGAAACGATTGTCAAGCTGCCAAGTACTGATCAGCTCTTCTTTGGTTTTCCATACGCCAACAGCTAAACCTGCAAGATAAGCTGCACCAAGAGCAGTGGTTTCAGTCACTTTAGGACGATCTACTGGAACGCCTAAGATATCTGCCTGGAATTGCATTAACAAGTTATTAGCAACAGCGCCGCCATCTACTTTCAATGCCTGCAATTTAATGCCGGAATCAGCTTCCATGGCACTCAGTACATCTTTTGTCTGGTAAGCCATAGAATCTAACGTCGCACGAACAACGTGAGATTTGCTGGTTCCACGGGTCAAACCAAGAATCGCACCGCGAGCTTTCATATCCCAATATGGAGCACCAAGACCAACAAAGGCAGGTACTACATATACGCCATCAGCATCTTTTACTTTTTTAGCAATATATTCAGAATCAGGAGCTGCTTCTATCAGTCTCAAACCATCGCGCAGCCATTGTACTGCCGAGCCAGCTACGAAGATGCTTCCTTCCAAAGCATAATCCACTTTACCATCAAGACCCCAGGCAATGGTAGTTAATAAACCATTTTTAGATTCATATACTTTACTGCCTGTGTTCATCAGCATGAAGCAGCCAGTTCCATAGGTATTTTTAGCCATACCAGGCTGGAAGCAAGTTTGACCGAACAATGCAGCCTGCTGATCACCAGCAGCACCGGAAATAGGCACAGCAGCACCAAAGACAGCAACATCTGTTTGACCATATACCTCACTGGAAGATTTAACTTCTGGAAGCACACATGCCGGTACAGTTAAATACTCAAGAAGTTTTTCATCCCATTTTAATTCGCGAATATTGTACATCAGCGTGCGGGAAGCATTGGAGTAGTCAGTAACATGTACTTTTCCGCCAGTTAATTTCCAGATTAGCCAAGTATCAATGGTACCAAACAGCAATTCGCATTTTTCTGCTTTAGCACGAGCACCTTCTACATGATCTAAAATCCATTTTACTTTGGTTCCAGAGAAATATGCATCTACAACCAAACCTGTTTTTTGTTTGAATTCAGCTTCCAAACCTTTGGCTTTTAAATCATTGCAGATATCCATTGTTTGGCGAGACTGCCATACAATTGCATTATAAATCGGTCTGCCAGTGGTTTTATCCCAAACTACTGCAGTCTCACGCTGATTGGTGATACCAATCGCAGAAATATCAGTAGCATTCAGACCAGCTTGCTGCACAACTTGCTTCATTACTTCAATTTGTGTGCTCCAGATTTCATCCGCATCATGCTCAACCCAACCAGCTTTAGGAAAAATCTGTGTAAATTCTTTTTGTGCTACTGCAATAATATTAGAATCTTGATCAAATATGATCGCTCTGTTACTTGTCGTACCTGCATCAAGGGCCATTACATATTTCTTAGTCATTTCAAAAGTCACTCCTTTTATATTTCAAGATCTTTAACCTCTTAATAATTTTCTCTTATTACTTTACTCTCCAAGACTTACTTAAATAAATGTACTTTAAACAACTAACTTTAATTTAACCATTAAATAAGTGCAAGCGCTTTGGCAATTACATAAGCAGCACCGCCACCAGCCATAGGAGCCACTACTGGTATCCAAGAATAAGCCCAGTCGGAACCACCTTTACCAGCGATAGGCAAAATAGCATGAGCAATACGAGGGCCAAGATCACGGCAAGGGTTCAAAGCATACCCAGTAGGACCGCAAAAACTCAAACCAACTGCCCAGACGCACAGACCGACCATATAAGTACCGAAGCCACTAGGAAAACCATTAGGACCGGACACAAATTTGCTACCCATACTAAAGAATACTAAAAATAACATTGTACTTACCAAAAATTCGCAAAGCATATTGGCACCATAACTACGAATTGCAGGGCTAGTGCAGAATACACCTAGTTTAGCAGCTTTGTCTTCAGTAGCTTCCCAGTGAGGAAGGTATGCTAACCAAACCAGCGCACCAGCAAGAACACCACCAAGAATTTGAACTGCCATTATGCTGAGAGCAAGAGGTACCGTATACAAGCCCATTAACATTTTATAAAAAGTAACCGCACAATTCAAATCACCAGTATTACCAATAGCAAGGGACACAGTTACACCCAATATTACCCCCATTGCCCATCCAGTATAAACTACAATAGGTCCACCGCCATTACCTTTAGACTTATTCAATGATACGTTAGCTACAACACCGCAACCAAAAGCAAAGAAAATCACAGAACCAAGAAATTCACCTAATAATAAATTTGGCATTAGTCCAATTCCTCCTTAAATTTACGAATTGAGTTTTTTTGTTTACTAAAGTTCAATCCTTTATTCTCCAATATCACCACTCTTTCCCATTAATTAGATGAAAAAGAGAACCCCATTCACACCTCTATATACAAATTACAAGAGGAATAAACGGACTTCTCTTTATCTCTAGTCCAAAATTATTTATTTGAATCCACAATAGGAGGAAGCATCATTTCTTAATAATATAATACTTCTTTATCATTATTGAAATCTCCTGCTAAATTTACTGAAAATTATAACATTTTAAAACTAAATTTTAAATTTATATGTTGCTTCATTATTCATGTATTTTAGCTATTGATTAGATTCCTATTTTCTATATATTATATTTCTATACTATTATCAAAATTCCTGCTAAATTTCTGAAAATTATATTTTAAATTGCAATTAAGCCTTAATTCGGATTATTCATGCCGTCTGGCTATCTATTCAATGCTTAGTATCTATAATTACTAAATTTCTGTATGCAATTTAAAATTCCTGCCGAAATATACTGAATATATATAGTATTATTTCAACCTATTTTAAAACAATCATGCGATAAATTATACTACTACTAAAATATCATCCCACAAATCGCGTCGACTGGTACTTACAGCTGAAATACCGCTCTCAATTGCATGATTTACATCAACCTTGGTACGTATTAACCCACCTGCTAAAATGGGAAGACCCGTTTCACGAGACAGTTCTTCTACAACACTCGCAGAAACAGACCCTGGCAGTATTTCTATAGCATCAGGCTTCGAATTGCGCACCAAATTCAGGCCTGTTCGCAATGAATCAGAATCCATCAAAAACAAACGCTGGACCACAATCATTCCTTCGTCTCGAGCAAAGCGGCAAAGATGAGCTTTAGTTGTGATAATCGCGTGAATTCCCAAGCGAACTAAGAATTTAATCCCAGCTTTGTCTTTCCCGATACCATTAAATAAATCTAAGTGTAATATAATGCGTTTTTGATAGTCATTGGCCTGAGAAACCAAAATCGGCAACATATTAATATCACCAAAAAGCAGTATTACACTGGGAGAAAGTGTATGAGCTAAAGCTACCTTAAAATCCTCCATGGACCGTGCAGCTGGAATCACAGGACCATTTGCCAGATACTCAAGAATGTCTACTTTCACGGCTCCCCACCTCAATCCTTTTCGAGAAACATCATGATAACTCTTAAATAAAAAGAGACCTCCACCTACACCTCTCATATCTATATTCGGAGGAATAAACAGACTTCTCTTTAATCTCTAGTCTTAATTATTTATTTTAGATAGAAGCTCAAATTTAGCAGTGTTCTCTACTCTCTCTTACTTATAGCATAATACTTCTGTATTAAAGTTAAAATCCCTGCTAAATAAACTGAATTTTTTTTCTTTTCTGTTTCTAATCTTTATTGACCATAATATCGTCCCATAATTCCCGTCGACTGGTACTTACTGCTGAAATACCTCTCTCGATTGCAGTATTAACATCTTCCTTGGTACGTATTAAACCACCTGCTAAAATGGGAATGCCCGTTTCACGAACTAATTCTTCTACAGCACTAGCCGGAACAGAACCTGGCAATATTTCAATGGCATCAGGTTTAAAATTGCGTATTAGATTCAATCCTGTGCGCAATGAGTCAGAATCCATTAGGAACAGACGCTGCACAACGATCATACCTTCGTCTCTTGCAAAGCGGCAAAGATGTGACTTTGTTGTGATAATGGCGTGTATGCCTAATCTTGCCAAAAACTTAACGCCTGCCTTATCTTTAGCAACACCATCAAATAAATCTAAATGCAGAATAATGCGTTTTTTATGCTCATTCGCCTGGGAAATGAGTGTTGGTAAAGTATTAATATCGCCAAACAATAACACTACACTCGGAGATACCGTGTGCGTTAAGGCAATTTTAAAATCTTCCATCGAGCGTGCTGATGGAATAACAGGTCCATTCGCTAAAAATTTAAGAACGTCCATTGCTATTTTCACTCCATTCTTTTATATGTTGCTATATTGGATAAGATTGGGAATTGAACAGTTAAAGAGGTATTAACGTAGGTCGCTGCTTATTCCTTGTAAAGACGTGACCAAACAACCTCTTTAATATTCGTTCATGATCTCCAACAGTCTACTATAACAAGATATTAGCATGCACCAAATTTTTTATTCTCAGTAATCGCTTGGTTGCTTTATTATACCAGACAAATCTCTCTTTTTCTATTATTCAGAATCATATTACTAAAAACTACAGAATTATTATGTTATAAGAACAATCTTGCTTTTCTTATTATTTATAAAATTATAGAAAAATATTGCACTAATTTATATGGATTAAAACCTAATTCCGTTTTTAATGGATAAACAATCGCGCACATATACTTGCCAATGGGAAAGCAAAGCGCTTTATATTGAGGAAAATTCTCGAAATAACACATTATATAGTGCTTAGATCGTTCCATACTAACAATACTAAATACATGAAAGGGAGTCATTAATCCGGTTTTCATCACTTTTGACAATGCTTCTTTTGCTGTCCACGAAAGAGTAAGACCTGCATCATATGCGAATGGCAAAGAGATGATCTGTTGTTTTTCCCACTCTGTCACCTGCCCTTCCAAAGCTTCTCTTTGCTGGGAATTAATTATTTCAAGATCAATTCCCATAGGATGAGCCTCTGGAAAAGCAAGTGCTGCTCCAAAATCTTCAGAATGAGTAATACTAACCTTAATGTTTTGTCTATTAGAAACTACAATAGGCTGGTTAAAAATACCGGATCCAATTAAAACATTTGTTAAATTTTCTTCACTGCTTAAAGCACTAACCGCTTGTTTAGCTACAAAACGACCTATCAGATAACTTCTCGCTCGTTTTTTAAATTTTAATGTATTATAGTAACTACGTTCTTGATCATGCAAGTATGGAATTACTTTTTCATAATCGATTTTATGCGAGAAATAACAACAACATAAAGATGCTTTAAAACTATTTTCTGGTCTAACTAAATTCAGTTCATCCATATAAACGTTACGGCTTTTTATCTTCATTTCCTTCTTACCTCAATCAATTCTTAGGCTACTCTAATCTTCTTTATTTCCCATCATATTTTTAGATCACATAGCATAGTGGCAATCACAGACAAATTCATAAACTTCAGTAATAAATTTCTGCAGTTCAGATTCAGCCTAATCTCTTCATAACGTGATCCTCCTCGTTAACGCTATTATAGCATTTCTTTTATTGATATTTGCACATTTTTATCATTTGATTCCAATTGTTTAAAATGGCTATTTCCCCAAATAAAAGCGATAATGAACGTTAAAAGATTACCAACCCCTACGCATGTAAAAATCGGATTCATATCCTGTATAGCAAAACCAAACAAGGACAGATAAAGAGGAGAGCAAGTTATTACCATAAAGATAAAACAGTTAATTAGATTTGGCAGTGGTCTGCCAGTGGCTTGAAAGGACAACGAAATCACAAGAACAGTGGCAGAGCAAAGAGTAGTAAATGCCAAAAGTCTGACCTGTTTGACACTTCCATCGATAACTTCCGGCACAGAAGAAAATAACCGGAATAGTTCAGGAGCAAATATACTATATAAAAAAGCAAGTATTGCACAGACTGCTATGCACAATATTACATTTACACGGAATATCTTAGCTGCCCGCATCAAATTTCCCCTTCCGTAATTTTGTCCAATCATTGTAGTTGTGGTGGTCGCAATGGCGGTACTCGGAATTACAAATAATTGATCTGTTCTGCTGACTAATACCCATGCATTCATTGCCGCCTGACTTACTGAGCTTACTATATTATTTAATATTCCTGTTGAAATAGTTATTAAAAACATTCCTAAAGAAGCAGGAACACTTATCCATAATATTTCTTTCATTAACTTTTTATTAGCATTAAATATGTTCCACTTGAACGGAATCGTTGTTTTCCTTCCTAGAAACAGCACTGTGCAGTAAAGCAAATTTAACCCTATAGCTATAGAAGTTGCTATAGCAGACCCCTTAACTCCCAGGTTAAAAATAAAAATCAGAATAGGATTTAGAATAATATTGGTAGTAGTTGACAGAACTGCGCCCCAGCCAATATACTTAGCCAGACCTTCTCCTTGCAATATACCGGAAAAGACATGTGTTACTAAAAACATTTCCAAACCGGGAAGAAGATAGTAGAAATATTCTATCCCATAGTTAATCGTCTCCGCCGTTAACTGACTACCGGCAAAAAAGTTTATAACTCGCTCTCCAAAGAGTAAGCTTAAGACAAAAGTAGCAACACAGATTACAATGACCAAAAATAATGCCGAATCTCCTATCTTATTAATTACCTCTTCCTTCTTTTCTCCAACCCCTCTTGCAACAACAGAACTTGTACCCTGAAATAATCCGCAGCAAATATTGAAAAAAAATAAATAGATTGGAAACACCAATCCGACAGCACTAACTAAAGTAGTTGATTGCTTATCAATCATCGAAATAAAATAAGTATCTACAAATAAATAAGTAAAGGATAGAAGTTGAGTAACTAGCATGGGAATACTTAATCTTAGTGTTGTGTAAACAATAGGACCATCAAAAATATCCGGATCGGAATTCTTTACGCGTACACTATTCATTTCAGATGGATCAATTATAGATTTTACCATTTCTATCTCCTTTTACAAGTAACATAGGACCACCCTTTCTTTTTTAACAAAATATTGAAGAAGGTGGTCCATAATTACCAGTTCTTTTCATCTGTCAAATAACGAAATCTGCTTCAAACACTTTTCCCACCATTGATCGTCCATTTGTGGAAAATCGATATCAAAGCCTTGTAACGCTGTTTGCAGATTTTCATTGTTAAGTTCCATATTTGTAAAATAATGTTTGAAGACTCTGGAACCAGAATCTAATTTTGAAAAAAATCCTACCATGATTGTTTTTACTGCACTTTCCGGCAATTTAATAATATATTGCAAACAACGGTCAGCCCATTCTTCAAATGATATTTTCGCCAGACGAGTATTTTTTTTCTTTAGATAGGCAAAAAAATCGCTCACCGGAAATGGTTTCATGTGATTTAAATGATATATCTTACCATAGCAGTCCTGTTGCCGGCTCACTGCTAATATCACTTTGCTCACATAATCAACTGGCACAATATCCATTACACCTTCATTCCATTCAGGGATTGCCTTTACTTTACTAAAAATCCTTAAAAAATTATGTACCATATCTTCAGTAACTCCATGTCCCGTTTGACTAGACCCTGTAATCTCTCCGCACCGGAAAATGGTAATTGGAATACCCCTTTCCTGAACCTGCATAAGATGATGTTCAGAGACCCATTTTGATTGCGCATATCCGCTAGTCAAATTCTTGCCTTGGTCCAGCAAAGTTTCCCTTTGATGCGTCGGCAACCTGGTATCGCCGTCCATCTGTGAACAAACTGCAATTGTAGACGTAAAATGTATTGGTTTGATTTTTCCCTTTGCCGCAAATTCTATAATTGCTAAGGTCCCATTCACATTCGCATTTCGCAGTGAGTAATAATTTAGTATATGGTTGGGAAGCGCAGCACAATGATAAATGGCATCGATGGAATCACTCAATTCGCTATAAGTTATTTTTTCTATTCCTAATTGAGGCATTGTTATATCTCCCAATACAGGTATAACTCGCGATTGATAATCAGATTGCCACAATGCAAACTTTTTTAAATTTTCTTGTATACGCTGCAATCCTAACGATGCAGATTCTGCACGCACAAGACAATATACTGTTGCAGAAGTCTGCTGCAGGATTTCGTTGCATAGAAAAGCCCCTAATAGTCCAGTTGCCCCAGTCAAAAAGATGTTTTCAGGTAAAGAAGTATGGGTAAAGGAAGTTTTCTCCAGGTTTAGCGTTAAGTTCATAGGTAGTTTTTTATCCATTTCCCATGACGATAGAAGCATTTTATCCTGATTGGCTATTGACTTTAACTGGCTGATAATACTTTGCAGCGTAAATTCTGAAAAAAACCGTTTGCCATCTAATTGTATCCCCAGTTCCTGCCTTATCTTCTCCAGCATTTGAATCCCGGAAATAGAATCCATTCCATATTCTCTTAATTGACTCTGAGGATCAATTGTAGCATGTGAAGGCAGACCTAACGTATCCTGAACTAACCTAGTAATATACTCCAAAGTATCCTTCGGATTACCTTGCACAAAATTTTCATCATTAGATTGTGTTTTTGCATTCTCAATTGTAACTAAAGATTTTTTTTCCTGCTGTGAGAAAAGTTTATAGCGTTCCCTGGCAAAAGGATAGGTTGGCAAACTGATCCGCTGAGGCTTCCTATCTGGATAGAGTAATTCCCATTCTACAGCAAGTCCCTTACTCCATACCTCTGCTATCTTTTTCATTTTTCCCTTTGCAATCCACGTATGAAGCAACTCTTCAAAATCATCATCTGTTCCAAATAACTGAGCAGCAATTCCTTGTCTAGCATCTCCGCTAAAATAATTCCCAGTATTCTCTGTTCCATCGATGAAGATTTCCAGCTTTTCAATCAGTTCCCTTATGTCATTGACAATAAAGGTAACTCTGCTTTCCATTGTTTCGCGCCCCAATTGAAAGGTATAGGCCACATCTGCTAAATGAAGAGCGGAATCACCCTCTGACTGCTCTCTTGCTTTTAGAAATATAAGGAGATTTCGAGCATAATCATCAAGACGAGTCTTGTTTTTTGCTGATAGAGGCACTATATATGGTAAGTTCACTTCTGGAAGAGTTGCCTTTTCCTGCTTAGGAACATATTCTTCCAACACTACATGTGCGTTAATCCCACTAAATCCATAGCCATTAATACTGGCACGCCGTGGCAAACTACTGCCCTGAACATTCTGTAAAGCACCCCATTCATAGTTGCCTGCGGCAATTTGAAACGGACTTCCTTCTAAGGAAATTTGATCGGATAGAGTCGTGAATTTAGCAATGCCCGGAATTATTCTGTTGCGCATGGCTGAAATAACTTTTATCAACGCGGCCATTCCTGAAGCTACTTCTGCATTGCCAATGCATGGCTTCAAGCTGCTGATATAGCATAAATTTCGATTTATAACCTGTTGTGAAGTTTGACGTGCCACAAGTTCCTGATAACCTGCCTTTAATGCATCGATTTCGATGCCATCTCCCAAAAGAGATGCAATCCCGTGAGCTTCGATATAAGACACTGTCCGCGGGTCAATTTTTGCTGCTTGGTATGCCTGAATCATGGCTGCTTTCATTCCATTTGCATTAGGTGCTGTTAAAGACATTCCTTTGCCGCCATGAGAAACACCCGTTCCCTTTACGACTGCATAAATCTGATTCCGATCCTTGATCGCTTGCTGCAAAGGTTTGACAATAAGTACACCAACCCCTTCGCTTCGCGCATATCCATTAGCGCCCGTCTGAAACGATCTCACTTTTCCATCGGGACTGAGATATCCCAATGAATCAAGACCAATAAATCCTAAAGGTGAAACCAGTAAATTCACAGCACCTACAATGGCCTGCTTGCATTCCCCATTTTGAATAGCTTGTACTGCCCGGTGCAATGCTACAAGCGTGGAGGAACAAGCTGTATCGCAATATTCGCTGGGACCTTGCAAATCTAAGGCATAGGAAATACGGGCGGGAAGTACTGTCGGCGTCGTAGACGTTAGCGCCAAACTGTTATTCTGCATCGATACTGAATCCGCATATTCACTCGGACATGTTGCGATAAAGACTCCTGTAGATTTTTTTGACATTTCTTTGGGCATAATACCTGCATCTTCCATAGCCCGCCAGACAAATGTCATGAGCAAACGCTGTTTAGGATCCATACTTTCAGCTTCTTTAGGTGAAATCTTAAAAAATAATGAATCAAACTCATCAATATCGGTAATAAAGCCGCCCCATTTTATTTGGGTTTTATTTAATTCTTTAGCAGCATCTCCATAAAATTCCCGCCAATCCCAGCGTTCTTTTGGAATTTCAGCGATGCATTCCCTGCCTTCCACAATATTTTTCCATAATTCGTGCACATCTTCAGCCATAGGAAATTTACCGCTCATACCTACAACTGCTATAGAATCCTGCTGTTTCAGACCCTCAGTATTTTTATCTCTCCTGTTAACAAATCTGGTACTTTGAGATTTTAGGCTTATCATTGCTTTTCCCGTAGAATGCTTTTGCTCCATAGACTGCTCAACAGCTTCTTCTTTATAGAATTCGTGTATGGTATTCCGATGGTCAGTTACAAAATATTGTGTCAGTTTTTTAATCGTGGAATATCCAAAAAACAGCGTTGCTGTCACTTCAATTCCGTAATGGCTGCGCAATAAGGCAGCGAACTGCGCCAGACTAATGGAATCGAAGCCAAAATCCGCCAAGTTGTCTTCTTTATCCAGCTTATTGGACGGAATCTTTAGCAATTGACTAATATATTCTTTCAAATCCCACTCGACACACTCCTCCAGATTTAAGCCTTTCATTTCAGGACGTCTTCCTTTCGACGGCGAATCAAGGCTTAAGAGGGAAAGAGAAACATCATCTTGAGTTAAGCCTAAAAAACGTTTTATTCGACTGGGCTGCCCCACTAATACTAACTGCTGGGTTTTGTTTTGAGACAGAATGCTGTCAAATATAAGCGTGCCTTCTTCGGCCTCCAGAAAACGCTGGCCGCTGGATTTTAAATAGAATTTACTGTTCTCTTCCTCACCTACTTCCATTCCTCCATCCTTCCATAGAGGCCAGTTAATCACCAGGCTCTTGCCATATGTCCTTCCCTGCAGCTGCTTTTCCTGCCGATAGTGAGCATAAGCCATTTGGAAGCGGTTGCCGATGGCATAGTCACAGGAACCAAAATCTCCTAAAATGGCAGACGAGGAGGAAAAATAGCACATAAAATGAAGTGCCTCTTCCTGAAGCACCTCATCCAGCACCAAAGTGCCTTTAATTTTCGGTTCTATTATCTTCATAAATCCTGTCATGTCTTTTTCAAAAATACTTTGGCGGCCTGCCAGTCCGGCCGCATGAATCACTCCATGAATCTCCCCAAATTTTTCTTTCGCCTGTCTCAAAGCAGTCTTCATACTGCTTACATCGCAGCTATCTGCCTGCAGATATAAGGCATGGCTGCCTAACGCTTCTAATTCCCGGACTTTTGCCTGCTTCTCCTCATCCAGGGCTGATCTCCCCGTTAAGATTAGATTGACTGCATGGGTATTGGCAAAGTGCCTGGCAAACAAAAATCCCAGTCCGCCGCAGCCTCCTGTTATGAGATAGGTCCCTCCTGCCTGTAGAAGGCTGCTGCCTGTCTCAAGAGACGTTTCCTGAATCTGATATACATGCCGTTTTCCCTCTTGGTAAAAAACACTTTGGATTTTCTCTGTCTGCAGTTCTGACCAGAGTTTTGCCAGCCAATCTTTCATGAACGATTCCTGGTCTTGACCGCTACTTTCCTGATACATCACAGCTACTTGCGTATTGGGCAGAACAAGCCCTAAAGAGCGTTCAAAACCAATCCAGGAATCCAGATAACAGCGCTCCAGCCCCATTTCAAACTGCGCTCCCAGCAAGACTCGTCCGGCTTTTAGTTTTACAGCGGCAATACTCTGCAGCAGATATACAATGGCGGCATAGTCCTCAATGCATGTGACATCCTCTATTGGCCACAGATAGAGCACCCCGTCTACATCGCCGTAATCCTCCCGGATGCTTTGAAACGCCTGTTCATAGGTTGAGCAATCCTTGCGGGAAATATGATGGATGGCATGAGAGGATGCCGGGCTACTTGGACTTTGGGAGATGAAAAGTATTTTTGTTTCTGGATCAAGACTTTGAACAGCTTCTGCTACCACTTGCTGATTTGCCAGTTTGGACAGGAAACAAACCAGTGTTCTGATCTTAACCGGCGCACGATTGGACAGAGCTTGCTCCTGCCAGGTTTCTTCAAAAGTCATCATTTCAAAAGCTTCCTGTTTTTTAGGAGCTGTCAGGGCTTGCACCCTTGGTTCTTCCACTGAATTTGCAGGCGTGGTTTCTGTATACCCCTGCATTTCCAAGCCTTTCATACGAATATAAACCTTGCCTTGTGTGTCGCATAGATCAATATCAAACCTTTGTAAATTATCAGCAGCACTGCCTTCACTGTAGCGAATCCAAGCCCACATGATAGAAGGGCAAGGACCAAGAACTTCAAGTTCCTGCAAGGCGTTAGGCAGCATTAGCCTGCTATCTTCCGTATTCATTGCGAAACCTATTGTCGCTTGCATCCCACCATTTAGTATGCTGGGATGCAGCATAAATTGTGCCTGAGTATCTGCTATGCAGGAAGGTATTACTAGCTTTGCCAACGCTTGTCCTCTTCCGACATATACAGATTCTATGCTCTGATACTCTGGACCATAATTAAATCCTGCATTTTTTAATGCCTCATAACATTGACTGGCATTGAAATGTTTGCTGCACTGCACTTGAATAGCAGTCAAATCCAACGCTATACTTTCCGCAGTGATTCCACTAAATACAGCAATTCCTTCATTATATATTATAGGTTCTTCACCTCTGCCCACAGACTGGCTGTAGACTTCAAAGAGAATTTCACTGCTGTCTTCAGGTATTAGTCCTATATGTACCTGAAGCAAATCTTCCTCTACAGCAATAGGAAGCATCCACCTTATATTGGTAAGCAAAATTCTCTGTCCCTCTTGCAGCCTTCCAGCAGCCTGCTGTAAAGCCTCTCGCACTATTTCAAGACAAGCAGCCTCTGGCAGGACTCTGAATCCTGTAACATGATTCACAAAGAAGAATTCCTTCCCCGAGAATTTAGAGCTAAAACGCTGCTCCATTAAATCCGATGTATTCTGATGAAGCAGAGGATGAAGCATCGGCGCATTTCCGGTGCTGGTCAGCATATGATTAGCAGTTGTTGTTTCAATTTCAGGTACCCAATATCTTTCCTTGGCAAAAGGATACGTAGGCAGGCTAATTCTGCGAGGCCTTGTTTTTCCATATAGCTTCTTCCAGTCAATGGCTAGCCCTTTTACCCAGACCTCGAGAAGCTTAGTATATTTTCCTTTTCTCATCCAAGAATCCATCATAGTTCCCATATCTTCATCCGAGCCTAAAGCAGCTAATGTTTCCTTATTGCGCTTATTTTGCCCTCGATACAAATTTTCAATATCCTCTTGTCCTTCTAAAAAGCAACTCAATTTTTCTTCCACTTCTTTAATAGAAGTCACGGCGATCGCCAAGCGCTCGTCCATTGTTTCACGCCCTATTTGCAGCGTATAGGCCATATCCGCCAGACTTGCATCAGAGAACCCGACTTCCTTTATCATAATTAACAATTGTTTTACCTTTTCCAAAAGACGCTCTTCATTTTTGGCCGATAATACAATCATAGCTGGATGCTGCTGTGAAATCTGAATTAAAACCGGATCCTGATACCCTGGGATATATTCTTCAATCACAACATGAGCATTTGACCCTCCCGCACCAAAAGATGAAATACCCGCAATTCTCGGATGCTCTTCTGTTTTTCCCTGTATGTCAATCAACGGTCTTTTCCATTCTGCAAGTTCTTGCTGAACAAAAAATGGTGTATTGCTAAAATCAATATTCGGATTTAGTGTTCTGGAATGCAATGATGGCACTAGCTGGTGATATTTAAGCTGCAGCAATACTTTAGTTACTCCTGCAATGCCGGCTGCACTTTCGCAATGCCCGATATTCGATTTAGCGGATCCAATTGCACAGAATTGTTTGTCTTTGGTATACTCTTGAAAAATTTTACTCAGTCCTGCGATTTCAATAGGATCTCCTAAAGAAGTTCCAGTCCCATGCGCTTCAATATAGCTGATCATTCGGGGACTGATTCCTATTTCAACCAAAGCCTGACCAATAACCCGAGCTTGCGCGTTAGGATTAGGAACTGTATAGCCATTTGTTTTTCCGCCATGATTGATTGCAGTTGCTTTAATAATTCCATATATATTATCACCATCATCAATGGCTTTCGTCAGAGGTTTGAGCAGTACAGCTCCAACTCCTTCACCGGGTACATAGCCATCTCCTCCCTGACCGAAGCTTTCGCATCTTCCCTTGCTTGATATAAACTTCCCTTGCCCTAGCAGCAGATATTTATTGGGATGAATGGAGACATTTACACCACCTGCAATTGCAAGTTCGCAACCTCCCTGCTGCAGACTTTGGCATGCTAAATGAATTGCCGTCAAAGAGGAAGAGCACATTGTGTCGACAGCCATACTAGGTCCATGAAAATTAAAAAAGTAGGATACTCGATTGGCAACTGACGATGGATTTCCGCTAAGAGCAACGGGTCTTCCCTGGATTTGTTCCTGAGCACCGTAGAGCTGATACTCTTCATACATCACTCCTACATAAACTCCTACGTTTCCTTCGAGATTAAAATTATCTTTTAAACCAAGGCCTTGCCGAGTATATCCTGCATCCTCCAACGTTTCAAATACACATTGCAGGAACAATCGTTCCTGGGGGTCGATAAATTGGGCGTCCCGCGGTGAGATGTTAAAGAAGAGAGGGTCGAATTGGTCTACCCCCTCCAGAAAACCGCCCCATTTACTATACGTTTTACCAAATTTATTCTTATCTTCATCAAAGTATAAACTATGATCCCAGCGCTCTTTAGGAATTTCTGTGATACAATCCTTGCCCTCCCGCAAGTTTTCCCAATATTCCTGAAGATTTCTGGCACCAGGATAACGTCCGGAAACGCCAATAATAGCAACATCCAACCCTGCTGCTTCTTTTTGCCGAATGATGCCTTCACTGAACTTCGGAGGGCGCTGCTTCCTGGGACTTCTAAACAACGCTTTTTTGTTTTCTACAGCAGTACTGCTGCCAGATTTAGCAGAAATGGGAGTCCCCTGTTCCAAATTTAAAAGTTTGATTAGCTCAGTACGATAAGCGGCGAGGAAGTAGTCGGTTATCTGCTGAAGGCTCTCATATTCAAAAAATAATGTTTTTGGCAGAGAACCAAATATTTTTTCTAACTCATTAGTTAATTGCATAACCATAATCGAATCAATTCCATACTTTTCCATTGGCGCATTTTCATCTATTCGATGTACAGGAAGCTTCAGAACAGAAGATAATTGCTGTTTGAAATAACGTATTGCTTTTTCCTTCAGCAGTTCTTCCCCTATTTCTATCATTACTTTGCTTTTCTTATTTATCGGATTTGGTAATTCTTTCACTTGCAGCTGGCTGGCAAACATCTCATGATATTCGTTAACCAAATACTGGGCAAAACTCTGTATGGTTAATTGTGTGTAAAATATGCTCGGAGACAGCTCAAGCTCATAATCCTGATTCAGTCTATTCGCCAATACCGCAAGCATAACCTGATCCAGCCCATTTTCATTCCAATGGGCCTCTAGATCAATATCTTCAATTGTTACCCTGCATAATTCGGATGCCAGCTGCAGCAAAACAGTCTGTATTCTATCTATCAGGCTGGCGGTATTAGTCTCAGGTAACGCATGATTCTCCAGGATGGGAAGTATGTGTTGCCGGGTATGCTTTGTTTTGTACTCTTGAATCTGCTTTATCGCATCTTCTCGGCTTATTTTCTTTTCTTTTATTTGCTTATATAAAGATGATAATTGACTCTCCATTTATCTCTTCTTCCCCCTCTTCACATCTTCATCAATGTACTAAATTCTTCTTCAGATAACGTTCCAGCTGCTATTTCATCGAAAAGATTTTGATACAGATCTTGATTTATGATTTTGTCGCCTGCAACAGCATTTACACTGCTGTGTTTATCGCTTTCTTTTGGATGATCTTGTTCCAGAAGCATCCTTAACTGATCTACTTTCCCCTCCATGACCATTACCTGATTTTTTCCGATACCTGTGCTGTGATATAGGGCCTGGATACCGTTTGCTGTCTGCAGCCCAATCATACCCATGCTCCGCATCATCATTTCTTCCGTTGCTTCATCAACACCCATTCCGCCGTCCTGCCACAACGGCCAGTTCATGGAGAGCGTTTTCCCCTGCCTCTGCTGCTGCGCTGCCAGATCATTGCGATATTCGGCATAAGCGTCCATAAAGGCATTGGCAGCTGCATAATCAGCCTGGCCTGCATTTCCCAGACTACCGGCTATGGAAGAAAAGAAGATAAAGAAATCCAGCTTCATATCCTTGGTAGCCTGATCCAGATTCACCAGCCCCAGTACCTTGGGTGACAAAACTTCCTGCATTTCCTCCTGCGTCTTTTTCAAGATAAAATTATCGCGAATTACGCCTGCACAATGCAAAATGCCATGTAAACCACCAAATTCTTCTTGAATGCTCTCAACCAACCGGTTCACTGCCTGCTGGTCCGTTACATCCACCTGCCGATATTCTACTCGTGCACCCAATGCCTCTATGTCTTGCCATTTAGTCTGCATTTCCTGGGTAGGAGCAGATCGGCCCGTAAGGATTAAGGTAGCTGATCTTGCCTGCCGGGCAATATCCCGGGCAAAAATAAGTCCCAGCCCTCCTGATCCTCCTGTAATTAAATAGACCCCCTGGTCTTTCCAGGGAATCTTCACGGTATCCCGCGTAGTTTTGATTTCCTTCCACTCAGCAACCCATCGTTTGCCATCCTGATAGCGAATATGACTGTCGAAGGGCTGATGACTATTCTCTAGCAGTTTTTCCCTGATGGTTTGAACACAATCCTCAGGTTCCATCTCAATAATTTGTCCAACTAGTTTAGTGTTTTCCAAATGAGCTGTCTTTAATAATCCAGATAAGCCGGAGAACGGCACCTGTTCTTTTGAGAAAATTACAATCTGGATTAAAACCTTGCTATTTGTCTTCTCTTTGAGAATGGCTCGAATCTCTTCAAAAATTTCATCTGCATACCTCTGAAAGCGTACTGCAATACTTTCCTCTTTCGTTTGTAAAGTAATGCAACGTGCTCCATTCATATTCATTGCAATACTATCTTCTATCCCTTGATCCGGCTCGCATAGGATTACCACGTGCTGGCTAATGGGTGAGACTGGCGCTGCTGAGTCAATTCGTTTTTCTTTCCAACCAGGCTGATACAGTAACATGCCAAGCTTTTCCTTTGCCCCTGAATTGATTTTCCCTTCCAGAATTCTTGCCGAAAATCCCTTCATGCGTACACAAACTGTCCCTTGTTCATTGCATAGATCAATATCCAGCTTCTGCACCTTATCTTCCCCTTTGCTGCCCGGACTGTACCGTAAAACTGCCCACATGCTGGGGGTGCATTCGTCAATTAATTCCAGTTCCTGTAAGGCAAAGGGCAGCGCGGGTTTAAGACCGGAGCCAATCATCAGACCCATGGATGCCTGCAGGGCGGAGTCCATCATACTCGGATGCAGGATAAACTGACCCTGAGTCTCTAACAGAAAAGCAGGCAGCAGCAGTTTTGCCAGAACCTGATTCTCCCCAATGTACAAGGTCTCAATTCCTTGGTGCCCCGGTCCGTATTCCAGTCCCATCTTTCGCAATTGCTCATAGCATTGGCGGGAACTCAGCCTTTCACGACTGCACTGCTTCCGTATCTGTTCGATCGGCAGCGACTGAAGTTCACATGCCGGATGCAATAGGATATTTCCCTGGCTGTGCACCACTGTTTCTTCAAGACTTTCATCCAAATGGCTGTAGATTTCATAAGCAATCTCTCCATTCTCTTCCGGGAAAAGTCCTATATGTACCTGAACAGCTTCTTCTCCTGCCATCATTGGACGGCTCCAAACCACATGTTTCATCTGTATCCCAATGCTTTCTTTCCCGCTTCTTCCTGCGGCCTGCTGGGCTGCTGCCCGGGCCATTTCCAGATAGGCTACTCCGGGAAGTATACGCTGCCCCTTCACTACATGATCTTTCAGGAAAAACTCTTCTCCCGTAAATCTGGAACTGAAACGCTGTTCTGAGAAATCAGATGTATTTTGCTGCAGCAAGGGGTGAAGTACTGCTGCACTTTCTAAATGAGTCCTGTCAGCGAGTGAATTTTCCCTCTGGGAAACCCAATAGCTTTCTTTCGCAAAGGGATAGCCGGGCAGATGAAGACGGTCCGGTTTTTCTTCACCATACAGCTGCCCCCATGCAAGGTCATATCCTTGGCAGTAGAGATCCGCCAAGGCA
>DJJR01000055.1 GCA_002434245.1 Pelosinus fermentans
TATTACCGCTGGACTTAATTTGATAATCTTATTATAATTTGGAAATGTGACAAAATTATGACTGGTTAGTCATAATTTACATTTTATTTTGTTGCAACAGTATGGATCAGTAATTTTTTTCTATTATGCCTTATTACTGCATATTCTTCATTGCTTTCAATCTGACACCTCCTATGTGCAGTTAGCATATAATATAATAATCAACAACATGATCATAATGGGAGGAATCGTCATGGGCTTTGGATTCAATGGAAATAATAATGGCTGGGGCGGCAGCTGGTTTATCATCATCATCATCATCCTTTTGTTGTTTTGGTGCTCATCTGATAATTGGTAACCCTTACTAAACCAATCTCGAATTACGTCTCTTGCAGCCACGTTTCATCAAGACGTGGTTTATTTTCCGCATAAAAAAAGCACCCCTTAAGGACAATGCCATTAAGGATGCTTTTTTTATTATAGAGTCATTTAGCTGAGTCTAATCTGCATTTCAGAATAATCGTCAAATTGATCGACAAGACCCTCAAGGGCTTTTTCAATATTTGCAAGATTTATGGTTGACGGGTTCTTTGGATTGCCCAGATGAATATCGAATCCAAATACCTGCTTATTATCAGCATGATAGACTTTATTATTATTGATATTAATATTAGATATTACTTTATTTTGAAACAATCTGTGAGCTATTTCTTTAAATAATTCCATATTGGTATTAACAGGATCTTTCGTGACAAGTTCAATCGTGAATATTTTGTATGTTTCATCACATGCGGTACACATTTATTAACACATCCTTACATTCTTTCTTGTATACTTCGCTAAAATACTACATGAATCCTTTAATATTTCTATCCATTTCAACAATATGAAACATGCTGCTGGGTTCTAAAAAGAATAAAACCTTTTGAATCGCGAAGACGCAAAGAATATGAAGAGCACAAATGAATCACTCTTATGTCTCAGGAATCATATTATGTATAAGATACATTTCCATGCTACTCATGTAAGGCAGGAGGCGATACTTATGGATTATCGGGATTGGAAAGACCCTGAAATTGAAGATTGGGAAGAAGACCCTGAATCTCGGGCAAAAACGTATCATTCAACTATTGGAGCTGGGTTTGGTATAGGCTGCAATCCTCGTTATACTTGTTCCCCCAGACTTTGCTGGCCACGGCAAAGCTGCTGGCCGGGACAAGGCTGTTGGCCACGGCAAGGCTGCTGGCCACGGCAAGGCTGCTGGCCGCGACAAGGCTGCTGGCCACGACAAGGCTGCTGGCCACGAGAAGGCTGCTGGCCGCGAGAAAGCTGCTGGCCGCGAGAAGACTGCTGGCCGCGACAAGGCTGCTGGCCGCGACAAGGCTGCTGGCCACGAGAAGGCTGTTAGCAGCATTAATGACACACTAACAAGAGCTAGGAAATTCGTAACTTACGAATCCCTGGCTCTTGTTTTGTCATGATCAAACTTTACAATGCTAACTTAGCTGAATCTGTGTCCTTATGTTTTGCCACTGTCAGTATGTTATACCAGCTGCACTTTGTATTCTCTCAGCCAAGTATCTACTTGAATCAGATAAGCAAATAACTGGACGTTGGTCATAAGCTGCCCAAACCAAGGTATATTTGATATTTCCGCATTAGGCTGAGCCATTGCACGAACTTTATCCACATCCACAATCCCTCGCAACGGCGAAGAAGTATCATCTAAAATCTGTAGGACCCATTGACGCACAGCATTCAAATAAGAAGGATTATGCGTTTTTGGATAAGGGCTCTTACGTCTCCATAAAACATCTTCAGGTAAAATACCTACCAATGCCTGCCTTAAAAGACCTTTTTCTCTGTCATGGAAATTTTTCATATGCCATGGAACGTTCCATACATATTCAACGAGTCTATGATCGCAATATGGAACCCGGACTTCCAAACCCGAGGCCATGCTCATACGATCTTTACGATCAAGTAATGTAGGCATCCAACGTGTTAGACTTAGGTAAAATATTTCTCGCATACGCGCATCTTTTGCATCCTCACCAGGCAATCGGGGCACTTCAGCTAATGCTTCATGATAGCGTTCCTGTAAATAATCATGAGCCCTTGTTACTGATTTCATTTCAGGAGACAGCCACTGCATACGCACATCTAAATTTGGCGACCATGGAAAACAGGAGGCATTAATCATATCTTCCCGATAAAACCAAGGATAGCCGCCAAATACTTCATCGGCACATTCGCCAGATAAGGCAACCGTAGCACCTTTTTTTATTTCACGGCAAAATAGGTATAAAGAAGTATCTACATCAGCCATACCCGGTAAATCCCTTGAAATCGTAGCCTGGAGCAGACTCCCTGCTAATTCAGGTGTATCCAATATAATATTATGATGACGAGTATCAAAGAATTCAGAAACACGCTGCACCCAAGGAGCATCCGCATTAGGCTGGAAACTGTTCGCTTTAAAATACTGGGCATTATCGAGATAGTCAACAGAATAGGTATGAATATCCCCTAGTCCTTTCTGGCGATATGTATTGCATGCCAGCGCTGTTAATGCACTAGAATCAAGTCCACCTGACAGTAAGGTACAAACGGGAACATCAGCAACTAATTGACGTTTTACGATATCTTGCATCAACTCTCGTACAGTGCCTGCAGTGGTATCAAAATCATCTGGATGAGCCATACTTTCCAGTGCCCAGTATTGACAAAGATACATGCCCTTTTCGCTATACAGCATGCTGTGTCCGGGTCGCAGTTCTGCTATATTACGAAATACACCATGCCCTGGCGTTCGGGCAGGTCCGATAATAAGCACTTCTGCCAAGCCTTCGTTATCGATTTCAGGTTTAACCTCCGGATGGGCCAACAATGCCTTTAGCTCTGAACCAAAAATAAATTTACTGTCTTGTCTCGTATAAAATAAAGGCTTGACACCGATACGATCGCGAGCAAGAAATAAAGTCTGCTCCGCTTCATCCCAGATACCAAAAGCAAAAATACCGTTAAATTTTTCTACACAAGAAGGACCCCATTCTATATATGCCGTTAACAAGACTTCCGTATCACAATTGGTACGAAAGATATATCCTAGAGATTCTAAAGCTTGCCTTAATTCAGGCGTATTATACAATTCTCCATTATACGTTATTGCATAGCGTCGCTGCCCTCTATCTCGAATCATGGGCTGTGCTCCATTCTCTGGATCGACTACACTAAGACGCCGATGCCCAAATGCTGCATGTTTTGTTAAATACATACCTGATGCATCAGGTCCACGAGCTGCCAGCGTTTCCATCATGTTGGCCATAATATGGCCCTCATTTTCAAGGTTTCTTTCCCAATCTATCCATCCTACAATTCCACACATACGTTATCCATCTCCTTTGAGAAAATAAAGCACCTTCGCTATATGTCGACCACAAGATAATATATGAATTAAAATAGAAATATGACACGGAAAAAATAATAATTGTGATAGTTATCACAGAAATAGGATAAATTAACCTGTAGAATGAAGCTAAGAATAATAAATGAAGTGGAGGATACACATCATGGAAAAGAAATTTATCAAAAATATCGAATTCAGCAAGGCATTAGAAATGGTGGATCTAGTAGAATATCAAGCTGGCCGCGTCGTCAGCCTTACCTTGGTACAAAATGATACGCTAACCTTGACATTATTTGCCTTTGCAAAAGGCGAGGCGGTGAGCACTCATTCTGCACCTGGAGATGCTATGGTATACATTTTGGATGGCGAAGCCTCCATTACCGTTGGAGAAAACAAGTTCATTGCGACTAAAGGTCAAACTCTGGTCATGCCTTCTAATATTCCCCATGGCTTAGACGCTACAGAGAATTTTAAAATGATGCTTATTTTAGTAAAAGGATAAATAACTACTTCTTTGTATTCTTTTGTCATTGCGAACAGAGTGAAGCAATCTCCGGGCAAGCAGGGGATTGCTTCGCTATCGTGCATTTTTTTCTGTGCTCTCGGTGGATCACTGTGCCCTCTGTGTTTAACGTTCTCATTGCCTTTTTATCATCAATTGATTACACTTGTAATAATAGAGGTCATACCCTCAGTCTTTTATAAGGAGATTCTTATGTTGCCTGATCCTATTATTATTAAAAGCCGTCTTGAAGAATTGGATTTTGCTCGCGGTTTGGCAATACTACTCATGATACTCTTTCATCTTATTGTAGATCTAAAAGATTTGTATGATTATAATCTAGATTATCTAGGAGGATTTTGGTACTGGGAAGGAAAACTATCAGCTATCGTATTTATCTTCCTTTGCGGTTTGAGCAGTACCCTCAGCCGTAACAGTGTGCGTCACGGCATCCACATTTTTATCTGGGCGATCCTACTAACGTCTATTACCTATTTTCACAATCCGGATTTTTATATTCGCTTTGGCATCCTGCATTTTCTTGGGATCAGTTTACTCTTGTCGCCTCTTATCGGTTCTTTGAAAATTAGATGGTTATTACTGTTAACTATTGCTTCATTTATTATGGGCCTGGTTGTTACGGCAAGCTTCACAGCATCTCCATACCTTTTCCCTTTGGGTTTGCAGACTCGTACTTTTACATCGTTGGATTATTATCCTCTATTCCCTTGGTATGGAATTTTTGTCATTGGAATTTTAATCGGCAAGTTATTTTATAAATCCAGACAGCCATATGTTTCTATACCTCTTCCCAAAGTAATTACTTGGCTGGGACGACATTCTTTAGCTGTCTATTTGCTTCATCAGCCAATACTATTGGCGATTTTATACCTACTACATAAAAAGTAAGAGATGAAGATTTGCTTATCACGCAACTCTTCATCTCTCTTTTTTATTTAAGTGCTTTTTGTAAGTTTACTAGATTTTCACCCATGATAGTCAAATAGTTCTTGCCATCTTTCATTTCTTGCTCCGTTAGGCTTTCAATCGGATTCAACACGAGTAATTCCGCCCCTGTTTCCTTTGCAAGAGTCTGCGCTAATTTAGGGCTCGTTACGGTTTCAAAGAATATATATTTCACTTTATGTTCACGACAAAACTCAGTGATCTTTGCCATTCGATCTGGTGTAGGTTCTGCATCAGGAGAAAGCCCCATAATACCTAACTGTTCAAATCCATAGCGATTTGCCAAATAACCAAAAGCTCTATGGCTCGTAACAATTTCTTTACGGGTAATTCCAGCTAAAGTCTTTTTGTATTGCTCATCAAGTTCAGCTAACTTTTTATTGTATGTTTTTGCATTTTGCTTGTAGTAGTCAGCATTTTTTTCATCAACGGCAGCCAATGCTTGCTCGATCGTTTTAATCTCTTGCTGAGCTGCTATTGGATCCAGCCATGCATGAGGATCAAATTTATGCTCATCATGAGAATCTCCATGCTCATGACCGTGTTCTTCCTCTTCCTCCTCTTCTTCTGCATGTTTTGCTTCCAGCTTCTTAACATCTTTACTTACTTCTACAGGAAGAGCATCACCTAATACATCTTTATGTAGTAATTTTTCAACTGGCTCAAAATCGGCTCCATGATAAGCGAAAATTTTTGCACTCTTAATTTGAATGATGTCTTTCGCTGTTGGTTCCCAGTCATGTGGTTCTGCCCCTGGAGGTATCAGCATAACCACATCTACCTTATCGCCGCCTACCTGTTTTACAAATTCATACACAGGATACATAGTAGTAACCACTTTTATTTTCTTAACTTCTGGCTCTGCTGGCTTTGCAGCATTACTACCACATCCCACTACTAAAAGTAAAACCAAAAGACACATGCTAACATTTACGAATCTTCTCCAATTCTTTGTCATCTACGACTCCCCTTAATAGTAATATTCTTATCTAATAAATAGTACCATATAATAACATCCTTGTCTATCTTTGTTAAGTATTATTTATTTTCTTATGCTTCATAGAAAGCATAATCTATTTTTCATCTTTTATTTTACGCTTCACAAGTATATAATAATAGATAATGTAACATTATATCTTTTCATTACAGATATTTGTATCCTACGAACAGGAGGATTTTATTTTGCAAATTATTAAAGATCTTATTGAAAAACATTATGATTCTATTGTTTCCTTACGGCGTCATTTTCACACATATCCTGAACTCAGCGCTCTGGAATATAATACACAACAAAGGATTCTGGAGGAATTATCAGCCTTAGGACTTGCGCCGCGCAAAATCGCAGGAACAGGAGTAATTGCTAAGCTGCAAGGGGCTCTTCCTGGAAAGACCATTGCAATCCGGGCTGATATTGATGCACTAGAGCTGCAGGATGAGTGCGGCAAGCCCTACCAATCGCAAAACTCAGGAGTATGTCATGCTTGCGGTCACGATGGTCATACGGCCATGCTGATTGGAGCAGCCAAGACATTAGTAGAATTAAAAGATCATTTAGCTGGCACAATCATTTTCTTATTTCAGCCTAGTGAAGAATGTTTTCCCGGGGGCGCAGCTCCCATGGTGGAAGAAGGTGCTCTTGCAGATGTTGATGCTATTATTGGAATTCATCTTTGGCAAAGTCTTTCTGCCGGAACCAGCGGCATTAGCTATAACCGCATGATGGCTTCTCCTGATTCCTTTACCATTACGATAAAAGGCAGAGGCGGCCATGGGTCGATGCCCCATCAAACGGTAGATGCTCTCTTAGTCGGCTCACAAGTCGTAACGGCATTACATACCATTATAAGCCGCAATATTGACCCCTTGGAGCAAGCAGTCTTATCCATCGGTTCCTTTAAGTCAGGCGATACCTTTAACATCATTCCTGATACAGCTACTCTGATTGGCACCGTACGTTCCTTTACTATGGAAATCAAGAAAATCGTTTTTGACCGTATGGAGCAAATTGTCAGCGGCATCTGCCTAGCTGCAGGTGCTACCTTCCAGATTGAGAAAAACCTGGGCTTTCCCCCTGTCATCAATAATCCTCAAATTGCAGAAGTATTTGCAAATGCCAGCGTCGAGACCCTTGGCGCAGAAAATACCTTAACTATCGATCCTGTAATGGGCGGCGAAGATTTCTCCGTTTATCTGGAGAAGGTTCCTGGAGCCTTTATCTTTATTGGTACAGGTAATAAAGATAAAGGTATTATCTATCCGCAGCATCATCCTAAATTTGATATCGATGAGAAGGCATTGGCTTATGGAACAGAGATAATGGTACGTACTGCCATGAAACTGTCTTCCTCCAATGAAAATTTTAAAAGATAAAAAATGAACCGCAGAGGCGCAGAGAACACACCAGAGAGTATATCAATACTTTTTCTCTGTGTTCTCTGCGCCTCTGCGGTTTTAAAGAAGTCTCCCTACTATTATTATTCACGCAGAAAAGAAAACTACTCCCGCACTTTTTCCATCAGCCATACGCCGATTCCACAAAAGGCAGTAATGTATGCTGCCATGATGAACAGGGAGAAAACAGGAGTTTCTCCGCCGGAGACAATCGCTCGTAAGGCATGACTGGCATGGGTCAGCGGCAAAAATTCAATCAGCCAGCGTAACACAGTCGGCAGATGGTCCGGAATAAAAAATGTAGCGCATAAAAAAGACATAGGCAATAATACATAGGTATTAAAATTAGCCATATCTTCATGAGTATTCATCACCATTGCAGCCACGAGTCCCATAGATGCAAAAACCAGACAGTTAAGCACTAATGCGATTGCAAACCAAATAGTAATCAGCGCGTGTGCCCCAAAGGTAAATGCTAACAGGATAATAATTAAAGATGATAATAAGCCGCGTAACGCACCTGACGCGACTTTACCAATCACAAAAGACATAGAAGATATGGGAGCAATTAGATATTCTTCCAATGTTTTATGATATACCCTACTCATATTGAGAGGGCTCCCCACTGAATTAAAACTGATATTCATCGAATTTAAGGCAATAATGCCAGGTACAATAAAATCTAAATAACTGCCTTGGTTGACTTGAATGTTCCGTCCCAATCCCCAGCCAAAGGCCACCAGATATAATATAGGTGAGACCATTCGAGACAAAATAAAGCGGCCAATGCGTCTTTTTAGCACTAGCCAATCTCGCCAAAAGACTGTCCAAATATCATATAACATTATCCTGCCACCTTCCGCCCGGTCAATTCTACAAATGCATCTTCTAAGTTGGTTTGACGCAGAGTAGTTGTTGTTACTAATGTAGCAGCAAAGGCGGAAGCCTCATTGCGATCAGCGAAGAATTTTGTTTTTGTGCCTTCTTCATCTGCCCATTCCACTGCATAGGACCCAAGTCGCTGACACAATTCCATGGGTGTATCTATGGCAATTAATCTCCCTTTCTCCATAATCGCAACCCGCTGGCATAAATTTTCAGCCTCTTCAATATAATGAGTGGTCAGCAATACAGTAAGTCCCTCATTTTTCAAGTGGCGTATCAGATCCCAAAGACGGCGGCGTACTTGCGGATCAAGCCCTACTGTGGGTTCATCTAAGAAAAGTACTTTAGGCTGATGCAACAACGCTCTGGCAATCATTAAGCGTCGCTTCATGCCGCCAGAAAATTTCTGCACCATCTCATGCGCTCGATCTTCCAGTTCTACAAATTTTAATAACTCTTCAATTCGTTGGTTACGCACCTGAGGCACCATATGGTGAAGTCTTCCATGAAGCTCAAGATTTTCCCAGGGTGTTAAATCACTGTCCAAATTAAAATGCTGAGGGACTACACCAATGACAGATTTAATATGCTGCTCCTGATGAGATGCCTCACAGCCATCAATAACAATCTTGCCTGCTGTCGGTCGGGTTAGCATGGTTAGTACACGAATGGTAGTTGTTTTCCCTGCACCATTTGGTCCTAATAAGCCAAATATCTCCCCCTTGGCAATTTTTAAAGACAGATTATCTACAGCGGTGCGATCACCAAACTTCTTGCTAAAATTCTCAATGTGAATCATGTACTATCCCCTACTTCTTCTATTTATCGACGTCAGCCCCCGGATCATTACCATCGGTTTACCGGATGAATCAAAGGAGATTTCGCTTTCAACCCTAAATACTTCTCGCAAAGTATGCTCCGTAATGACATCGGCGGGTTTACCCGCTGCAAAAATTTGCCCTTGCTGCAAGACGGC
The DNA here is from genome assembly GCA_002434245.1 of Pelosinus fermentans. Lineage (GTDB taxonomy): Bacteria > Bacillota > Negativicutes > DSM-13327 > DSM-13327 > Pelosinus > Pelosinus fermentans_B. The sequence goes on from DJJR01000055.1 coordinate 9,109, forward strand.
AACATAATCTGAATATCGGGCAGCATGATTGATATCATGCAGTACCATCACAACAGTAAGTTTATGCTCATGATTAAAAGCAGCCAGCAATTCCATGATTTCTAGCTGATGGCAAATATCAAGATACGTAGTAGGTTCATCCAATAATAGGATTTCTGGCTTTTGTGCTAAAGCCATGGCTATCCATACCCGCTGACGTTCACCGCCAGAAAGAGTACTCACCACTCGATCAGCCATTTGTGTAAGACCAGTCTGCGTCAAAGCCCAACTAACACAAACCTCATCTTGCTCTGACTTTCCTCTCCACCAGCTTTGATGGGGAAATCGGCCAAATTCGACTAGATCCCTTACTGTTAAATCACTGGGCGCCTGAGGGGACTGAGGCAAAACAGCCATTTGCTGCGCGAGCCTTTTTCCGCTGAGCTGAGCTAAATTCTGACCGTCTAAATAAACAATTCCTTTATTCGGTTTTATATTCCGTGATAAGACATTTAATAAGGTACTTTTACCTGATCCATTAGGGCCTAAAATCGAAATAATTTTCCCTTCCTCAATTGCCAAAGAAAGATCTTCCAAGACCATTTTATCATCAAAATTCACAGATAATGCTTCTGCTTTCATAATGGACATTATGCATCCCTCCTTAGCAGATAGAGAAAGAATGGCGCACCGACAAAGGCCATAATAATCCCTACTGGAATTTCAATTGGAGCAAATGCCACTCTAGCCAAGGTATCGCTTAATGTAACAACCGCGACTCCCAATAAGGCCGAGGCTGGAAGAAGATAGCGATAATCTGAACCAACCAACAAGCGTGCTGCATGGGGTACAATCAATCCTACAAAGCCCAACAGACCAACAACACTGACAGCACTTGCCGCCATTAATGCTGCCACTGCAGTCAGTGCAATACGGGATACTTCCACATTTAGACCTAACCCTCGGGCAATTTCATCTCCAAGATTTAGAATATTAAGCCGCCTGGCACCCAATATAGCCAAGATTCCACCAATTATCGTATAGGGCAAAATAATATCAAGATGTGGCCAGCTGCGGGCTGACAATCCCCCCACCATCCACATCAATGCTCCATGAACCCGATCACTGTAAAATACTAATAGTGCAGAAATAGCTGAATTCAAAAAAGCCGATACAGCTACCCCTGCTAAAATAATACGTACTGGCCGAATGCCGCCTTTCCAAGCCAATATATAGATAAAAATAGCCGCTAACATAGCACCAAAAAAGGCAAAGGGAGTCACCAAATATTCTTTATGAGGGAACAGCACCATAATGCTTACGCCAGCTAAACCAGCTCCTGACGACACCCCAATAATATGAGGGTCAGCCAGAGGATTTTTCATAACACCCTGTAAAATGGCTCCAGCTAAGGACAAATTAACACCTACCAATGCGCCTACTAAGGTTCTTGGCAACCGTATGTTCCATATCACTTGTCGATTTGCTCCCGGAGTATCAGAAAAAATAGCCGTTATAATTTCATTCAGACTAATGGACAGTGCTCCTACACTCAAACTGAGGGCAATCCCCCCTAGAGCAAGTAATAGGAATATCACCAAAATAAATGCTCTCCATTCACTCCGATCACGTGTGCCTCTACATGAGAAAATCTTCTTATTTAACATTTCCATAAACCTCAGGATACATTACTTTTGCCATATATTCTACTGATTCATGAAAACGAATACCAGGATTGAGTTGGAATAATTCTGCAGGCAGAAAAAATACTTGTCCTGTTTTTACTGCACGTAAACCACCCCAAGCCGGATTGCTTTCAATATCAGCTTTCATTCTTTTTTCAATTTCAGCCATATTACCCATGGTAACGACCAAAATAGCATCTGCGTCTCCTTCTACTAGTTTTTCTAAACTATAAGGAGTCGTTTCACTATCACCAGCGATTGGCGAACTACCTGCTGCAATGTTTTTGAGTTTCAGGATAGCAGCCACATTTCCTGCAATGCTATGCTCAAGCTCTACAGTAACATTTTTGGCGGTGGCGTGCAATATAATCACTTTTTTACTTTGATTTGGCAACTTAGCTGTTACCTCATTGATATTGGCTTGCATAGCAGCAAGCAGTTTTTCGGCCTGATCCTCTGTGCCTGCAATCTCCCCAAATAACTTGACTTTCGCTAAAATATCATCATAGGTTTTCATTTTCAATATCATCACAGGAATCTTACTGCTTTCAAAAGTTGGAATTAATTTATCGTGAATTCCCTGAAAACCAATTATTAAGTCTGGCTGAAGGGTTAATACTTGCTCAACATTTACATTATAAATAAAGCCTACTTCTGGAATCTCCTGCTGAGCGGGAAAGGTCTGCGGTGTTTTAGAACTCGGTCTTCCAACGGCTTTGCCGCCAACCCCATATAATACATCTAAAAAAGAGGTGGATAGCACAACAATACGTTGTGGTTTTTGTCCCAATACTACATTGCGCCCTGCGTCATCCGTCATTTGCAGATAATGATCTGGAGATTTTGTTGTTGATTTCTCTTGGGTTGAAGAAGCACATCCTGCCACGATTATACTCATTATACTTAGCATGCAGACTAAATATGTCAATTTCCCTTTCACGACTCGCTCTCCTTCCATACATATAACAAATGGGAAAGGCCGGATATACTTGATCCGGCATCCCCACTTATTACGGTCTTAACTATTATTTTAAACCATTAATGGCATCACGTACATGCTGTACATAAATATCTTGGATTCCAGTATTTTCACCTAAACCATGAATGTAGGTTTCCACTTGATATCCGTCTGCAAGGAATGTATTTTTCCAGGAATCATCTTCATCCCCAGCCATATCGTTATTGGCATGATCACCAGCAACTAACATGAGCGGCATCAAGGTAATCTTTTTAATGTTTCTTTCTTTTAGTAATTTTTCAACATCTTGAAGATTAGGATGATCCGTTTCTTCTACTACACCGATAATCACATGTAAGCCAGCTGCGTAAAATTGATCTTGTAAGGCTTGGTAAGCTGGGTTATGCTGATGTGGTGAACCATGTCCCATAAATACCACAGTTTTACCTTGCAATTGCAATGCAGGAAGTTGTTTTTTAAGAGCATTTACAGCAATGGCAAAATCATTGGGTTTACCATTTTCACCATGAAAGAATAACACCGGACGACCTATAGAAAGTGTCTCAAAAGCACCATTGAACTTTTCAACAGTAGCTACAACTTTTTTATCATACTCTTCACCTGGTGTCAGATGAGTTGTTTGAACAATAACTTCTTTATAGCCATCTTTTTTTAATTGGTTTAATACGGTTTCCAAATCATTCACATGAATATTGCTATTTTCCGCCAAGCGTTTCATAACAATTTTGGAAGTAAAAGCTCTATATACATCATATTCAGGAAAAGCTTGAGCAATACGTTTTTCTACACTCTCAATATTTAATTGACGAGCTTCTTTAAAAGTAGTACCGAAGCTTACCACGACGATGGCTTTTTGACTTTTTGGTGCCTCTTGGGCACTTGCATTTGATAAGCCAAATACACTAGCACCCAATAATAAGGAAACACTTAATGCAAAACTCATAGCTATTTTATATAAATTCATTTTCATTTGTACAACTCCTCACTCAGTTTTCTATGTGCATTCCTAAGTCTTTGGGAGAAAAGTATTACACTTAACCAAGTTTACGTTTCTTAGCCAAAATAGTAGATAAATAGTTAACACTCTTAGCGTCAACTTCCTCTAAATTATAGCTAATTTGTTCATCAGGCAAACCACAGCGGCTAATCATAACAGCATTTTCACCAAAACCATGCTGTTTTAATTTCGCTACAACCTGTCCAAAATTTTTGTAAACCTTCATTAATACAACATTATCTACGACTCCCAATATAGCATCTAACTCTTCTTCTGACATCGTAGCAGGAATAATGCTAAGTATATCATTTCCCTCTGCCAGCGGCTGGCCTAATTGACTGCCAATCGCACAAAAAGCCGGAACGCCAGGTATGGTTTCAATAGCATAACCAGAGTCCTTTAACAAACGATATACATACATATAAGTGCTGTAAAACATAGGATCACCTAATGTTAAAAACACAACCTTTTTCCCAGCCTGCAGTTCTGCCAGAATACTATTTTTATTGCTTTCCCATGCATTTGCTAGCGTAGCAGCATCATTTACCATCGGGAAAACCAACCTTAATATCTCAACATCTGCTTTCAAATAAGGATGCGCAATCGATAGTGCTGTACTACCTTCTTTTTTTTCTGTTTTAGGAGCAATTACCACATCCGCGTTTCTTATCACCTCCACTGCTTTTAATGTGAGCAGCTCTGGATCTCCTGGCCCTACACCAACACCGTAAAAAATTCCTGCCATAATGGCCTCCTTAACTATAAATTGTGGTACAACATATACAAGTACATATAACGATAACTGAGTAAAACGAGAATTTGCATTCTTAATTTTACCATTATCCAATACTCTTGACCAGCACTGGTGAAAAATTAGAAAATTGGCATGAAAGGCCAATTCAACTACAATCCTACTGGATAATCATCGTTACTAGCGCAAAAAAACTTCCGTCACACAAAACGGAAGATTTCAATAAATACAATTATAGTAGCCTGCCATCATATAAACACATCACTATCATGCGTAATATACCACAGTATAACTGTACGAATCTCCTCCCCATCTCTCGCAGGTTTTAACGGTGATTGCTGTATAGGCAGTTCTCCTGACTTTGAATCATTGCTTCCCCAAGCCTTCCCAAGTTTCATCTCAGTGGCATAATTATGGGGTTACTCCTCATTACAGTGGCGGGACCGCGCCGGAATTTAACCGGACTTCCCTATTAAGCCCAAAAGGGCACCTATACCATCCATATTAAATTTTGCTGTCCACTCTTAATTAGAGTATAATAAATACTTTTCCTTGTCAAGGATATACTGGGTAATCTTCTATGCCCTTCGTTTTATTTTAGCCATCTATATGATATCAATACCAATTTTAGCACGCAGTTAAGCCGCCATCTACCATCCATACTGCGCCGTTAACGAAAGATGACTGATCCGATGCCAAAAAACAGATTACATGAGCTACCTCATGAGCTTTGGCAATTCTCCCTATTGGATACATTGATGACATATCCCGTAAATATTCCTCGGGATTGTCTGCCTCTGCTAATTGCTGTGTAAGCATAGGCGTATCCACATCACCAGGGCATATGCAATTAGCGCGAACACCATAGTGAATACTTTCTAAGGACAAAGCCTTTGTAAAAGTCGTTACCGCACCCTTTGAGGCGCAATAGGCAGTACATAAACAATTACCATTAATCCCTGCATCAGAAGACACGTTAATAATAGCTCCACCACCCCTCTGCCGCAAATAAGGCAAAGCCGATTTACAAATAAAATAGGTACCTTTTATATTGATATTCATGATGTTATCAAACTCATCTTCCGTAACTTCACCAATGATTTTTTCCATGTATATACCAGCAGCATTGATAACAATATCCAGACCGCCGAACTGGGCTGCAGTTTTTTCTACTACTTCCTGGCATTGACTCACAGAACTGACATCTCCTTGTATAAAACATACATGATCAGCATAGGATGCTAATTCAAGTAAGGCCATTTGCCCCTTTTCCTTTTGACGTCCAATTAAGGCCGTCTTAGCCCCTTGGGCCAGCAACTGGCGAGCAGCCTCCAAACCAATACCAGAAGTACCGCCAGTAATCATCGCTACTTTTCCCGCAAATTGATAATTCATGATTCAACTCCTACTACATTATCCAAACTAGCTTCTTACTTATAATACTATATCACAAATCGAATGATTGAGTACCCCGCCTTTCTACTGGTTTCTACCTATTTAAAACGAAAAGTGACTGGCATGTTTGTATAACACATAATACTGGCGCCGCTCTCTGGGTCCTTAGCTGGTACAAATCTCCATTTTCGAACTGCTGCTACCACTGCAGCATCTAATATATCATGTCCTGATGTCGCACTAATGGTCACATCGCCAGGTAAACCATTCACCAAAATTTGAATTTTTACCACTACGGTCCCCGTCAAGCCAGCTGTCCTCGCTCCTTCAGGATAATCAGGATCTACCTTAGACAAGATCTGCGGCCGAATAATCTTACCTTTTCGTCCGCCATTTCCTCCACTATTAGAACCAGCATTAGTGCCGCTGCCGCCGCTCTCATTATTCCCAACTGCGTCGCTGTCAGAAGAAGTTCCAGTCGATTCATCACTACTTCCAGACGGGGATGAGGCTACTGCTTCAACTGCTTCCATCGCCATTTCATTGGCCACAGCCACTACCTGAGGGGTAGCAGGTGAAGGAGCTGTCTTCTCCCTGACTTGCATGGTCTGGACGGGAGCAGCACCAGGTGCACTCTGTGAATTTGGCAATGATTCTTCTAATCCTGAATCCTCTATAGACGCATCGGTAAGTAATTCTAATTCAATGTAAGGTTCTGCTTGTATGGATGTAACAGCCTTACCAGCCAGCCAACCGATAACACCCAAAAATACTATATGAAAAAGTATAGAAATGCCGATGGCTTTACGCCAACGTGGTCGGTATATCATGCGCTCTATCTTCCTTTCCGGTCAGTAGCCACAGCCACCCTATGTGCCCCTGACATTTTGAGCTCATCCAATACTGCCACTACCTGACCATACTCTGCTTGTTTATCTGCTCGTACAACAAATATATTTTCTGAGTGTTTTGCCAGCTCGATACTAATTCGTTTTTGCAGCAAGGCAAAAGGAATTTCCTCTTGATCAAACATGATATTACCATTTTGTAAAATAGTAATATTAATATTCTGGGATAGTTCCTTCTGTACAGCTGCAGCTTGCGGCAAATTGATAGGAATTGTATGTTGTTCTACCATATATAAGGTACTCATCATAAAAAATATTAATAAAAAAAAGATAATATCAATCATGGGAATAATCATTAATTCTGGCTGTTTCTCGATGCGTAAGCTACGCAATTTCATGATTTTCCCTCCGAGTTTTTTTATTGCCTGCCAGTCGAGTTATGATGAGAGTGTAGACTTGTTCCATATCCGTAACCAATTGATCTAAACGATGAGTAAAATAGGTGTGCACAACCAACGCCATAATCGCTACCATTAAACCCGTAGCGGTTGCCACTAAGGCTTCACCGATTCCGCCAGTGATAGCCATAGGCTGACCATTTTTCACATTGAATACGCTAAAGGAATTAATCATACCGATTACGGTTCCTAATAATCCTAACAAAGGGGATAAGGTCACAATGGAACTTAGATAATTTAAGTATTCTCGTAATCTGGCTGCTGCTAAAGCGGCCGCTCCTTCCATAATTACTTCTAAGTTACTCTCCTTCTGATAAGCCTCTAACCCTTCTGCTGCTAAACGCCCGATTACCGCTGGCGTATGTTCACATAATTGCTGCGCCTCAGCAATTTTCTTTCTTTCTAATAAAGGCTGCAGCTTATTAATAAACAGCTGGGCATCTGTAGTCATCTGCCGGAAATAAATAAACCGCTCCACTGCAATTGCCACAACAGCCAAAGAACACCCTGCAATCACATACATGACTGGGCCGCCCTGATGGAATAAATTAATACATTGTGATAAAAATTCCATTCTTTATCAATCCTTTCTTCATTTCATACCATTTACAATGTGAATAATATTTTCAGCTGACAAGTCATCCAGCTTGTAATACGAACCACCTAATGCACGGGAAATAGTAACAGCAATCCCCAGCTTAATAAAATCTTGTTCTGTATCAATCACTAAACTATTGACTCTGGTCTCACCAATTAGGAGCGCTGTCTGCAAAGCCTCACTGACAGCATCTTGTCCTGCTCTTCCCCCGGTATTGGCGCAGCCATCTGTCACTAGTACCATGACAGGCTCTATATCCTTTTCTAGCCGGCACATGGTCCTAAGCACTCCAAGAGCTGTATACAACCCTTCTGCCAAAGGTGTTTTGCCTCCTGTAGGTAAATGCTGCAAAGACTTTTCTGCCAACTCTACACTGCGGGTAACAGGCAAAAGAATTTCAGCAGTCTGCCTGCGAAAAGCAATCATACCGACTTTATCTCGTTTCTGATACGCATCTTGGAGCATGGATAAGATAGCTCCCTTAACCGCTTTCATACGTTGTCTGGCTCCCATAGAGCCGCTGGCATCCACTACAAATAAGAAGGTAGTGCCAATTCGCTTCTCACGCACTTTTTGCCGTAAATCTTCCCGGCAAATATTGATACAGCACATACTTTTAGCTCGCGTCAACTGATAGGGTGCAGCCGCCCGCAAGGTAGCATCAAAAGCAAGATCTGTTACTGGTCTGGTGGGTATACAAGAGCGCACATAGCGCCCCTGCCTCGTATTGGTCTTAGCCAAAGTACGTTTGCCGCTGCCCTGCCTCACTTGGCGTTTCTGTAAATTCAACGCCATATTCCCTACAGGCAGCAGATCAGCTATGGTTGTATCTTCCTGCCTTTTCCCCTTCTCCAGTTCCCCTTCACTCTTCCCTTCTGGCGCTTCCCCCCTATCCTGGGATGATTCGTTAGCATTAGGCTGCTCTTCATCAGGCAACTGGGGCTGCTCTTCATTAAAGGAATCCTGCTCTAACTGATCATGCTGTTGCTTTTTTTGAGAATGCTGTTCTTTTGACTCTTCTGACGGACGGCGCATGCGATGAGGCAGCACAAAGGCTGCAGCTTCTTGCATATCCATGGGCAAGAGCTCATCACGTCCCGCTAGTGCAGCAATGGCTTTTGCTGTTTCCAGCAAGAAAAGTTCTGCCCGATGACCGGCACAATTTCCTTGGGAAGAAATCTGTGCTGCTAATTGCACCATCGCATCTGAGATCAGAATCTCTTTTGCTTTTTTGCGGGCTGCTGCGATTTGTTGGCAGATATCTTCTCCCGCCCTTTTATATTTCTGATAAAAAGCTATGGGATTCTGTTCGTAAGCTAAAATGCGCCGTACTATCTCGACGCGGTCTTTTATATTTTTTTCACCTGCTGCGGTTACATATAAACCAAAACGATCTAAGAACTGGGGCGGCAAATCGCCCTCTTCCGGATTCATCGTACCTATCATGGTAAACTGTGCTTCATATGAATTGGAAGCGCCCTCTCGCTCTACTACATGAATACCAGAAGCCGCAACATCCAAAATAGCATTACTTAGCTCTCGCTGGAGCAAGTTTACTTCGTCAATATATAATATGTGATTATGAGCCTTCGCTAAAATTCCGTGAGAAAACTGTCTCTTGCCGGTAATGACAGCCTGCTCCATATCCATACTGCCAAAGACCATATCTTCTGTAGCATTTAACGGCAATTCGATCAGCTTCCTATTAGGAATCACCTGAGAAAGTCCTCGTACTAAAGTGGATTTAGCAGCACCTTTTTCTCCGGCAATCAAAACACCGCCCACCTTAGGGTTGACCACAGCAATCAATAGTGCCTTTTTAATTTGATCTTGTCCCACCACAGCAGCAAAGGGAAATACTGTTTTAGCTGTCACTCGTTATACCTCCTGTGCTGCTCATTGATCACCAAATAATGCCTCTACTTTTTTCCAATCTAATATTCCCTCTTCAAAAGGACGGCGTCTCATACGATGAGGCAGCGCTAACCGAGCTGCTTCTTGAATATCATTAGAAGTAACTGTAATACGTCCGGCAAAAGCAGCTAATGTTAAGGCCGTTTTAATTACAGCGATGTCAGCACGATGACCATCCACTTCTAAGGAGATTGCGATTTTTGCTACCAATGTAAGCAATTCATCTTCAATCGATACGTTAGATAATCGCTGGCGTGCCTGAATGATTTGCTGGGCTAACCTTTCCTGTTCTTCCTGATGCAGCTGCAGGAATTTTTCCGGATTTGCTTCATAGGCCAAACGACGTTTAATTACTTCCACCCTCTTATCTGGCTCATGTTCACCAGACACAATCACGGATAATCCAAAACGATCTAATAATTGAGGCCTGATATCTCCTTCTTCCGGATTCATCGTTCCCACCAAAACAAATCTGGCAGGATGAACGTAGGAAACGCCTTCCCGCTCTACCCGATTCACTCCCATAGCAGCTGCATCTAACAGCACATCAACTACATGATCGTCCAGTAGATTGATTTCATCTACATATAAAATATTGCGGTTTGCCTGGGCTAAAATTCCAGGCTCGAACTTCTTTTCGCCATGTTTAATTGCATATTCAATGTCTAATGTCCCTACTACTCGATCTTCCGTGGCATTCACAGGCAATTCTACAACTCGCATTTTAGCAGTCTGCACCACTAGCGGATTATGAGATGCAAGGCTCTCCTGGCAAATTCCACATAATTGATTGTTATCTTGAGGATCACAATGAAATTTACAATCTTTCACTGTTTCCATCGCTGGCAGTAAATCGGCTAATGCTCTTACAGCCGTTGACTTTGCCGTACCTTTCTCCCCTTTGATTAATACCCCACCCAAAGATGGATTAATCACATTTAAAATCAATGCCAACTTCATATCCTCTTGTCCCACAATAGCGGTAAAAGGATAAATAACAGAATGTCTCAATTTTCTTCCTCTCTTTCTACAGCGAATCATGTCATCTATGAACTGCTGGCAACTGTATTTTCCCGCTAATTTTCAATGTTTCTCCAGTGATGTAATAAACTGTGGAAATGTCATCACTGTAACTTGGGGCATTTCTACTAATTTTGTATATAATTCAATGGCTTGCCCCTCAAGAAAATCCCGCTTTTCAATTGGTGTATCCTCAATCACAATTAATTTTTTAGCCATAAAAGCGGCTTGTAAATTATCAATATTTTGTTCCCCATAGGTTAAATCTGATAATACCACCCAATCGGCCTCACTGATTTTTCTGCGATTTTCTTGAGCTGACAGTTCATCAATGCTTGAAAAAGGCTGCCCCAGCAGACAAGGCAGATGAAAGGCTTCTGCTGCATTAGCATCCGCATCACCTGGTTGTATTACACCAAGGGTCAGACGATAGCCCTTCTCATAAAGCAAACGAATAATTTTCTCCCCTGATCCCCCACCGCAAATAATATGAACATTCGTATCTTTATTAGGATTATCATCATTAGCAGCATAGGTGTGAATATCTAGATTACCAGTTACTTTATTCATAAATACAGCAGCATGCAAACCATAAGCAGCTTGTAAGTTTTCTTTAGTAATCACCGTCTCTGGAGGACCGTCCGCAATCATCGTGTTCTCTGCCAGCAGCAGCAGTCGAGAACAAAATTTAGCTGCTAATTTTAAATCATGCGCCACTATCAATACCGTTTTACCTTGCTTTGTGATCAATTGACAATACCGAAATATTTCTTCCTGGTAGACTAAATCCAGGCTAGCCGTAGGCTCATCTAAAAAAATAAGCGGCGTTTCTTGTGCCAGAACTTTGGCCAATAAAACACGCTGTTTCTCACCGCCTGACATCAAATGGACCGATTTATCCGCTAATGCTTCTACTCCCGTAAACTCCATATATCGGTGGGCTATTGCTTTATCCTCAGCCTGCTCATGCTGCCACCATTTTAGATATGGATAACGCCCAGTTAAAACCACTTCTAAGGCCGTAAAACCAAAACCTACATTTACTTCCTGCTGCATATAAGCAACATGACGGGCCAACTCCTTATCAGACAAGGTTGTAATAGGGCGGCCTGCTAACTGTACCTCACCCGCAGATAAAGGAACAAAACCACGCAAAGCAAGGAGCAAAGTACTTTTTCCTGCTCCATTAGGACCAATGATTCCTACAAATTCTCCAGCACTTATGCTGCAGGTAATATTCTCTAAAATTGTCTTTTCACCAAGTACAATACTAGTATTACGGACGGTTATGATTTCCTGTGTCATGAGATTCCTCCAGACTGCTGGGTTTTACGCAGCAGATATAAGAAGTAGGGGGCTCCCAGTAACGCTGTCATAATACCTACACGAATTTCATTAGGAGGAAAAATCATTCGTCCTAAGGTATCACAGAATACTAAGAACAAAGCACCCGCTAAGGCACTGCTTGGCAGCAGCCAGCGATGCTCCGGCCCCACTATAATTCGCATAATATGAGGTACAATTAAACCGACAAAACCAATGGTACCGCTCACACATACGGCCATAGCCGTCGTAGCAGCAGCCACAAATAATAAAAGCAGGCGTAATGCAACTACAGGTACGCCTACGGATCGAGCCTCTTGTTCTCCTAATACAAGAACATTCAAATGCCGTGCCAGCAAGCATAAAATAATCAGACCGATGAGAATTGGACCAACTGCCAGATAAACATGCTCCCAGCGTCGATAATCCAAGCCCCCCACCACCCAAAATAAATATTCACGTACCCGATATTCATTCATTAAAGTCAAAATTCCGGATGTTAAAGCCCCCATTAACATACTGACGGCTACTCCTGACAACAATAAGGTCATTACGGGAATTTTGCCCCGTGACATGGATAAAAAAACCGTTGCGCTCACTGCTGCAAGGGCTCCCACTAACGCAAACACCGGCATAATAAATATACTCAAAGACGTAAAACCAAGAGCAATGGCAGTAACAGCTCCAAAAGATGCTCCACCGGAAACACCAATAATGCCCGGATCAGCCAGTGGGTTGCCAAATACTCCCTGCATAACAGCTCCCGATACACCTAATGCGGCTCCCACTAACACCCCTACGAGTACCCGGGGCAAGCGGATATTCCACACAACAGCCTGAAATTCGGCATTAACCGAGGGGAAATATCCGCTAATCACGGGTACATGCTGTCCAATAATTGCTACTGTATCTTCCCATGGCACTGTTATGGTCCCCCAAGATATAGAAAATACAATCATACCAAGTAATAGAATACTAAGTACTATCATAATCTTCCAAGCCTTTTTAGCCCGATTCCCTTGTGTCTTCGTTAGTATTGTTTCTCTCATGGGTTATATTGGGGATAAGCTGCCTTAGCAACGCCCACTACTCCTTGTACAATATATTGTGATGAAGAGCTTAAATGACGATCGGGAATCATAAATAGCTGCTCTTCTTTGATTGCTCTCAGACTTTGAAATGCAGGATCCTCTCGTATCCCGGCTTTAAAGTCCTCTACGTTGGTTTTGCCATTATAATTCCACGTTGGCATAATAAATACATCGGGATTGGCAGCTACAATCTGCTCTTTAGTCATCATCTCATTCTTGCCAACGCCTACTTTACTTGCTCCATTCACGACACCTGCATGTCGGCAGATATCATCAAATAAGCTGCCTTGTCCTCCGATTCCTCCCATTAAGGAGAAAAGGACTACCGTTTTCCGCTCATCAGAGCTGACTTTCTCCAATGATTTTTGGATCGTTCCTAATTGATTTTCCATTTGGGTTACCATTTTCCGTCCCATCTCTTCTTCTCCAACAACCTGGGCAATTTCTCGAATTACATGTTTTACGTCTTCAATTGTGCTCGGTGTTTTATATACATAGACAGGTACTCCTGCGTCACGAATGGTTTGAATCAATTCTATAGGCTGCCAATCAGCAATAAATAATACGTCTGGCTGTAATGCGATAATTGTCTCCGGATTGGCCTTCACCTTTCTTGATACCAATTTAGCCTGTTCACTTACATTGGATATTTCCGGGTCATCTGCCAAATAGGTCAAAGCTAAAATGCGCTCCAAAGAAACCAAGTCCACCAGTATCTCATCTGTCCCCAAGGACAAGGACACAATTCGGCTGGGTTTATGAGGAAGTTTTATTACATGACCTTGAAAATCCTGTACTTCATAGCCTCCTGTTTTAGGGGCATCCTGCAGTTGATTAGAGCTGCAGCCAGCGACTAGCAGAAGGCAGAAACTTAGGAGTAAAGCAATAAACGATAATTTTTTCATCCATTAACGCTCCTTATATTGCAAGGCTTGCTGCTGAATCCTGATTTTTTCAGACCAGTCATTGATCGATGTATACATAAACTCATGTACTACGTATGTAGGTTGCACACAATTTATAATCTTCTTCACGCAGGGAGAACTAAAGGGTAAATGCTCATCAATGCGCAGCACATGACTCATAGCGGCTGCCAAAATATCCTCTTGGGGCATAGCCGTGCCTCTGCTCCGTTTGATATAATTCCCGGATAAGGAATGGTGCAAATGCACCCCATGAATATAATGCTTATATTCTTCGAGGTTATCAACTATTTTCAGTACATAATCTACACCATCATCCTGATTCGTTAGCTCTGGATTCGTATTCATCAAATGGCCAATATCCAGCATAATCCCTGCCTTGGGATGTTTTACACTATCAAGTAACAACGCTGTAAGTTCTTTATCCTTCAAAGTTAATCCTGGCCACCACAAATTTTCAAATAATAATTCCATATCCTCTGGTATACTCTCCACCAGCTCATTAACCACCTCAATCGTAGCTTCAATGATTTGCCGGTCAGTGAAACTAAACTGCCAATGAAATAATTCTGGAATTCGTGTCTGACTGACATGAAAGACGGCATACTTGGCACCTGCCATTTTAGCAATACGAAGATTTTCACGATAGACATTTAGCCAGCCTTCACGGGTCAAAGCGCCGTAGCAGGCTTCAATCTCTGCATCACTGCCAAATTGCCTGAGCAGTTCCGTCCTGTCCCCTCGCCAGAAATCCAGCCAGTTAGGCCAAAAACGCAGATGCACCCCTTGTATCCACTGCTTCTTATGGACACGTGGATTCCAAGAATCACAAAACATCATTTCCAAACCATCTAAATGATGATGATTCAAAAAAGCTTCTAAGCATACAGGGTTATTATGAATGAGTTCCAAATCAGACTCATAATTGGATAAATTCACAAGTTGTAACATAGTATAAGTCCTTTATTGTTTATTTATGAAGAAGATGCTAATATCAGCATCTTCTTATGATAACCTAGAACTGATATTGGATACCAATTTGATAGTTGCGACCAGGACTTGACCACCAGTCTCCGGCAATTGGAGCATAAGAACTGCTACTATTACCGAAAGCGACATTAGAATACTCTGCGTAATATTTATCAAATATATTATTAATTTTTATAAATGCCCTTGCTTGCTTCGTAATTTTATAATTCATCGATACATCCCATACCCAATATGTAGTGGCAGGTAAGGCAGGTAGTCCATTACTTGGCGTAGGACCAACCCGATCTATGATTCCATGTCCCAGTAAGGCAACATCATATTGATCCTGACGATAATTCACACCAACATTCCAGGCACCTTTTGGTATATATCCGCTTACATTATCTTGCTTACCTGGTGACTCAACTGTGGTTTGTGTATAACCAACAAAACCGCTAACATGATCAGAGAATTTTTTGTTTAACTGTACATCCCAGCCATAAGCTTTTTCTTCATTAATATTGTAGTATTTCCAATCAGCGGCAGACGCTGCTATCACCTCATTGGATTTTCTTTGAAATACATGAAAAGTCCCCGTCAAGGTATTATCAAACTTATGATTTATACCAGCTTCAATCGTCCGTCCATCTTCTGGTTTTAAGTCTCGGTTGCCATATTTTTCATCATATAGCTGAACCGGAGTAGGAGCAATAAAAAACTCACTATAGGAAAGATAATAATTCGTATTATCATTATGCTTGTATCCAAGATTCATATGGGGCGTTGTATGACTGCCAAAATCAGAATGATTATCATACCGTACACCAGAGGTTAACTTCCATTGGTTGGTCATATTCCATTCATCTTGCGCATATAGAGCCCGGTTTGTCAGTTTGACATCATTCATATTTACTACTTTATCTTGGTTAAAATCAGAACCCGTAGTAAAAATATGGCGATCACCCATTTTTTGCGTGAATTGTTCTTGAATTCCAATAGTCTTAACTTTTGTTTTCGTTGAACCCCATGTAGATCCTATATCATAGGTTGTATCGTAGTCACCACTGAAAAAAGATAATTGATTGTGGCTTTTTTCCGAAAGCTTATTGTTATAAATCATTTTCCAAGAAGAATTATCAGCAGTGCCTGCTTTATGATTATCAATTCCATAAGCACTATCTGCATAACGATAATCCCCTTTATAGTTATCATACATCAATATTACATCAGAGTCATCGTTGATATTTTTGGTTAGCTTAAATGAGTTAGTTTCCCCATTTCGATGCTGGGGAATCCTTACACCATGACCATCTTTATAATCTCCCAGGATATCCTTCTGGCTCGTTATAACCCAACTAAGATCTCCTGATTTTCCCTGATTCAGCAGCGAATAGTTTTCTTTGCCATAACTGCCTCCCGTAAGAGTTAGAGATGTGCTATTACTTTCCGCTTTGCGGGTAATAATATTAATAACGCCACCTTTGGCATCGGAACCGTATAATGCAGATGCAGATCCTTTTAGTACTTCTATTCTTTCAATATTTTCCAGAGAGCTATAGGCACTAAAAGGAAAGGGTCCGCTAGTAGCAGCATTGACCTTTATCCCATCAATCAGTACTACAATCTCTTTTGCTCCATTAATCCTTAAACCATTTGAATGCTCGTAACCAGCTCCACCGCCATAATTGTACACAGCGACACCTGGCACATCTCGCAGCACTTCTACCAAATCATGATAATGGTTCTTTTCAATTTCGTCTCGTGTGATTACCGTCATATTGGCATTGGCTTCAAATACCTTTACTGGTGTTTTGGTAGCTGTTACCACTATTTGGTCAAAAGAATACTCTTCCTGCTCTTCTGTCTCTGCCGCCTGTACATTTGGCATGTGTAATAATAGAGCGCTCCCCAGAACACAGGCGCATAACTTAACTTGTTTTAACTTTATCTGCTTGCCCACACTTTTCCTCCTATATTTTTGTTTTTTATATCAAAAAATATTTATTCTACTAAGTGACCATTGCTTTTTTGATAAAGCCAAGCCTCTCTTGCCCTTGTATATATTGATTCCACAAACCTGCTATCATATGGCTGGTCCCTTGCAACCCCATAAGTGGTCGATTGTTAAGGATCATTTCGTCGTAAACAGGTGAAGAGATATGCTGATATGCCACATCTTTCACTGCTTTTTGATGCAGGATCGCTTTTTCTCTGCTGCTTGCCATCAGCAATCCGCCTCGTAAACCTGCCAAGTGTTGTTCTATTTTCTGCTGCTCCTTATATCCATCCAACACAGTGCCTATATATTCAGGATAACTCTGCTTAAAGGGTACACCATTTTGCAATACGGTTATGATTTTCTTTGCATTCATCCACTCCCCTCTTGCTGCCTGAGATATAGCAAAGGCTACGGAGGCAGGAGCAGCAATGAAAATACTGTCAAAGCAGATAGTCCCCCAAATCTTTTGCTGTTCTTTATTTAAAATGCTATGTTGTCGTTCCAGGTAATTCACTTCTTGTTGAAGAGCTTTTACTCCATTACTTTCCCCCGACAGATAGTAATCAATCGCCTTTAGCCAGTTCAAGGAACCTTGTATGCCATAAGGGGGCAATAAGGATACATAGGGCATATCATACTGCTCTTCCAGCAGTTCTGCCAGCTCACGTCCTAGTTCATCATGAACTACAATATTCAGCTGCGCCTGAGTCATATTGGTAATTTCCTGCATTGTACTTCCTGCCCCTGGACAAGCGATTACCTCATAACCAGCTAAGGTTAGCATACGCCGCAGCTCCTGCAAATCATGGACTGCATTATAATAACCAACACTGCATCCTAAAAGATTAACCGTCCTTGGCTTCACAGTAGTACGAAACTGCAGGGGCACCTCACGAAAATAGGCTTTGGCAGCTGCCTGATATCCGGCCCAAAATCCCCCGTCCAAGTCATGACGATCCAGACAAATCACAGGACAATTCAGATCTGCCTGCTTGGCAATCTGCAAAAGATCTTCATTACGGGTACTGTCAGTGCAGCTGTTCGCCAGCAGTACTACAGATGGCTGAGCTGTCTGTTTTATTGATTGTAAAATATGCAGCAAATACTGCTCTGTACCAGAAAATACAGCATCTTTATTCCTTTGAGAGCAAAAGAAGCGCATTCTTGCTGTTGGACATTGTTTTTCAATATACTCATGAGCTGAAAAGTAACACCACAAGGAACTGTTAAGCACCATTACAGCATCTGGAATACCTGCAAAAAAGGTTGATGCACCTGTCAATCCACAACTATTGCCCTCTTTGCACATATAGGTTGAAAGACTCGTAACCATACACAATACCTCCCTTTTTTTGCAGTTGTCCAACAATACCCATAAAAAAATCTCTTAACCCAAGAAGGTCAAGAGATTTTACAATAGCATCAAGCAAATAGTAATCCCGACGTATATACACGTCGGGGAAAAATAAGCACAATAAAAAAACTATCGTACAAATCCCCTCCCCATCTCTCGCAGGTTCTAACGGTGATTGCTATATAGGCAGTTCTCCTGACTTAGAATCATTGCTCCCCCATACCTTCCCAAGAACTTTGTCTCAGTGGCATAATCATGGGTTCACTCCTCATTACAGTGGCGGGACCGTGCCGGAATGAAACCGGACTTCCCTATTAAGCCCCAAAGGGCACCTATACCATCCATATGAAAATTTTTACATGTTATAAGATTCACTTTATAATATCTTTAAAGAATTGTCAAGCAATTCACTGTTAACAAATTCTTTTAAAATTCTATCCCTTTTTGAGCCTTTATGCCCTTTTTATAAGGATGTTTAATCTCTTTCATTTCCGTTACTAAATCGGCTTTATCAATAATCTCAGGGCGGACATCCCGCCCTGTCAGCACAAGATGCAAGGCAGAGGGCTTGTCCTCTAATAATTTTAATACTGCTTCTAGAGATATAACGCCAAACTTAATCGCATAGTTAATTTCATCTAAAATAATCATATCCCACTGGTTTGATACAATTTCTTTTCGCGCCATCGCCAAGGCTTCCTCAGCTGCATGACGATGATCAGCCATAGCATCTTCATTCGCATTGCGAACAAAACCTTCCCCCATCTGACGCATTACAAAATTAGGTCCCAAAGCCTCTGCCGTTTTTAATTCGCCATACTTCCAGCTGCCTTTAATAAACTGTATGATCAGCACTTTGAACCCCTGTCCCCAAGCCCTTAATCCAAGACCTAAAGCTGCTGTTGTTTTCCCTTTGCCATTTCCTGTGTTAACAAGAATTAAGCCATGTCTGTTTTCCATATAAATCCCCCCTCTTTTCTTACTATATCATGATATTAACAGTCGATATATACCTTTTTCACTTCAACTGTGTTTAGTTCCGGTCAAAGCGTTTGTCGTTCTAATTTCCATGATATTAAGTAATAATCTTTGCCATGCACTAAGGCAGCTTTTTAGATCTGGTTGATGAATTACAGGACATAAGGCACCAAATTTACCTGCAGCTAAACACAGTATTGCATTTCCCGCATCTATAACTTCCTCACAAGTTAACAGTTCCCATAGGAATTGATCCAGTAAATGAATATACAAGGATGTGTACGTTACTAATTGCTCATCTTGGTCTATGACATATAATTGCTCTAAAAATTCAGCTTTTACGATTGCCTCTGCGTGATCCTCCCGATAGCTCTGCCATATAGTCTCTTCTTCTACACCAAAACGTTTTATACGCCGCAGTACACTATGCTGTTTTTGGGGCGAAAGACCAGACTGCTGTTTTAAAGCATCTTTAACAGCTTTTTTCACCACACAGCCAATTAGTTCACCTAATTTAGAATGTTTACCTGCACTTTCTAAATATAACGGAGAATGTGGATTCGCAATAATCATCGTTTGATCCGTCCCTGAACCGGTTGCCAAACCATTGGAATAATTACTGCCAGCCATCAGTTCCTGTAATGCTGCTGTCTTAGCTTCCGTACAGGTAACTAAGGCCCTGGACAATGTCCCTGGTGGCATATCAGAGTCAATCAGCAGTATTATATTAATCGTACCTGGTTTTTGTAATGTCGACTTCTCAACAGGCTGAAAATAAGCAGCAGGATCGCCCACCCTCCCCCCATTCACTTCTATACCGCCCGTTACGAAAGCTGTTACCTGCAGAGTTTCATAACTTTTAGATTGAATGGCTACATTGTCCATAGAGGCGGCTGTTGCCATACCAGAAACAGTATCTGCATGGAGCCCCACCTCTTGCGCCACCAACCGCATGTGTTCTTCATAAGTAGGGGCACGCAATTCATAAGCCATACCCGCACCTGGATTGCAATCGTGATTAAATACAGCTGTTAAGTCTTCACGATATCCACCATTATACACGGAAGTACTAAGAACCTTGCGTGGCCCGCCGAATAAAATTACAATGCTTTTATAATATCTATAGGCAATATCACCTGTTGATAAGGTACACAATTTCATGAAATATCTCCTTTCACTAATCAAATGTACTACAAAATAACTTACATAATCTCCGTTTAAATTCCCTGTTGACAGCGGCTAATGTATTGGTTCCAAAGTCTTTCATTCATATGGCAAGCGCCTCGTATCCCCATAAAGGGACGTGTACTAAGAATAATTTCATCATACACCGGCAAAGCAATATTTTGATAAAGTACATTAGGCACTGCCTTTTGCTGCAACAACGCTTTTTCATTACTGCTGCCCAGCAGCAGTCCTCCTATCAAGGAGTCTACTGATAACATAGGAATGTTCCACATTTCTTGGGCTGCAGTCGTAACTGACTTGACATCATCACCAATTACGCCGGCTACACAGGAATTTGCGATCACAATATACTCTGGCTTATACCTCGCAACTACGTAATCGATGCATTTACGTAATTGCTCTGTGCCACCAAAAATAGAGTGCTCTTCCTTTAAGTTGCTTGTAATTAATGGTGCGTTATATTGCTGCCAATTCATTTCCTGTCTTGCTAAAGACCGATAATGACTCCCTAATTCCATAGTATGAGTAACATGACCACAAGCTTTGGGACTGTGATAAATCACTAACGCTCCCCGATTGTGCGCCACAGCATTCCACACGCCAGGCATACTGCAGCTATAGCTTCGTTTCATTGTAACGACATTCTTTTTACTGATTGCCATAAGTAAGCACCAACTCCTCTAAATCACCTGCACATCCTTTCTTTATTCTTAGCAAATACAGATAAAATTTATAGAATAGCTAGATATTTACAAGAAACATCTAGCTATTACGGTTATTGATCTATGCAATTATCTTATTTATTAATGCTTACATACCATATCCGGCTTTTTGACTCATAGCGTCCTTAAGATGCTGGACATACAGATC
Organism: Pelosinus fermentans; assembly: GCA_002434245.1. GTDB lineage: Bacteria > Bacillota > Negativicutes > DSM-13327 > DSM-13327 > Pelosinus > Pelosinus fermentans_B. Next base: position 30,428 of record DJJR01000055.1, read on the forward strand.
TTGAATCTTCGTATTTTCTCCTAAGCCATGGAGATAGACATCCACTGTGAAACCCGCCTTTACTAGCTGAGATTTGGCAGAATCATCTTCATCACCAGCCATGTCATTATTAACGTGATCACCGGCAACCAGCATAAATGGCATCAATATTACTTTCTTGATATTCCGTTTTTTCAACTTTGCAATCACACTTTCCAGCGGAGGAAACCCTTCTACGGTATATACAAATACATGATTCAGCCCAGCTTCTTCCATCTTCATTTGTAATGCAGCATAAGCTGTATTGGCAGGATGTACACCGCCATGTCCCATAAACACAATGGCTTCCTGACTTTCCACATTAGGCAATTGTGCCGTCAAAGCCTCAATTACTTCAACATAATCATCTGGTCTGTCTTCCTGTCCGGTAAAATACAGCAAAGGACGGCCAATTACAAGCTTGTCAAATGCTTTTTGGTGCCCATGAATGTATTGAACAACGATTTTTTTGATCTTGTCGAATTCTTCGCCGCCAACCACATGTAAGGGCTGAACATATACTTCTTTGTATCCTTCATCCTCCAGCCTTTGGATTGCTTCTGTTTCTGTATCAATGTGAATACCGTCTCTGGCTGCTAACCTTTTGATAACGATTCGGGATGTAAAGGCTCTGCGTATTTCATATTCGGGAAAATTCGCTTTGATCTTATTCTCCACGCTTTCAATATTGAGTCGTAACCCTTCCTGATAGGTTGTACCGAAACTCACAACTACAATAGCCTTTTTCATCATTAGCCACTCCTCGTATAATATATT
>DJJR01000008.1 GCA_002434245.1 Pelosinus fermentans
AATAACTGTCGCTGCTTCTTCCGCGCTCACGATTTTAGCATGAAGCGCTTTATTACGCACACGATCTTTGATATCAATCATTTTAACACTTTCCTCCATACATTTGAGTGATTAATTTGTTGGTGTCTGCCGGGCTAAGTAGAAGGATAAGCTACTTAATCCTACTGACAAGTCTTCATTGATAACTCGAACAGCTTCAGGCACCTTGATTTTTCTCGGGGCAAAATTCCATATGCCCCGTACTCCAGCAGCAACTAATTGATCAGCTACTTCCTGAGCATACATTTCGGGCACGGCAATAATGCCAATGTGAATTGTCCTTTCCTCCATCACCTCTTTTAAGCGGTCTAAATGAAAGACCTCTGTACCTTTTATACATTGCCCAATTTTATTGGGATCAACATCAAACATAGCTACTAAATTGAAACCCAGGGAATCAAAATTACGGTAATTAGCCAATGCCCAGCCTAAGTGTCCTACACCCACCACAGCAATATGCCAATTGTAATCAAGTCCTAAGATTTCTCCTATATTGCGAATGAGTTCACTCACATAATAGCCAACACCCTTTTTGCCAAATTGACCAAAAGATGCTAAATCTTTACGAATTTGTTCCGGAGTCACCCCTAAACGCTGCCCCAGTTCTTCTGAAGAAATAATCTCCATACTTTCTTCCTGACTTAGCCTTAAGGTCCGAAAATATAATGGTAAACGATCTATCGTAGCCTTGGAAATGGAAATTTTGTCTTTACTGTCTTTCAAGCCAGAATCCTCCCTCGAATGTAAGTGGCGAATGAGCAGTTAACATTCTTTTCTCTATTTTCTCTCATTTCTCTAGTATGTACAATTTCTCACATAAACTAAAAAATCCTGCCTCTTATTAAGATATTATTTTATTTTTATTTAAATTTTTTAATTATTTTCAACATATTCTTACTTTTTATGCTAAAAATACATTTTAATTCCTTCTATTCTATGTAATATGCAATTAACGCATAAACCGCATTCTCAAAGGCTTTGTTTTCCTTGATAGCAAAAATAGAGCACGATGGCTCTATTTTTTGTAACAATACTCTATATTACTTTTTTCAATCGAAAATTCTGATCTTGCCGCTGATTATTTTGCTGCCAAACTACTACAATGAGTGCATTCAATAACCAAAACAACATGGAAAGCTGTATATTAAACATTACATAATCCGTAAATCCATTTACAATCAAACCAAATATCGCTCCTACAATTCCTAACATAATTCCGGATGACCATCGAAAAGACTCTCTTACTGAAGATAAGGCTAAACGCAAATGTCCACACATAATTGTCAAAAAGGTAATCAAACCCGGAATACCAATTTCAGCAGCAATATTTAAATACATATTATGAGCATGAAAAATCTTAGTATTCGGATTATTTATGAAAAAATCGTAGTCGGGATATACCATCCAATAAGCTCCCCAACCAATGCCCAAAAATGGCTTATTTGCAATCATCGCAATTGTACTTTCCCATAGAGCCAATCGAAGCGTTGATGAAGTATCGGTAGGGTTCATAATTGACATGAGCCGCTCTAGTAATGCATCATGAGCAAAAAATGCAATAACAGGCAATAACAACAGCAGCCAAAATACTTTACGATTGCACAACATACCATACATAGCTACAATGGCTAATACGCTAAGCCAGGCACCTCGCGAGTAAGTAAGAAGTAAACATCCGCCAAACAAGATTACTAACACAGAATATACTATTTTATACTTATTCTCCTGAGCTTTGTATCCTATACCTGAAGCAATTGCCATCATGGTAACTAAAAACCCAGCCAATAAATTAGGATTTTCCAGAGTAGAAAAAACTCGCATCTTTAGATCTGGAAACTGTTCTCCGTCTACCCACTCAAGAGCTGAAAGGGTCGATCCAAAGAAATATTGATAAAAGCCATACAGAGAAACCACTACCGCCGATGTTAACATACTCCATATAAGTCGTTTTACTTGACTGCTAGAGCGCATATTATTGACAACCAAATAATAAAGTAATATGTATCTTCCCATTAAGTTGTAATAATTATAAAAACTAAAGTCTCTATCAGGGGATGCCAAAATAGAAGCAGCCGATAATAGGACTAACAAAGCTATACCTGCATCAAAAGGGGTCGCCTTAAAATCCATTTTTTGCTGAACTATGATCTTTCCCAGCCATAACAAAGCACCTAGACCTAGAAAGATACTGCTCCATTTAAGAGACAATGGCAAAAAAAAGGTCACCGCCAGTATGCAGTGCTCAATCAAATATTCTAAAAAATACTGGGTATGGGTAGTTCTATATGTTATATACATAAATTCACCCGTCTAATAGCACTTACCATATAGTATTTTCTACGTACTCATACTATTTAGCAACTGCCAAATTCAATACCATTTTTAATTATAGCTAAGAAAGAGCCATTTGTCTAGCTACATATTATTTTTCGAACGGCACCAATTAGATATAAGGAACCGGCAACACAAAGAATATCTTCTTCACCGGCTAGTAATTTGGCACGTTTTACCCCCTCTTCAATTGAAGAGGCGATTTCTACATGTTCAGCTCTTATTTCCCGGGCAACCATTTCTGGTTTTCCTGCTCTTTCAGATATAGGGGCCACAACAACTACTTTATCTTGCAATCGTATTAATGTGGTAACCATAGTCTTCACATCTTTATCTTGTAAAATTCCTAACAAGAAAACTATTTTTTTTCCTTTACAAAATCGATCTAAATTTTCCCGCAGTGCTCTTATCCCATCTGGATTATGGGCACCGTCAATAATCACAGTCGGTCGTCCAGGCATTACCTCAAATCGTCCAGGCCACCTTACTGTCAATAGTCCCTTTTCGATTGCAGATAGATCAATACGTCTTTCATCTTTTCCCAGAACCATTGCAGCCATAACTGCTACTGCACAATTATCGACTTGATGTCCGCCTAGAAGATTAACAAGAAAGGGAACAGCTTTTCTTTCGGTTCCAACCGCAACCATTACTCTTTGATATTCTCCTTCCATTTCAAGAAATGCTGCTGAAAAATCTTCTCTGTATACGTAACAAGTTGCTTCGCTTTTTTGTGAAATATTTTTTATAACATCTAAAGCTTCTCCTTGGGCACCTGTAATCACCGGGACATTTGTTTTAATAATTCCTGATTTATGATAGGCAATTTCCCTTACGGTGCTGCCACATTTATCTGTATGGTCCAAAGTAACGTTAGTAATCACTGCTATTTCAGGCATAATCACATTCGTTGAATCTAAAAGCCCGCCCAAACCAACTTCAATGACAGCATACTCCACGCCACAGGCTGCAAAATAATAAAACGCAGCTGCCGTTAGCACTTCAAATTCAGTTGGATGACCTAATCCTTGCGCTACTATTTTATCCATAAATCTACTTGTATACGCAATAGCCTCTCCAAATTCATCAGGAGTAATTTCTTTTCCATTCACAATCATACGTTCTGTATAAGCAGTTAAATGGGGCGATGTATACATACCTGTTTTAATTCCTGAAGACCTTAGAATGGATGCTAACATTGCTGTCGTTGATCCTTTGCCATTAGTACCTGCTACATGAATGGTTTTAAATTTCCTTTCTGGATGGTCCATCAATTCTAATAGTTTTTCAATTCTGGCTAAACCTAAATTAATGCCAAACTTAGTTAGATTCGCTAAATAGGTTAGGGATTCTTCATATGTCATTGTTTTCACACCTTCCAAAATAAGCTACAAAGTAGAGAAAAAAGGAACCACAAAAGCACAAAGGACACAGAGGAAACTATACGAAACTTCCTACATACCTACTTTATATGCCTTATATCGGCACTGTACCTTTGTGGTTCACAAATCATACCACTCTATTTATTACCTTATATTCTCTACAGCGTAGCCAAATAAGCCAAGCGTTCCCGAATTGCTGTTTGTTTTTCTTGATACTCTTCTGCTTTTGCTTTTTCTTTTGCAATCACTTCTGATGGTGCCTTCGCTACAAAACCTTCATTGGAAAGCTTTCCATCAATACGGGCAATTTCTTTGCCTAATGTTGTTAATTCTTTATTTAAGCGAAGAGATTCTTTTTCTATATCAATTAAACCTTTTAATGGCAGGTAAATTTCCACACCACTCACTACTGCAGTCATAGCATTATCTGGTTTGGCGTCATCGGCTCCTAACAATTGGACTGACTCTGCTGAAGCCAGAGTTTTTATATACTGTAAATTACTTGCAAACACCTGCTGAAATTCACTAGCTGTAATTTGCAAAATAACTTTACTCTTTTTCCCTGGCGGCACGTTCACTTCCGCTCTCATATTGCGAATTGACTTAATGGTTTCCATCATTGTAACCATCTGTTGTTCGGTATCTTCATTAACAAGTACTGCTGAATTGTCATTAGGCCACTCAGCTACCATGATGCTCTGTCCCTCATGAGGCAAGTGCTGCCAAATACTTTCTGTAATAAATGGCATAAATGGATGCAAAAGTTTTAACGTATTTTCTAATACATACCATAAAACATACTGAGCAGTATTCCGAGCCGCCACTGCTTCTTTGTTGTACAATCTGGCTTTTGCCATTTCAATGTACCAGTCGCAATATTCATTCCAAATAAATTCATATAACAGACGGGCTGCTTCTCCTAATTCAAAGCGTTCTAAATTACGAGTTACTTCACTCACCGTCTTAGCGTAACGGCTTAATATCCATTTATCTGCTAATGTAAAATAATCCTTCTCCTTGGCTGCCGTACCATAACTTGCTAATTGTTCCACAGTAGTTACGTCTTCTAAATTCATCAATACAAAGCGGGACGCATTCCAAAGCTTATTGGCAAAATTACGACTAGATTCTACCCGCTCCCAATAAAAACGCATATCATTTCCCGGCGTATTACCAGTCACTAATGTAAAACGCAGCGTATCTGCACCATTTTTGTCAATAACCTCTAGTGGATCAATCCCATTTCCTAAGGATTTACTCATTTTACGTCCTTGTGAGTCACGCACCAAGCCATGAATAAATACATGTTTAAAAGGAATTTCCTTCTTAAATTCTAAACCCATCATAATCATTCTGGCTACCCAGAAGAAAATAATGTCATACCCAGTTACCAGCACACTTGTCGGGTAAAACTGCTCTAATTCTTCTGTATCTTCTGGCCATCCCATAGTAGAAAAGGGCCATAATCCGGAACTAAACCAAGTATCTAATACATCCTCATCTTGTTCTATGCGATGACTGCCGCATTTAGGGCATGCAGTAACTGCTTCACGAGCTACAATGGTTTCTCCACATTCACAATACCAAGCTGGAATACGATGTCCCCACCAAAGCTGGCGAGAAATGCACCAATCCCTTATATTCTCCATCCAATTAATATAGGTTTTAGTAAATCGTTCAGGTACAAACTGAATGGCACCTGTTGTTACAGCCTCAATTGCCGGCTCTGCTAATGATTGAATTTTAACAAACCATTGCTTAGATACTAATGGCTCAACAACAGTAGTACAACGCTGGCAATGCCCTACAGCATGCATATGGTCATCCACTTTTACCAAAGAACCTATTTCATCTAAGTCAGCAACCAATGTTTTACGACACTCATAACGATCCAGCCCTGCATATTTGCCAGTATCCGCTGCCATTGTACCATCGTTAGCAATTACAACGATTTGGGGTAAATTATGACGCAGCCCCATTTCAAAATCATTCGGATCATGAGCAGGCGTAATCTTAACAGCACCTGTACCAAAAGTAGGATCTACATATTCATCTGCAATAACCGGAATCAGCCGTCCTACTAAAGGCAATACTAATTGTTTCCCAATTAATTCACGATAACGAGCATCTTCCGGATTTACAGCTACTGCTGTATCACCCAGCATGGTTTCTGGCCGAGTCGTAGCCACCGTGACATATTCCCCCTGGCTTCCTTTTACCAGATAACGAACATGATATAAATTCCCTGGTTTTTCTTCATGTTCTACTTCAATATCGCTAAGTGCAGTATTACAACGAGGGCACCAGTTGGTAATGCGGTTTCCTTGATAAATAAGTCCCTTCTCATATAATGAGACAAAAACCTCACGCACTGCTTCAGAGCAGCCTTCATCCATAGTAAAGCGCTCTCTTTGCCAATCACAAGAAGCACCTAAACTTTTTAATTGTTTAATAATGCGATCCCCATACTGCTCTTTCCATTCCCAAACTTTTTCGATAAACTTCTCACGCCCCAGCTCGTGACGAGAGCTGCCTTCTTTAACCAACATTTCTTCTACTTTTATTTGCGTAGCAATACCAGCATGGTCGGTTCCTGGCATCCACAAGGTATTATAGCCTTGCATACGGCGAAAACGAATTAGAATGTCCTGTAAGGCATTATCTAAAGCATGGCCCATATGTAACTGCCCAGTTACATTAGGCGGGGGAATTACAATGCTAAAAGGTTTTTTATCCTTATTTACTTCCTCATGAAAAAAGCCATTATCTTCCCAATATTTATACCACTTTTCTTCCACTGCCTGTGGGTCATACACCGTTGGAATGTTCTTTTCCATCTAGAGAGCCTCCTGCTATTTAATAATAATAGAAAATATTTAGGCGTTCTTTTAACCAAAGAGGCGCAGAGAACGCAGAGAAAATAATAAAAAGCTCTTTCATCCTAAAAGGACGAAAGAGCATACTTTCGTGGTACCACCTTGTTTCTTTGAGATAACTCTATTCTTTAGAATCACTCAAACTCCAGTGCCATAACGGGGCATACCGACTGCACCTACTATCATTTCAATGCAATAGCTCCAGGACTACCTTCCGTTATCCCACTTCCGAGAGATCTTTCAGCCAAGGATCTCCTCTCTATACGGCGGTAATAACGTACTCCTTCCTATCATAGCCTCTAAAAATATATACTATATACTATACCCATAGTATATAGTATTTGTCAAGAATACATACAAGATTCTATACTCTATAAATAAATATTCACTCAATTATCAGCTTATCTCATACCTATAGTTATCCAAGATACCTTAAATAAATATATACACTAGAAATCACAATTGATAATATCATTAACGGAAATGCCACTTTAAAGTATTTTATGAAAGAAATGCTATGACCATTTTGTGCGGCCAGCCCAACAACAATCACATTAGCGCTAGCTCCAATTAATGTACCATTTCCTCCTAGACAAGCTCCCAGGGCTAAACTCCACCAGAGAGGTTCAAGATTAGCAACGCCCATGGTTCCCATTTCTTTGATAAGGGGAATCATCGTAGCCACAAAGGGAATATTATCAACAAAAGCCGAAGCAATCGCACTCAGCCACAAGATCACCATTGCAGTAGCGACAGAATTACCTGCCGTTAAATTCATTAGATCCTGGGCTAATACAGAAATAATACCCGTCTCAACTAATCCAGACACTAGGATAAATAAGCCAACGAAGAAGAAAATCGTTAACCATTCAATTTTGTGAAAAATCCTTTCCAGCTCATGTTCTGATTGGGCATAGGTCATGATTAATAATAATACTGCTCCGGAAAGGGCAACCGTAGCCGACTCTAAATGAAGAACCTGATGAAAGCAGAAAGCGCCGATAGTAATTGAAAGGACAAACAACGATTTTTTAAGCAAAGGAATATCTTGAAGTTGCTTTTTCTCATCCAGTTCCATTACTTTCGCTTTAAGTTCCTCCGTAGTCTTCAGACGATTGCGATAAATAAGCACCAATATCCCTAAGGTAATAACCAGAATAAAGCATGAAATCAATGCTAAATTATTAATAAATGCTGCAAATGTTAACTCTTTCACGGCACTGCCAATCATAATATTGGGAGGATCACCAATCAGGGTTGCTGTACCGCCAATATTTGACGATATAATTTCTGTAATTAAATAAGGTATTGGCGTAACTTTCAACTGAGCGGTAATGCTGAAAATAACAGGAGTCATTAAAAGCACCGTTGTTACGTTGTCTAAAAGTGCCGAACTTACAGCAGTTAAAATAGCAAGGGAAACTAAGAGCTTCACAGGATCAGCATTCACTTTTTTAGCTGCCCATATTGCTAAATAATTAAATAAGCCTGTTTGACTAACAATCGAGACCATAATCATCATCCCGATCAAAAGTCCAATTGTATTAAAATCAATATGATGAAACGCGGTTTCTTGATTAATTACCTGAAAAAGAATTAATAAAACAGCTCCTCCCAAAGCAGTAATTGTACGATGAATCTTTTCTGAAATAATTAAGGCATATGCCACTAAAAACACAATGACCGCAATAAGTGATTTTTCCATATAACGTCTCCTCTTATTCCTAGTATTCGATGATAACCTTATAAAACTCATTCATTGCAATTTTGTTCCTAATCATTACATTCAACCCCTTTTCGCCCTTAGTCTTCCCCAAAAATGCAAAAAGAAGCCTGCCGGGTGACAGACTCCTCCATAAACGTTTCCATATGTATTTGTTTAGCGATATACTGATATCATATGAAAAACGATATCAGCCTATGCAAACTAAAAGTATTTTACCACAAGATTACTTTTCCTGTCCATTACACTTACGCAAAATCTTTTACTGAGAGCTTTAACAAATGCATCATCTGCAAAAAATTACTTGCTTTTAATTCCTGCCCGGCAAGCAAAGCAATTTGAGCACAAGTTCGAGCATCATGCAGAGCATTATGATGATCAAAATCGATCTGAAAACGCTGGGCCAAGGTATTCAACTTATAGTTTTCTCCACCTGGCCATGCTTTTTTAGCAATTTGAACCGTACAAGCATGCTTAAACGCAGGAACAGGCAAAGAATATTCTCGTAAGATACTTCGTAATACACTAATATCAAAGGTCGCATTGTGAGCGATCACGATCTTATTTTCAAGATGAGGACGGATTCTTTCCCACAGTTGATCAAAGGTTGGTTTATTCAATACCTGCTCTGGATGTATGCCGTGAACTTGTATATTACGAAAATCAAACTTTAGCACAGGTGGTCGAATTAGTGAATAAGCTGAGCGCACAATCCGTCCATTTTCTACTGTTACAGCCGCCATACTGCATACACTTGACCGGCTGGCATTGGCCGTTTCAAAATCAATTGCAACAAAATCCATTATCCCTTGGCGCTAGGTGCGCCTTGCTCCTCTCCATAATACAATATAGCTATTAAAAATAATATACTTCGTAGTATATCATTATCTTAGTAAATTTTACAATCTAATTTCTTCTGCATATCAAAAAATAGATGTAGGAATAACTCAGTTTTTGCGAGGTATTCTTACATCCATTTCTTAATGATTTCTATTGCCTTACATGCTTTCATATATCTCTGGTCGCAAGACCTTCAACTTATTCATAAATGCATCACTGATTTTAAGGAGCAAACCACAGGCTTTTTCTTTCTCCATAAATGTTAACATTCGAGTATCTCTGCCATCGGCAGCAGAATAGCGATGAACAAGGCGGCTTACGCCCTTACGCTTAAAGATATTTCCTTTATATTGATTGCAATAGCTCTCCAGAGAGTCTAAGCTGACAGTAAAAGTACGAGAAACATAAAGAAATTGACTTGTAATCATTAGCTCTTGATTGGTTAGCACATAGGTATAACGGACAGCATAACGCCACAGTAACAATCCACAAAACAAACCAATATAGGCTATGCCAAGGAAACTGGGGTTCCCTGCAATATAGAATTGAACCTCAATTCCCATCCATATGATAAGTGCAATGACAGATAAACCCATCCAGAAAAGCTTCTCTTTAGAAAATTGTGATGTTTCCTGATATTTTACCATAATACCTCCTGTGTTCCAGTCTTTTAGAATGCAAGAACCTTTGTCAAAAACCTTACTATTATCATATCGTAAATACAATCAAGGGAGCAAGCATCTTCTTGCCCCCCTGACAAAGAATTATCTTATTTCGGAAAAAATGGCCATACCATGGGAATAATAATAATGGAAACGATAAAGCAGACAAGAACAAGACCGCTCCCAGCTTTCACATAATCCATAAATTTATACCCGCCAGGACCAAGAACCAGCGTATTCGGCGGAGTTCCAACAGGCGTAGCAAAAGCGCAGGATGCAGCAACGGCAATAGCCATCAATACCGCATGGGGACTGGCCCCAATTCCTTTTGCAATGGAAATGCCAATCGGTGCTAACAAAGCAGTTGAAGCAGTATTAGACATAAACTGTGTCAAGCCGCAGGAAAGAGTGAAAAGACTTGCAGTCACTACCATCGGTGATGGACTTCCTCCCATTGCATTTACAACGATATCCGCTATCATTTTACCGGCCCCGCTCTTTTCCATAGCAGAGGCAATCGGCATCATACCTGCAAAAAGAAAAATAGTTACCCAGTCAATACTATGATAGGCTTGTTTTTCCTTTAAGCAGCCAGTAAGCACAGCAAGAATCGCTCCAATAATGGCAGCAATCTCAAGAGGTATTGCTTTAAGATCAAGTCCCATAACAATCACTACTGCAAGCAGGATGATACCTGAAATCCACATTTTCTTGGGATCATTCACACTCACTTCAATTTCTTGTTCAATTTCTTGATCAGTCGAAATTTCCATTTTAGGCAGCAAATGCTTCCCGATAAACATCATGTATAACATACCGGCAATCGTAAGGGGAATGCCGATCCAAGCAAATTCGAAAAAGCCAAAAGGCTCAAAGCCGGCAGCTTTCAATGCACCAGCCGCAATAATATTAGGCGGTGTACCAACAAGGGTTATAATGCCTCCTAAGCCAGCAGCAAAGGCCAGAGGCATAAGCTGACGAGAAGCTGAAATCTTAGCCACGGCGCAGATGCCGATAATTACAGGCATAAGCGCTGCTGTTGTACCGGTATTGGAGCTAACAGCTGATAGAACTGCAGTAATAAGCATCACCGCAAACATCAGACCATTTTCACTCTTACCAGCATATTTTACGACTGTTTCCCCCATCTTTTGAGCGAGACCTGTGTGAAACATAGATCCGCCAATCACAAACATACCTGCAAATAAAATAACAGTGGAATTAGAAAGACCTGAAAAGACTTCACTAATCGGAATCACACCTAAAATCCCCAAAGCAATGGCTCCACCCATAGCTGCAATAGCCAAAGGAATAGCCTCTGTAACAAATAATAAGGCTACAATTCCCAACACAATAAGCGTTAGTATCGCTGGTGACATATATTTCTCCTCCTATTTACAACAAATTACCATCAAACTTTTATGTTGATATCTAAATCCGCGACATCAATATTGATAAATATACATTGATTCGCCCACCATATCTAGGAGATAATAATTCGGATTCAGATGAAGTCAAAACTTCATCTGAATCCATTTTTATATTATTTGAGCATAGCCAGCATGGTACCTGCCGCAACAGCAGTACCAATTACACCGGCTACATTGGGTCCCATAGCATGCATTAATAGGTAGTTTCCGGGATTGGATTGCTGACCAACCACCTGACTAACACGGGCTGCCATGGGCACTGCAGATACACCTGCAGATCCGATAAGCGGGTTGACCTTACCACCACTGAAGAAGTTCATAACTTTGCCAAAGAGGACACCACCAGCAGTCCCAGCGGCAAAAGCAACCAGTCCCAAAGCGATGATCATAAGCGTCTGGTAATTTAGGAAATTCTCAGCTTTCATGGTTAAACCAGTACCTGTTGCCAAGAAAATAGTAACAATGTTGATCAGCGCATTTTGAGCCGTATCGGAAAGTCGGTCTGTAACACCAGACTCGCGGAATAAATTTCCTAACATCAGCATACCCATGAGGGATGCAATGGGAGGCAGTAATAGGCTGATAATAATTGTCGTGACTACAGGAAAGGCTAATTTCTCAAACTTGGAAACAGGACGTAATTGGTCCATGACAATTTCTCGTTCTTTCTTTGTAGTCAGCAATTTCATAATCGGCGGTTGAATCAGAGGAACTAAGGACATATACGAATAGGCTGCAACTGCTATAGCACCAAGCAGATGAGGAGCCAGCTTAATAGCCAGGTATATGGCAGTAGGACCATCCGCACCGCCAATAATGCCAATAGCCGCTGCTTCTTGTACATTAAAACCAAGAGCCATTGCACCCATTAATGCAACAAAAACACCAATTTGCGCTGCAGCACCTAGTAAGAGTACAGAAGGACGAGCAATGAGAGGACCAAAGTCAGTCATGGCACCTACCCCTAGGAAAATTAGGGGTGGAAATACTTCATGAGAGATACCAAAACTAATGAGCTGCATCAAACCCGGGTCTGTTTCAAAACCGGTTTTCGGAAAGTTCGCCAGAATGCAGCCAAAAGCAATGGGAGACAAGAGCAGGGGCTCAAACCCTTTCGCAAACGCTAAATATAGTAAAATCACACCAACAGCAATCATAATCGCATTGCCACTTGTAAAAGCGGTAAAACCGCTATCATTCCACACTGCCTGCAGAGAGACAATAAATGCATCCATTATTTTTCCTCCAATCTTCTTAATTGTTTATCGAGTTATTCAAGAACAGCCAAAACATCTCCCGTGGACACGGTTTGCCCAACTACTGCATTCAATTTAGATATCTTTCCATCTTGATTTGCCATAATTTCATTTTGCATTTTCATAGCCTCCAGAATAAAAATGACTTGACCACGTTTTACAGAATCCCCTGGTTTTATATTTACAGCTAAAATCTTGCCTGGCATTGGTGCAAGTACGGTTTGCGCACCAGCAAGAACCGCTGCGGGAGCAGCCTTAGGCGCTGGAGCTTGGGTCGGCGCAGGAGCAGGTGAGGATGCAGCCTTCTTTCCAGCAGAAGCTGCACCGCTGATTTCTTCTACGTCTAGCTCATATACTTGTCCTTTAAATGTAATTTGAAACTTTTTCATTTCTTAATCCCCCTTAATTTTCAATTCATTTTATTGGCTACTATTAGCGCATTTGATTACGAAAATTTACTGTTTCCATACGGGCAGCTTGAGACCAAGTAATGTTACTGACTGGTCTGATAGCAACAACTCTTGCACCACTATATCCATAGGCTGCAATAGCTGCCGTAAATAAAATGATCATTTCATCATACTCTTCCTGCTGCAGACTTACAGGAGCGACTGTCGATACTGCTTTTTCCGCAACATTAGTTTCCTCTTGCGCTACTTTTTTTTGCGTAGGATCAATTACTTTTATTAATCTGACAACTAAGCTTAATCCATACAAAACGCAAAATACCACGGTCATATTGATTAGAGCAATTAAGACAGGATTGGTTGTAATTGGTTGACTCATTGATTTCACCTCTTCTTGTAATATCGCTTCCTTTACCTTGGATTCCTCATTTTTCCCTCAAATTATACTGGGAAATTACCATGACGCTTGGCAGGACGGCCTTCGCGTTTAGAAGCCAACATACTAAATGTGCTGATTAGTACGGAACGTGTTTCCTGCGGCTCAATCACCATATCGACAAAGCCACGTTTGGCAGCTTGATAGGGAGTGGCAAAGTTTTTTACATACTCGTCGGTTTTTGTTTTGATATCTGGATCTTTTTTGAAAATAATATTGGCTGCACCTGCAGGTCCCATAACAGCAATTTCAGCCGTTGGCCATGCAATGACCTGATCGGCTCCTAAATCCCGGGAGCACATAGCCAGATAGGAACCGCCGTAAGCTTTGCGAACGACAAGAGTTACTTTCGGTACGGTAGCTTCAGAGTAAGCATACAGCATCTTAGCACCATGACGAATAATACCGCCATATTCCTGATTCGTCCCAGGTAAAAAACCAGGAACATCAACAAGGTTGAGTAAGGGAATATTAAATGCATCGCAAAAACGAATAAATCGAGAGGATTTGTCTGAAGCATTAATATCCAGACATCCTGCCATTACTTTTGGCTGATTTGCAATAATACCAATGGTTTGCCCATCCAAGCGAGCGAAGGTGGTAATTAAATTGGCTGCATAGTAAGGCTGCACTTCATAAAAGTCCCCATTATCTACAATCTTAGTAATGATTTCTTTCGTATCATAGGACTGGTTGGAATGATCAGGAATGAGTGTATTCAGCTCTTCTTCTGTGCGAGAAGGATCATCACTACACTCAATGACCGGTGATCCTTCTAAATTATTGCTGGGAAGAAAACTGATAAGCCTGCGGATTTGTTCTAAACAATCCGTATCGTTTTCTGCAATGAAATGAGCAACTCCCGATGTAGCATTATGAGTCATGGCTCCACCAAGTTCTTCTGCTGTTACTTCCTCACCAGTTACAGTTTTTATAACTTGTGGTCCGGTAATAAACATCTGGCTGGTATTTCTCACCATATAGATGAAGTCCGTTAAAGCTGGAGAATACACCGCGCCGCCTGCGCAAGGTCCCATAATCACTGAAATTTGCGGAATAACGCCAGAAGCCAAGGTATTTTGATAGAAGATTTTTCCGTAGCCTGATAATGCATCTACCGCTTCTTGAATCCGAGCACCACCAGAATCATTAATTCCGATGATGGGAACTCCCATCTTCATCGCCAGTTCTTGTACTTTACAAATTTTCGCTGCGTGCATCTCACCTAGTGACCCGCCAATTACAGTGAAATCTTGAGCAAATACATAGACAAGTCGATTGTCAATGGTACCATAACCTGTTACAACACCTTCACCTGGAGCTTCTTCTTTCTCCATGCCAAAGTTGGTGCAGCGATGCTCGACAAACTGATCCAGCTCTATAAAAGAGCCTTCATCAAGTAAAATAGCAATGCGCTCGCGGGCGGTCAATTTGCCTTTTGCATGCTGACTATCAATCCGTTTTTGACCTCCACCCATCTTGATCTTTTTCTGACGTTGTTTTAACTCCTGTATTTTTTCTTTAACTGTTGTCATATTGCACCTCCATAAAATACTGCTTTTTAAATGCTTATTTACGTTGTGATAACTCAAGCAAAATCCCGCCGGTTGCTTTCGGATGAACAAAGGCAATTGCAGCTCCCCCTGGCTTGTATTGACTTCCACGATTACAATGTCGGCACTTTGCACAAAGGAGGCGGAGTTGCCCATGGATGTGGTC
>DJJR01000039.1:0-14746 GCA_002434245.1 Pelosinus fermentans
ACTTTTTCTAGACATAGAAATCCCCATATAGCACTTTTATATTTCAGTGTCCTATATAGGGGTAGCATATCATAGCGCGACAGTCCCATTTATCGATATTTAGCTTCTGATATTGGTGGCAAGGTTTCTGACGAATGCAATGAGGACAAAAGTCCTGAATTTATCTGGACAAAAAAGTAATTAAGGTAGAGTATGGGTATCTTCTCTTTAATAAATACTAAACGCAACCTAATTTTACTTATGAAGAGTGGCTTTTACCGCTCCTTGGATATTGTTCTTTAAATTCATCCGAATTTCATCCAAAAATAAATCGATTTCCGATTGAGGTACAGAGAAATTCGTCACACCCAGTTCCCATTTCAATTTTTTTAAGTTCTTACGCAAGAGTAATTTTCGAGGCAGCAGAGGCATGAAATAAATATTATCAACGTCAATTAATTGAAGCTGGAAATCCTTCTCTTTTTGCCCCGGGTGAATAATAAAATTGCGCAGGCAAGGATCCTGATGGGCAAGATTGTGGCTTACTAATTTACTATATATGAGGGCTAATTGGGTGATAATTTTCTTTCTCAGCTCCGGATCATATTGTGCGTCCCCCATGAGATATGTGGATAAATCCACACCGGGAACTTCTCGGGTTACAAAGATACTGTCAGCAGGGTGAAATCCTCTTTTTCTGGTTAAGGCCAAAATCGGTTGTGCAACCGCCATACCCGCTTGGTTTATTCTGATTGATGTCTGAAAATAGCGGACAGCATCTGCTGGTCGAAAATAGTTTTTAACTATTTTGCTCATGTTTTGGGGAGTATAGCTTTTCAGATAATAAATTTCATTTTCAAATTTCAACTTATAGACTTTAGATCTTATATCCCGAATAAGGTCAAATTTTTCCACATCTTCAGATGAAGCTTGATTGAGCCAGACAAATCGAATGATTTCTTCAGCCAATTCATAGTACAAGTCATTTTGGTAATATAGATTAATCTCAGAGTTATATTTTTTCTGCTTTAGCATTGATCGTATTTTGCCTCCTTCATATTTCAAGGTTCAGAATATAAGCAGCGAATGTATTATGCTTTATTATTCTATACTGGATCTGCGTTTCCTTCATTGTGAAATGTCAACGGGGACGGTACTAAATGACATCGCTAATGACATGGATGTACCCTGCCCTGTCACTGCGTGTTGCCCCTCTCTAAAAGTGTGGAATGGAGGGCCTCTGTAATGTCATCTATATTCTTATGCTTACGGCATAATCATGAAAGTAAAAAGTATGTCCCTTAGGTTGTTTTCTTTAGCAGTAAAACAACCTAAGGGACATACTTTTTTATTTGCTACACAAATACGTCTATACTTTGAACATTCTATTTTACGACTTGAAGACCGATTGAACTCACATTTTGCGATTATAGAAACTGCATCTCATTTCATCCCAATTGGTTGGCGCAAAAACACCTGATTTTTCAAATATTTTTTGTATGCGTGTTTGTATCTCAGATTGTCCATATAGTTTATACGCTGCTATTGGCTTTATATCTTGAGATGCAAAACTATTGATGTACAACATGCCTGAAGAAGCAAAACTTATTACATACTTTATATTCTTATATTTATGATATAACAGCTCAGCTGGTTCCAGTGATTTTAACATCTCCATTTTAGGATATGTTTGCTGATAGGTCTTTAATTTATCATTATCCTCAGAATGATGGGTTTTGTAAATAAGGCGCAACTGAGATTGTTCTGCTATGTCATAGATGTTTTGTAGTACTTGCATCTCCGCTTGAATGGTAAAGGAACCTTGTTCAATAAATGGACTACCAAGGAAGATGATAGATGGCTGTTGCATCAAAATTGATACATCTTCCATGTGAGCTGCAATGATTGGCAAAACACTTTGGACGTAGGTTCTTGTCAACGGCTTTACCTCTTTAGACTTTCGCCCTAATAATTCAGGCCGATAAAGATAATCTGCCCTATTCCCCGGTCCATAGCCATTGCCACTAAAATTGTATTTCATATTTCCATTAACATCGCCTATATATCGAAAATACTGTATGCGAAGGTATTGCCATATCTTACTTAGGGCTTTACGATCACGACTATCATAGGAAAAGCTACCTTCATCCAATAATGAATAATTTGTACATCCTGCAATCTCAACTATCATTTGGTTTTGAATGATTTTATCGGATCCTAAAAAAACTTGTTTGATTTCTCCGATGTTCTTAATACGTTCTTTCATATTACTAATTTGCTCTCGATAACTACTTATTCGGTCATTTCTTTGCAGCCATTTTTCTACTATAAGTACTTTTTCCCAGGTTGATACATCCTTTAGTATATACTGCACCCCTGTGCTATATTGCCAATTTTGAAATTCATTTGGTCTTAAGACTAACAGATAATTCTGGGCTTTTTTTTCATAGCTGTTAGCAACGATAAAAGCACTCAATAATTGAAAAGGAGTATTAATCATAAATATATTCTTCATGTCCTTATTCCTCACTTTAGGTTTATCAATTTAATAGCTTATCTATTAGAGTTATCACCTTATCTGGTGTAAGCTTATGCATACAATCATATTTTTTTTCATATTTGCAATGTGTACTTTTACACATTTGACATGGTGCCTGATCTGCTTTAGCTATAGTAGCATGAGGAGGTGCCCAAAATGATGGATCTGTAGGGCCATATAGTGCTATCATCGGAATAGAAGATGTAGCAACAATATGCATAGGACCCGTGCAAACTGTAATACAAACATCCATTTCTTTCGCTAAAACTGCTAATTCTCGTAAATTAAATTTTCCTGCAATATTATTTTTTTTCCCCTTAATGCTATTAATATATTCAATATCTTGTTCGGCACCTGTATATATGGGGATAATCCCCTTACTGTTTAAATGTTTATTTACTATTCCAAAATATTCAATGGGCCAATTTTTATTTTCAGTTACACCACGAGGTATTATTAAGATTTTTTTACTAACTGTATTATTTATTTCATTTACCCAATTATTTATTTTATTACTTTCCTCATCTGTTATATCACCTATGGTAGGTGCGAAGCATTGATATTTATAATCTTTCAAAATATAGCGTAGATACTTAATGTAATATTGTATGGCCGAGTCACTTTGTATACTTTTAGGCTTAAGCCAACGACGACCAAAAACGGATATGACCTTCCCTATATTTCTTACCTTACAACCTGCTCGCCATGCCAAAAGACTTGACGTAAGTCGTTCATCAAGAATAAGTGCATCCGTATATTTATTTTTTGAAATTTGTTCTATAATATCTTCTTTTGAATATTTTTGATATGCAAATAGATCATCAATATAAGGATGATTTTTTAATATGTCAGCAGACTTAGGCGCTGCTACCAAACCCACAAGCGCATTAGGAAGATGCTGTTTAATGGCTTGTGCTAATGGTGTTGTCAGTACTACATCACCAATGCCTAAACGATTCACAACTAAAATATTCTTCATGTCTATTTCTCCTCTAATTCAGACTATATTCTTGATGCTACGTCGATTTTGTATTTAATTATAAACTTTGATTATGAAAATTAAATGAAAAAGGGGATATTTAAAGGGAGCAGGAGAGCGTTGGCTGCCTGAGTTTGGGGAAATTCTAACTATGCTCTCTGAAAATAATGAGATAGCGGTAGAGAGGTTCAGGAAATTTCATATGGAAGTTAGTCAAGATGTGTGTATGGACATTACGGAAAATGGTGAATTGGATAACAGCTACGAAGCGCAAATTCAAGAATTTTTACAAATTAGAGGAATTGCGTTAGTGGATCTTTTGGGACCGGAATGGTTAGAGACTCGTAAAGAATTCATTCTTTGGCTAAAAGAGAATACTGGCATATCAGGAAGAAAATTGGCAGAGGTAACGGGAATGAATAGGGCAACAATACGAAAGATCATTATAAATAAACAGCCTACTTCTTGAAGAGTATTTAAAATGTCAATAGGGACGGGTCTTGTTGACAAGAGGAGTGGAGAGGTATTAAATGGCATAGTATTCTGTGTTTCATCGATTGAGGCATGTCCATGATATCGGCTCAAATACGGCAGCATGGCTTCAAAAGGCAGTACGGTTGTATTCTTGCATACAGGAGGTTCCTTAGCTTTGTTTGCGGAAAAAGAGATCGTGGGGAGGTGGCTGACTTGACGAACACACCCCGTCACTGCGTGCCACTCCTCTCTAGAGGGGAATAAAAAATAATGGGCAAAGTCGAAAGATGACTTTGCCCATTATCATGTCAATTGGCTTATTGATGGGGACAGTTCCGATTGAAGGAGTAGAGAGGCACTAAATAGCATAGTATCCGGGGGAAGTAGTATTATCCCATTTTATGCTGGACAGATCCAGAGATAATTATTCTTCAAAGTTTAAAATTGAACTTAATACATTCATCGCGTACAATGGTACATTTGTAAGCCAGTCTTCTTTTCTATAATCAGACATTGATGTTCGAATTGCGTTTTTAGGATTATATTTTAAGCAATAGTTTTTGAGACTTTTGGCCTGCAGGTTTTCTGCTGCTTTTACCTCAAGAGGGACAACATCATTGTCATGTTGGAATATAAAATCGATTTCACCTGTAGATCGTTCTGCTGACCAGTAATATGGTTTTATCTCACTATTTGTTATTAATTGCTGTAAAACATACTGCTCCGTTAATGCGCCTTTAAATTCTTCAAATATTTTGTTGTTTTCCAGTATTGATTTTAGGCTTAGGCCGCTCATGGCAGAAAGCAAGCCAACATCAAGTACAAACAGCTTAAATGCATTGAAATCTTGATAGGCCATTAGTGGCATATCAGGTTTTGACACGCGGCTAACTTTATAGATTAGCCCGCAATCAATCAGCCACGTCATAGCAAGCTCATATTCTCTTGCCCTTGCTCCTTGTCTGATGAGCCCATAGATAAATTTACGGTTTTCTTTTGCCAGTTGTGAGGGAATCGAAGTCCAGAGCATTCTAATACGCGGTACTGTTTCGTTAGGTGCATGTTTTGAGAAATCTTGTTCATAGGCCATTAGTATTTTATTCTGGATCTCGCGGGCAGTGGTATAATCGTTACTTGCAATAAAGCGGGATACTACCTCAGGCATTCCACCAATATAATAGTACTGCTTTAGCAGGTCAATATATTTTCCCTTAAAGCTGGTTACCATCTCAAAATCATTGGATTTCAAAAGTTCCACAAGGTTATCATTACCTGTTGCTGTCATGAATTCTAAAAAATCAAGCGGATATAACGTCATGAAATCTACTTTGCCTACTGGAAAGGATGTTCCTGGGTGTAGCGCAACCCCAAGCAAGCTTCCAGCAGCAATGATATGGTAATCGGGTGCATTTTCACAAAAATATTTAAGCGAGGTTAATGCTCGCGGAACTTCTTGAACCTCATCAAATATGATTAGTGTATTTTTAGCTTCGATCGTGATGCCTGTTTCAATTTGCAGGGCGGTAATAATTCTTTTTATATCTATGTCGCCGTTAAAAAGGCTTTCCATTCTTTCGTTATTGTCAAAATTTATATATGCACATTTTTCGTAGTGTGTTCTGCCAAATTCACGCATCAGCCAAGTCTTGCCGACCTGCCTTGCGCCCTTTATAATAAGCGGTTTTCGATGGGAACTGTTTTTCCATTTTATTAAATCATTGATTGCAGCTCGGATCATCATAACACCTCTTTAAAAGTAATTTCTTTAATTATAGTGTGCGAAATCACATAAGTCAAATGACTTTATGCGATTTCACACACTATAATGTTGGATTTCGGGAAAAAGTAAGTCGGTTAAAAAATGCTTTGTCTACGTTAGATGAAGTATTGGAACATCCTTTTTCTGAGATTGTCAGGGATGCAACAATACAACGGTTTGAATATTGTTTTGAATTGTCATGGAAAGTGCTAAAAAAAGCATTGAAAATAGAGGGAATAGAAGTAGTTTCACCAAGACAGGCAATCCGGAGTGCTTTTGAGGTAGGATATCTTTAGAATGTTGATATTTGGTTTGAAATGCTAGAAGATAGGAATATGACTTCACATACATATAATTCTGATATAGCGGATCGGGTTTATGAAAGCGCAAAGCGGCTATCTGAGGAAGCTCGCAAGATTATCGTCAGGTACGTGCCAATGGAGAGACGAACAAAATTGAACCGCTGTAGAAGTATCGAAATGTGCAAATGGCGTCAAAACCGGGAACTGGCAGGAAGGCCGGGAAGAATCTGGAGGAAACCTGCCATTGGTAACTTGGAATTATTCCAACGGTTAGATAATGGGAGCCGTATGAATTGAGAGGTTCACGTGCAGTTGTGCGTCCAGATAAGGCTGGCGTGTTCAGCAGGAGTTAGTCCTGCCGGGGTAAAAGTCAGAACCCCGTAGCTTGGATAGCAGGGTGGGGGGAAACCAAGACTCTGAAGCCTATCGACAACCGTTTCCGAGGGAAACGTGCGAGTGATCGGGCCGTAATGAAGATGAACGTAAATGTGGCCTCGAAAGTGAAGAAATCCGAAGGTCGAGCCCGCAACCGTGAGGGCGAAGGCAGCATGGGTAACCGAATTCTGACTGATACGGTTATACCACTTTGGCGGGGTGGAAGCGACGACACGATAACAAGGACATGCTAAGCAACTGGAGAAGCCCTCCTCGTCCCGGTGCGAAATCACTGGAGCAAGGTAGGCCTTATAACCGGAAAACCCGGGAAGTGGGCTGAAGGCGAGAGGGTGGCGGATGGGTTCGTACTAGCTAAGAAGCCAGGTAATGCTGGTGGAGCGAAGGGGCCCTGCGGTTTGTAAGATTTTCGACAATAAGGGAGGCAAGGACGAGATGATAAAGGCGTCCATCAGTTTGCAGGACCTGAGGAGAGGAATATACGTCAAGGCGAAGGCTGAACCGTCCTGGCGATTCTGGGGGTTGTACGTCCATATATGAAAAAAGGAAACGTTACGCGAAGCGTACAGATTGGCTAAGAATAATAACGGTGCCCCTGGTATTGATGGAGTAACATTTGAGGCTATTGAAGCGCAAAGCGTAGAGGCTTTTCTTGAGGAAATACAGGACGAACTTATTGGGCGCACCTATCGACCACTACGAGCGAGACGGCAGGAAATACCAATCAATACCCGCAGTCTGTGACCGAGTGGTTCAGGGGCACTCAAGCTTATATTGGAGCCGATCTTCGAGGCGGATTTCCAACCGGGGTCGTATGGATATCGACCGAAACGTACTGCTCATGAAGCGGTGCACAGGGTAGCAACAGCGATTGTCCAGAGGAAAACTCGGGTTATAGATTTGGATTTACGCGCCTATTTTGATACTGTGCGGCATCATTTGCTGCTTGACAAAATAGCACGCCGGATTAATGATCAGGACGTTATGCATCTAATAAAATTGATGTTGACGGCAGCGGGTAAGCAAGGAGTACCATAAGGCGGGGTGATTTCGCCGTTGTTCAGTAACATCTATCTCACAGAGGTAGATCGGATGCTAGAACGAGCTAAAGAAGTTACACGCAGTGGGCGATACACCTACGTTGAATATGCAAGATTTGCTGACGATCTGGTGGTGCTGATTGATGCATATCCACGCCATGACTGGTTGCTGAAAGCGGTAAGTAAGCGACTCCGGGAAGAGTTTGCCAAACTACAAGTTGAAGTAAATGAAGAGAAGAGTCGCACTGTAGATCTGGGATGCAAGGAAAGTTTCGGCTTTCTAGGATTTGACTTTCGTCAGCTTCGGAGCATCAAGAACAGTGCATGGCGGGCGCACTATACGCCAAAGCTGAAAAAGCGAACGGCGCTGCTACAGAAACTCAAAGATGTATTTCGACGATACCAGTCGCAACCGATAGATCGGGTGGTACAGCTAATAAATCCGATACTGCGGGGATGGGTAAATTATTTTGCTGTTGGACACTCCAGTGAGTGCTTCAGCTTTATCAAAGACTGGGTGGAAAAGAAGGTACGTCGCCACATGGGGCGATCCAGGAACCAGCAGGGCTTCGGTTGGAAAAGGTGGAGTAGGCATTGGCTATACAACGAACTCAAGCTATTTAATGCATATCGAGTTCACCGTAGGTCAGAGACGAAAGCGTTACCAACTTGATAGGTCTCATAAACCTTAACGAGAGACAAACCGGAGAGCGTAGTGCGGGAAATCCGCACGCTGCGTTCGACGTGGCGGAGGCTGGAAACGTGACTAAGATAGCCGGACTGAGTTTCATCGGAAACTTATGGGATGCGCGCCAGTCTTCGACCCTACCTGAGAGAGCCTGGGGGTGAAATTCCCGCGGGCTACTTGCCCCTTTGTTTTACGAACACACCCCGCCCTTTGGGCACCCCTCTCTAGAGGGGAATTGGGACGAAGATAATTTTGGATTTTATGCATAAATAAGGAGACAAAGTCACTTACGACTTTGTCTCCTTATTTACTTTGCATCGCCAAGATTAAAAAAATTATGTGATGCTTCTATTTGTTACGTTCTCGTTACTTGTCCGCGGAGGCTTTTTTAATTCCATGTTTATAAAGAATAAATTCTCGAGCCAGGTCTAGCTCTTTTTGTACATGGTCAGGAAGGTTATTTATTTCATCATCATTTTTAGTATCTATAATCTCATTTTCTGCGAAAAAGTCAGATAAAGAAATCTGGAGAGCATTACAGATTTTTTCTAGAGTGATAATATTTGGACTCTTTTCACCTATTTCTATTTCGCGTAGGGTTGCTTGCCCTATTTCTGCAAGTTGAGAAAGTTTATTAGTACTGTAGCCTTTTTCTTTTCTTAAATGAATAATACGTTCAGCGATAGTCATAATATAAAACCTCCAATTAACGCTAAAGCAATTATAACATAAATATTTTAAGGAAAAATAACGCATTAGCATTGACTTATTAACGCAGAAGCATTACAATAGCAACGAGGGGGGGAATGACTTGAGAAATTTAGGAGAATTCCGTAAAGCAAAAGGGTGGTCTCAAAAGAAGTTAGCGGATCAATCAGGCGTTTCACAAACGTATATATCGGAGCTGGAAGCGGCTAAGAAGCAGCCGACTGTGCTTATTGCACAAAAACTTGCCACGGCGTTTGGAATATCTCTTGCAGATTTGTTACATGATGAGTTCAGAGCCCCCAAATGTAAGGAGGTGAAAGAGATCAATTCTGGGACTAGAGAGGAGTGTGTAGGTATTGATGATTCTATCGCATCTATTTACAGTATAGCCAAAAAGAAATCGTAAATCCATTTTTTGTTAAGCATTGTTGCAGTTTTAGTTAAATACACGCTGTGTATAGAGAGAAGTTCCTGGTAGGTTATTGTTATATCATAAGTAATCGCAATATTTCGATAAATGATTTTAATAAGAGAACGCTAAAATATAGGAGGTACGACAAATGAAGTCACTTGCTAAGAAATATGAGGTCGAAGACATTCCTGTAGGACAAGCTGCTATGACAGATGCAGAGTGGAAAGCAGCCATTCGATTTGATGCTACAGATTGGGGCTGGATTATCATGAGTATTGGTATGGCTATTGGTGCAGGAATTGTCTTCTTGCCAGTGCAGGTTGGTTTAATGGGATTATGGGTATTTTTACTTTCTTCTGTAATTGGTTATCCTGCCATGTATTTATTCCAAAAGTTATTTATTAATACCTTAGCAGCTTCGCCGGAATGCAAAGATTATCCTAGTGTGATTGCAGGGTATCTGGGGAAAAATTGGGGGATGTTTTTAGGGGCGTTATATTTTATCATGCTGGTAATTTGGGTGTTCGTATATTCTACGGCCATTACGAATGACAGTGCTTCTTTTATACAATCCTTTGGTTTGACGGAATCCTTGCTGTCGACCAATCCTTTTTATGGTTTGTTTCTAATTTGCTGTTTGGTGGCGTTAGCTTCGCGAGGGGAGAAGGTATTGTTTAAGATTTCTACAGGGATGGTACTGACAAAGCTGTTTGTGGTAGCTTTTCTTGGGCTGGCTATGGTGAGCCGCTGGGATTGGGGCAATGTCGGTTCCATTCCATCATTAGGGAGTTTAATAAAGGATGCAGTGGTTATGCTTCCCTTTACGTTGACTTCCATTTTATTTATTCAGAGTTTGAGCCCGATGGTGATTTCCTATCGATCTCATGAGAAGTCTATTGAAGTAGCAAGGTATAAAGCAATGCGTGCCATGAATATTGCTTTTGGTGTTCTATTTGTTACCGTGTTCTTTTATGCCGTATCCTTTACTTTAGCTATGGGTCATGAGCAGGCCGTTCATGCTTCTGAGCAAAATATCTCGGCTTTGGCGATGGTAGCACAGGGGAGTGGTACCAGCAATCAGCAAACGGTGAAGATTTTTAGTTTGATTTTGAATATTTTTGCTGTAATGACAGCTTATTTTGGCGTATATCTGGGCTTTAGAGAAGCGTGCCAAGGTTTGGTCATGAATGTGTTGCGGCGTATAGTCCCAGAGGAGCGCATTCATAAGACACTTGTTGGTTATGGTATTATGGGTTTTACCGTGTTGCTGTCTTGGGGAGCGATTGTGCTGAATGCGCCTGTATTGAGTTTTACATCCATTTGCAGTCCGATTTTTGGTTTGGTAGGCTGTTTAATTCCAGCGTATTTGGTGTATCAAGTACCATTTCTTCAACAATATAAAGGAATTTCACTAAAAATAATTATTGCGACGGGTATTCTGCTTTGTATATCTCCATTTTTAGCCTTTGCGTAATACTCGTATCTCTTTTAAGATTAATAAAATGAGGAGAATTTGATATGAAGAAGATCGATTTTGAAATGGTAAATCCTTTATGGCTGGAAATGATCAAGGTTGTAAAAAGGGAGGTAGTGCCTGCATTGGGGTGTACGGAGCCCATTTCGTTAGCGCTGGCTGCGGCTATTGCAGCGCAGAGGTTAGGTAAGCCCGTTGAAAAAATTGAAGCCAAGGTCTCAGCCAATTTGATGAAAAATGGTATGGGAGTTACCGTACCGGGAACCGGTATGACAGGGCTTTTTATTGCCGCTGCTGTAGGTGCGATTGGCGGTGATCCGTGGGGGAAGCTGGAAGTTCTGAAGAATCTCACTTCTGCGCAGGTCAGAAAAGCACGGCAAATGGTTGCCCAGGGGCGGGTTCAGGTTATGATTGCTGATGTACCCCATGTTTTGTATTCGGAGGCAAAAGTAATGCATGGCCAAGAATGGGTAACGGTTGTAATTGCTGATACTCATACCCAAGTGGCACGCATTGAGGAAAATGGCAATGTGTTTTTTGAAATGGAACTTGAGGATTATGTAGCAAATGCTATGGAAGATAAATTCTCTATAGCTGGCATTAAGGCTCGTGATGTATTTGATTTTGCCATGGGAGTGCCTTTAGAGATGATCCGTTTTATCCATGAAGCTGCTGACTTGAATACCTCTTTATCTCGGGAAGGTATGAATGGACATTATGGATTACAGATTGGTGCTGCGATGGAGCGTCAGAGGCAGCAGGGACTCTTATCGGATGGTCTTTTGGCTCAAGTTTTGATGCGGACTACCGCAGCGTCTGATGCAAGAATGGGTGGGGCAGCATTGCCGGCGATGACCAATTCCGGTTCTGGCAATCAGGGAATAGCAGCAACCATGCCTGTTGTTGTGGTGGCTGAATATGTGAAAGCGAATGAAGAAACGCTCATTAGGGCATTGATGCTATCTCATATGATGGCCATCTATATTCATGATAAGCTCCCCAAGTTATCAGCATTGTGCGCCGTTACGACGGCTTCTATGGGAGCTGCTGCAGGAATGGCTTGGCTGTTGAAAGAGGATTTTAGGGTGGTCAGTATGGCCATTTCTAGCATGATTGGCGATTTGACGGGGCTTATCTGTGACGGTGCGTCCAATAGTTGCGCGATGAAGGTGTCTACTTCTGTTATGTCCGGGTATAAGGCAGTATTGTTGGCTCTTGAGGGAATTCGGGTTACAGGGAATGAGGGGATTGTAGCACAGGATGTGGATCAATCCATTGCCAATTTGGGAATACTGGCCTGCCAAGGAATGGCTCAGATGGATGAGCAGATTTTACAAATTATGTTGAATAAGAAATAGGGCTTCTCCAATATGAATATCCGCCAAAGACACCCCGTCAACGTGCCAGATTTTTTGCTAGCGCATTGAATTTTCCTGGTGGTATGGAGTTAGAATTCTTGGTAATTGAGATAAGAGGGGGAGTTTTCCTACGTTTGTTGAATAGAATAATATAGAGATATACAGAGAGAGGGGCTTTTATTTTGAAAATCATCATTTTAGCAGGTGGCGGCGGTACTAGACTGTTTCCTCTGTCCCGCACCTGCTTTCCTAAGCAATTTATGAAGCTTGGCAATGAACAATCTTTATTGGCACAGACGGTTATTCGTTTTATGCCTGTAGCCAAAGTAGCGGATATGGTAATTGTAACTAATCAGGAATATATTCATCATGTTAGGGCAGAGTTAGCTGCGTGTGGGGCGATGGGCGCTCACATCTTGTTGGAACCCGTAGGGCGTAATACAGCACCAGCCATTGCATTGGCGGCAAGGTATTGTATTGACGAATTGGGCGCTGGGGAAGATGAAGTGATGTTTGTGACGCCTTCGGATCATATTATTCGTCAAAATGATCTTTTTATTAAGTCTGTAAGGCAGGCTGAAGAAATGGCCCAGCAGGATCATATCGTCACCTTTGGCATAAAATCTAATAAACCTGAGATAGGATATGGATATATTGAAGCTGGCGAGGCGTGTGGATATGGTTTTGCTGTGAAGTCCTTCAAAGAAAAGCCTAGCCAGGAAGTCGCTGAGGAATATGTAGCGGCAGGGCGATATTATTGGAATTCAGGGATGTTCGCAGTTACTATGGGGCAAATCATGAGAGAGTTGCGTACCTATCAACCTGAGATTTATCAATTAGCATCTACTAACTATGAGGATGCATTAGCCCAGTTTAAAAACATGCCCAATATCTCAATTGATTATGCAGTGGCGGAAAAGTCGGATAAAGTGGTGACGATTCCCTTACTGGCTTATTGGAATGATATTGGATCATGGGATGCCATATATGATGTATTAGACAAGGATCAGAATGGGAATGCCGTGAAAGGAGACTGCATACCGATTGATTGTACGAATACACTCATGTTAGGACGCAGTCGTTTGATCGCTGGAATTGGCCTTGAGGATCTGCTGGTGGTGGAAACGGATGATGTCATAGTAGTGGCTAAGAAGGGGGAGTCGCAGAAGGTTAAAGACTTGGTCAATGAATTGAAAGAGCAGGGACGCCGCGAAGCGGATGAGCATACGACCTTATATCGGCCATGGGGGAGTGTTACTGTCTTGGGTGGCGGACCAGGGTATAAGATGAAGCAAGTTCGCGTTAACCCTGGGCAAGGGCTTAGTCTGCAAATGCATTATCATCGCACGGAACATTGGATTGTGACGGGTGGTACGGCGCAAGTGACTCTGGGGGATGAGGTAAAGATGGTACATGAAAATGAGAGTGTATTTATTCCTATGTCTACCAAACATCGCTTGGAGAATCCGGGGAGGATTCCGTTGGAGATTATTGAAGTGCAGAATGGCAAGTATTTAGAAGAAGATGATATTGTACGGTTTGATTGATGTGTATGGAGAGGGGGGGGGGGACGAACTCGCAAAGAACTGATTATTTGCTGCAAGAAAAATAACCGCAATATCAGGAAGAAATAAGAAAAATACTTGCAGGTAAATAGTTGGTGTGATAGAGTCATAAGTTTGAAAATATACTGACTTGTGATTGGTTTTGTGAGATAATGAAAGTAAGTAGAAGAAAAGTATTCGTACTGATTTGGGTGCGGTAGAAGCCATGTCAAAGCACTCTCCAGCGTGTCTTTTGGGACGTTAGAAGAGTTTCCTATTCCTGCTCGAGTAGATTTGGTTGATTTTGTGGTTCTTTCACCAGAATTTATCCAAATTGCTCTGAACGGTGGGGTGGGAATGTGGAAACAAAAAAGGAAGAACTCGTTTTTCATCTAAGTCGGTTAAAAAAGCTTTGTCTACGTTAGTTAAAATGATGGGATAAGGGGAAGAAGTCATGGTGACTTTTTCCCCTTATTTCAGGCATTCGATTATTCTATCAAGACAACAGGCCTAATCAAATCCTTCGGTTTATCCTTCATAAGAAATAGGGCTTCTTCGATATGATTAAATCCTGTGAAAACGTGGGTGACTAGTTTACTTAAATTGATACGGTTATGCTGCACAAGGTTGAGCAGCATCTCCATTCTGAGGCGACCGCCAGGACAGAGCCCGCCTTTTATGGTTTTGTGAGCCATTCCACAGCCCCAGGCTAAACGAGGTACGGGGAGACATGGAAATGCCGAATACACCATCTTTAAAGTTCGAAAATTTCCAGCCCGCCAGCATGCCATTAGAGTGCTGGTGCAATCCTGCTTGCGCTTCAAGTGAGCGCCAGTCCGGAGTAATGGCTGGGATGATTACGCGATCACCCGGTTTAAAATCGTTGATCGTATCTCCTATTTCCACGATTTCTCCGACAGCTTCATGACCAAGAATCTTATATCACATATTAATAACTCTGTAAATATTATTTAGAATATTCCAATGAAATCATTGCTAGCCAAGAGAGGACTGCTCTGGCTGTTTTATTTCTGAGATATTGTTGGTATAATAAAGGCAAAGCATTCGTGGAATTGATAAGTGAGATTGAAGAATAG
>DJJR01000039.1:14869-133127 GCA_002434245.1 Pelosinus fermentans
CTATTCTTCAATCTCACTTATTTTGCTTCTTTTAAGTCTAGAATTTCATTCCAATTCTTCACGGTTACTGCTTCGATGGTTCGGATATCACGGCGAATGTACTTTATTTCTGATTCTACGCGGTCAATTTTTTTATCGGTTAGTTCCAGGATCTTCATAACATCCTGCTGTTGCTCACCAATAGCTTGCATAAATTCATCTTTTGTGACCATATTCGCTTGAATATCAGAAACATCGAGTTTCAGAGTAGTAATATCTCCCTTTAGGGTGAAGACGTCGTCTTTTAGAGTAGAGACATCTCCCTTTAGGGTGAAGACATCATCTTTTAGAGTAGAGACATCTCCCTTTAGGGTGAAGACAGCATCTTTTAGGGTAGAGACATCTTCCTTTAGGGTTGAAACGTCATCTTTTAGAGTAGAGACATCTTTCTTTAGGGTAGAAAAATCTTCTCTTAGGGTAAAGACCTCATTTTTTACGAATTTAACTTCGGTGAGGATTTCTTGTAATAACTTTTCAGTCGGCATTTGTGTCTTCTCCTTTTTTATTAGTCTAGCACAAATTCCTGTAGAAGGGGGGATTAGAGAGGAAATCTCATTGTTAACCACAGTGTAGCATAGAAGTGTGAGAAGTTGCAATGGGACATGTAGATAGCAGCAGGATAAGAATCATGATTTGGCGAAGTTGTATAACATATATTACTTTCTTTGGGAATAAAATGAAGATTGAAGATAGGAAGAGGAGGACGTTCTAATGATACAGGATATTGTTATAAAAAGAGATGCCTTTAAAGCTTATGATATTCGTGGCAGGGTGCCTGATGAGCTCAATGAGGAAGTAACCTATCGCATTGGCTGGGCTTTTGTGGAGCTTTTCGATGCAAAGACTGTGGTAGTGGGACGGGATGTGCGGTTGTCCAGCGAGAGTCTGACTAAGGCGTTGATAGAAGGTTTTACAGATCGGGACTGTCATGTGATTGATATTGGTGTATGCGGTACGGAAATGGTGTATTTCGCCACATCTTATTTAGGAGTGGATGGGGGAATCATGATAACAGCCAGTCATAATCCTATGGATTATAATGGACTCAAGCTGGTACGTAAAGAATCAAGGCCGATTAGTGGTGATACAGGGCTGCGAGAGTTAGAGGACCGTGTAGTTACTGGAGATTTTTCACGGGAACAATGTGCTGGTATTGCCAAGGGCACAGTGGAGCAGTATGATATTATGAAAGAATATATACAGCATTTGCTTACCTATGTGGATGCAGCAGTATTAAAACCGTTGAAAATCGTAGTAAATGCTGGCAATGGCTGTGCAGGACCAACGCTTGATGCATTAGAGAAGGTATTGCCTTTTGAGTTTATCAAAGTATATCATGAGCCAGATGGGACGTTCCCACATGGAATTCCCAATCCCTTGTTAGTTGAGAATCGGGAGGCAACAGCCAAGGCTGTGCGAGAAAGCGGTGCTGATTTTGGGATTGCCTGGGATGGGGATTTTGATCGCTGCTTCTTATTTGACGAACAAGGACAATTTATTGAAGGGTATTATATTGTTGGATGTTTAGCAGAAGCCTTTTTAAGGCGTTGTGATGGAGCGAAAATTATCCATGATCCGCGTTTAACCTGGAATACGATTGAATTGGTAAAGGAAGCTGGCGGTATTCCTATTTTATGTAAAACCGGTCATGCCTTTATTAAAGAACGCATGCGCCAGGAAGATGCGATATATGGCGGGGAGATGTCAGCTCATCATTATTTTAGAGATTTTGCATATTGCGATAGCGGTATGATACCGTGGCTCTTGGTCGCTGAGAATATAAGTGTATCAGGCAGATCGTTGTCTCAATTGGTGGGAGCTCGTATGGAAAAATTCCCTGTGAGCGGGGAGATCAATCGACGAGTCAAGGATGCTCAGATGGTGGTGGCAGAAATAGAAAAGCGGTTTGTAGCCCCAGGAGCTGCTGTTGATTATACAGATGGATTAAGTGTAGAATATGATGACTGGCGGTTTAATTTGCGGATGTCCAATACAGAACCGCTGATTCGTCTGAATGTGGAGAGCCGAGGCGATGCTTCTTTACTGGAAAAGAAAACGGCCGAATTATTAGCCGCCATTGAGAAGCTGGGGTAACAAGGGAATGCATGAGTGACAGGGGCGGACACACCCCGTCACTGCGTGCCACCCCTCTCTAGAGGGGAATGGCGTAGGGCATAGAAAGATGCGTGGAAAAAAGATAACCGAACCACAGAGGCGCAGAGAACACAGAGAAAATATAGATAGGATTAAAAAACCCCCCTCAGCGTCCTCGGCGTTTCTGCGGTAAAATTGTTCTATTTGCTCTGTTTGCAATGACAAAAGAGCACAAAAATAATTATCACAGCTAAGGATGGTGCTAAGATGAGAAAAGGACTGGGAAAAGTTCGCAAGGCAGTGATTCCGGCGGCGGGGATGGGGACAAGGTTCTTGCCGGCGACAAAGGCGCAGCCCAAAGAGATGCTGCCGATCGTTGATAAGCCGGCGATTCAATATATTATTGAAGAAGCGGTTCAGTCAGGCATTGAAGAAATCCTTATTATTACAGGGCGAAATAAGCGTTCCATTGAGGATCATTTCGATCGGTCAGTAGAGCTGGAGATGCTGCTTAAAGATCAGGGCAAGTACGATTTGTTAAACTTGGTGGAGGAAATTGCTGACGTTACGATTCACTATGTAAGGCAGAAGGAAGCAAAGGGATTAGGGCATGCCGTGTTATGTGCCAAACAGTTTGTAGGGAATGAGCCTTTTGCTGTGCTGTTAGGTGATGATATTATTGATGCCAGTGTTCCTTGTTTAAAACAAATGATAAGTGTCTATGATGATTGTTACGGCACGATTCTAGGGACACAGGAAGTTCCTCTGGATAAGGTTTGTAACTATGGAATTGTAAAACCTGTGGAGATTAAGCAGAATGTGTGGCAGGCTGTGGATCTTGTAGAAAAGCCGGATATGTCAGAGGCACCTTCTCGTTTGGCAGTGATGGGACGCTATATTCTCCAGCCTGAGATTTTTGGTATCTTAGAGAATACTCCTCCTGGAAAAGGCGGAGAGATACAGTTAACGGATGCGATCCGTACCTTAGCAATTCAGCAGCATTCCGTGTATGCCTATCATTTTGAAGGTCGTCGTTATGATGTGGGTGATAAGCAAGGATATTTGGAAGCGACGATTGAATTTGCTCTGAAACGCCCTGATTTGCGGGAGGACTTTTTACGATATTTGATCAAGACGGTGGGGCCGCTGGTGGCAGAGAAAAATGGGAAGTGTACAAAAATATAGGGAGGTTGTTGTCTAATGAGCAGTAAAGAAGAAAGTTGTCTAACATTAGCCTCGGGTTTTTCCTTTGACTATGGTAACCTGTATGGAGCTGGTAAAGTAACTGCCGGTGATGTTGAAGAGTTAGCAGAAAAGCTGGCTGCTGCACAAAAGGCTGTTGAAACCATGCGGGCGACAGGCGAAGTTCGAGGACATTTGTCCAAAGACGGCACGCCGGAAAGAGTGTTATTTACCCAACTGCCTTATGTGGCTGAAGGTAATCTGAACTCTCCGGCATCCATTACCAGGTTAAAGGAATTCGGCAGCTCTCTGCAAAACAAAGCGGATGCTGTAGTGACCTTTGGTATTGGCGGCTCTTACCTAGGGAATAAGGTCTTATTTGATGTTCATTGTGGCGAGTTTTGGAATGCGAAAAGTGTGAAGGAACGCAATGGCTATCCGAAGCTATACTTTAATGGTAATAACATTGATGCGAGAAGAACTGCAGATATGGTAGAGCATCTGATCGCAGAAGCCCGTCTGAAAGCTGTTCATGGTCAGCCTAATTCCTATAAAGTCGTCTTAGTGGTGATTTCAAAATCCGGCGGCACTCTAGATACCATGTCGACTTTCATGGTGATGTATGATGCTTTAAAACAACAAGAACCATTGCTGAATATTGAAGTGGTAGCGGTAACAGATCCTGCAAAAGGTGAGAAGGCTACTCTATTGGGAAAATTAGCCCAGGAGCAGGGCTGGCCCACCTTTAGCGTTCCAGATGGCGTGGGCGGCAGATTTAGTATTTTCTCGGAAGTGGGTTTAGTCACTGCTGCCTGCATTGGCATGGATATTGACGCGTTCTTAGCTGGCGCACAAGCCATGGATCAGGCTTGTCAAACTTCTGATATATACAAAAATCCGGCGAAATTAAATGCAGCTTTAAAGTTTATTGCTGCCGAAAAATACGGGCGGGACATTGAAGTGTTTATGCCTTATGCGGATTATTTAAAATCAGTTGCAGAATGGTATGTACAGCTGTTAGCTGAATCCTTAGGCAAACGTACCAGCCGTGAAGGAACAGAAGTATTTTATGGCCGGACTCCCATTGTAGCCGTTGGAACAACGGATATGCATGCCCAGACACAGCAGCATCAGGATGGTAAAAAAGATAAGGTGGTTCAGTTTGTTAAGGTGACTAAGTGGGAGCAGGATGCTGTGATTCCTGATGTTTTCCCTGCAGTCTCCAAGCTTTCTGAAATATCTTCTATCTATTTGAGCCAGGCTCTGGATGTAGCACGAGAGGCCAATGCAGAGGCGCTAATCAATGACGAACGTTTTAATGCCACGTTGATATTGCCTTCTTTGAATGCCTATCATTTAGGAGAATTGTTATATATGCTGGCATTGTCTGTTGCTTATGAAGGTGAATTGGCGAATGTTGATGCTTTTGATCAACCGGGGGTGGAAGCATATAAACGCCTAATGGGGCCTAGATTAAAGGCCTTAAAAAAATAAAGAAGATATTTCCAAAAAAATCCTGTTACTTGTAACAGGATTTTTACTATTTTTGGAGAATTTTATTACTGAAAGGTAGGCGGTAGCTATGGCGATTAAGATAGTGATTGCAGATGATCATGCCCTATTACGGCAAGGGATCATAAACGTGCTGAAATTAGAAGATGATTTTCAAGTAATTGGAGAAGCCTGTGATGGGGCTGAAACGGTAGAAAAAGCCATTGCTTTAACTCCGGATGTCCTTTTGCTGGATATAAATATGCCCCGTATGAATGGCTTGGATGTTATAAAAAAAATTAATGAGCAGGAAAAAGCAATTAAAATCATTGTTTTAACTATGCATGATGATGAAAGCTACGTAATGGAAGTCATAAAATCCGGTGCTGTCGGGTATTTGTTAAAGGATATTGAACCGGGTATGTTAGTTACAGCCATTCGTACGGTATACGCGGGCGAATCCTATATTTATCCAACCTTGGCAAAACGAATCTTTAATGAGTTTAGCCGTACTCAGCAGGAGAAGGAAAAAGAAAAGGT
Source organism: Pelosinus fermentans (assembly GCA_002434245.1). Classification (GTDB taxonomy): domain Bacteria; phylum Bacillota; class Negativicutes; order DSM-13327; family DSM-13327; genus Pelosinus; species Pelosinus fermentans_B. Next base: position 20,216 of record DJJR01000039.1, read on the forward strand.
CAGTGAAGTTGTCAGGACAATCAGCCGTAGAGAAGAAGGCTTAACCTATAGGGAATACGAGGTGTTGCAAGGGGTATGCCGGGGACTGAGTAACCAGGAACTTGCTAAGAGTCTATTCTTAAGTGAGAAGACTGTCAAAAATCATCTTACGAACATATTCCGCAAGATCAGTGTAAATGATCGTACCCAGGCTGTGCTGTATGCCATAAAGCATAAACTTGTAATCTTAGAGTAAATCACCTTTCATAGCATTTTGCATATCATATCCTATCCCATGATAAAGGGGGTAGGATATTTTGTTTTTTTCCTATACAGCGAGTGTAATTTTGTTGTCCCTGGCTATGTATGGAATGTGGTATTGTATTCGCGATCTGTGGAAATGGTGGTTGGAGCCTCGTTTTGTGTCAGTACCAAGCTGCAGCTTTTTAATTGTGGTAAGAAATTTAGATTACAGAGTAGAAGATCTGCTGCGTTATTTGGCCCATGAAATTGAACGGGCAGAGGTAGATTGTGACATTGTCGTGGTAGATGTGAGCTCGGATGATTTTACTGCACTGATTTTAGAACGATTGGTCGGAGATATTCCGATTATGAAAGTGGTAATGTTTTCGGAGGAAATAAGACCGGTAAGTGATGCCATTGCCCTGTGCCGCGGCAGTGTAGTTCACGTCATGGACCTGGCGCATCGCATGAGCATCGATGATTTTATGGTTGCCGTATGTGGCCTATTGCGCCAGGATTACCAAGACGTCATGCTCAAAAGAGCAGCCAGGTGAAGATGGGATACACAGGATATGAGGACTGACGGAACCGCAGAGGCGCAGAGAGCACAGAGAAGAAGTTTTGGTTAGTATATTACATATCCCTCTCAGTGCTCTCTGTGTTCTCTGTGGTTAAAGATTCCTTCGTGTTCTTCACTATTCTTCGCATCTTCGCGTTTAAACGTCTTTTTCACCCTTTCCCATGTTTCAACACCAAAATATCATAGATAATCTCCACCAGTTTCTGAGCAATGGGCATGAGATCGGGATGAGAATCTGGGGACTGGGCGGTACAAGACATTGCTAGTTTGGCAGATTGCAAATGTTTTTTTACCGTAGTTGAGGTCCAATATACAGGAATGTCTGTATTTCCAGTTAGTGTTATGACCGCTTGATATGAACTACAATTTTTTTCAGCCACACCCATTACGGCATGATAATTAATATATCCCGTACTCGTATCGCCTGTTACTTTGGGAATCCTTGTTTTCATAGGACACAGGACAAGTCCGGGAGCAATGGGCAGCGGCTGCAAAATCCTTTGACCGGTGGCAAGGAGCGTGTGCTGTCTTAAGGCTGTAAGATCCATAGCGCGGCTATGGGCTAAACGTCGCAAGACGGTACGAATGGAAGCAGCAGTAGAGGTTTGTTTGCCGTCTGTCGTAATAATAGTAGTAGTGTCACCTTCCGAAGTATAATGGGGAAGAATGGCAGCAATATGATTAAAAATAGGTAATTTTTTTAACATAGGAACTCCTTATTATCGAACGTATGTTCGATTTTTTATTTTTATAATAACAAAATTTAGGTGAAATAACAAGAGTTTTACTGCAATGTTTTTTTGTATAGACAGCCCTATTATTTCACATACTTTAATAATATGAAGTGAATAAGGGGGGAATCCGATTGTTAAATGAGCGGGTTGATCATGGAGAAAGCAGTTATAAATGCACCCGGTGCGGCGGGGTGTTTGGCTCTCATGATGAGAACATTGTACGCTGCCCTTTTTGCGACATGGTGTGTGATGAGGTAAAATGTCGCGTAATTGAAAGCAGCTATGAAGAATATTAATAAAAGTACAAAAGAATACAAGGAAAATCATGGGGCACGTCGAAAGGATAATCAAACAGACCCTTGGCTTACAATGCGGCTTTTGGGAATTGTGGCGAAGGGTCTATTGTTAATTTTGAATAAGGAGTTGATGAATTATGGCTTATAGCAAAACGGAAACCAAAGATGAAAGTGGAAAAGATGCTGGCTTAGAGCAGGTAATCATTTGGCTGCGTGAAGATTTAATCGGAGAATTGGAAGCGATTAATCAGTATCAGGCTCACATTGACAGGATCGATAATGAGGAAGTTCGAGAGCTGTTAGAGCATATTCGGGATGATGAAAAAGAGCATGTCGCAGAGATTACTCATCTCTTAGCCCGGATTGATGTCATTCAGCGGGAAAAATTCGCCGAGGATCATACTATGGCGCAAGAAGATCGCGTAGTAAGCGGATCTTCAAGCGATGCAGATGAAAAAGTTGCAACCATCGGTAATCTTTTCGGTAAAAAATAGGTTGAAAAGGGAGGAGAGGTAGTATGGATATTTTAGATCGGGATTCGGCACCCTTGACGGAGACTGAATGGTCAAAGGTTGATGAGGCAGTTGTGAATACAGCCCGTCGTATGCTGGTAGGCAGAAGAGTGATTGAAGTGTTAGGGCCTATGGGTCCTGGAGTATATACGATTCCATATTCGATTTTCAGCGGAACTTCATCTACTGGCATTGATATGGTGGGAGAGCAGGAAGATTTTATCGTAGCCCCTAGTTCTCGTGCGACGACGAGTGTACCGATGCTCTACAAAGATTTTAAAATCATGTGGCGGGATGTGGAAGCCGATCGTCATATGGGATTGCCTCTTGATGTGAGCACTGCTGCAGTAGCTGCGAATTATGTAGCGGTTCAGGAAGATAATTTGATTTTCAATGGCAATAAAGAACTTGGTCAGGTCGGATTGTTGAATGTGCAGGGACGCAAAACTGTAAAAATCAGCAACTGGGATGAACCAGGCAGTGCTTTGGCTGATGCGGTAAAAGCCGTTAGTGCTTTGAGTGAGGCTGGACATTATGGCCCTTATGCCATGGTAGTGAGTCCTCTTCTCTTTGGTCGTATGGTACGGGTATACGGCAATACTGGAATGCTGGAATTGGATCAGGTGAAAGCCTTAATTACTGGCGGAGTGTATTACTCCAATACGATTAGCGGCAACAAAGCAGTAGTATTAGCTACTGGCGGTCACAATGTGAACTTGGCAGTTGGTCAGGATATGACTACTTCCTATATGGGAGCAGCCAATATGAATCATACTTTTAGAGTATTAGAAACAGCAGCTCTACTAGTACGTCGTCCTGATGCAATTTGTACGATTGAGTAGGGCAATAACGTTTTTTAACCACAGAGGCACAGTGGGTACAGAGGGAATACACTCCTGTACCCACTGTGTCCCTTTTTTTGTTATGGAGCTTGCTATTCATCAGCCCGTTTAAAATCCTCCTTTGTGTCCTTCGTGTACGCGTAAGCGTCTTTGCGTCTTCGTGTTTCAATCGTTTTTCTTTTTCTCTCTGCCTTTGTGCCTCGTTTCTTTCTTCATCCCTTGCAGGTCCTACCTGTGCCGGGTATAATGTTATAAGAATAAGTACAGCCTTACGGGGTTTGTTTGAGGTGGATCAATGGGAATATTACGAGTGGAAGGTTTACATAAAGCATTTGGTATTGAGACCTTATTTACCAATGTGGCGTTTGAGTTAGATCGCGGGGATACCATAGGGTTAATTGGTGCCAATGGAACAGGCAAGACGACGCTCATGCGCTGCCTACTAGGATTGGAAGCCATTGATGGTGGGCGCGTGGCAGTACCGGTTGGTGAGAACATTGGTTATGTGCAGCAGGATTCTACTTTGCATCAGGGAACCCTGTATGAAGAGTTATGCTCTGCTTATGCTGATATATTGGCTTGTCAGGATAAAATGCATGAATTAGAGCAGGCAATTGCAGCCGCAAAGGAGGATCATGCTCTAGATGGGTTGATGAAAGAATATGCAAAAGTAGTAGACAAATTCGAACGGGGCGGGGGCTATGAATATGAGAACAATATTCGCCGCGTTGCTTTTGGCTTGGGCTTTACTGTGGAGGATTTCTCAAGGGGGATTGAGACCTTTTCAGGCGGGCAAAAAACTCGCATTTGTTTGGCGAGAGCCTTAATTCGTCAGCCTGATTTTTTATTTTTGGATGAACCTACGAATCATTTAGATATTGGAATGGTGGAGTGGCTGGAAGATTTCCTTATCGGGTATCCAGGAGGCGTGCTCATCATTTCTCATGATCGTTATTTCTTAGATAAAGTGGTCAATCGGGTGATTGAGCTAGAAAATAAATCCCTGACGGCTTATAAAGGCAATTATACTTCCTATATGCAGCAAAAAGCTGAAAACATGGCAGCGTTGGAAAATGCCTATGACAAGCAGCAGGATCATATTGCCAAAACAGAAGCATACATTCGAATGTATAAGGCTGGGATTAAGTCCAAGCAAGCCAGAGGGCGGGAGAAACAGCTGCAGCGCCTAGAGCGGATTGTATTGCCTGCCAATATTGCCCGTTTTGACTTTTTTGGCTTTAATCCTCCTGGTGAGTGTGCGGAGCGGGTAGCAGAACTGGAAGAGGCATCTGCTTCCTATGGAGATCGGAAGATTTTTGAAAAAATATCCCTTTTGATTCGTAAGGGGGATGGTGTGGCTTTAGTGGGGCCTAATGGGGCGGGCAAAACTACGCTATTGAAACTGCTGACAGGTGAGTTGACGCCCGTTAGCGGCAGAGTGAAGCTTGGCAGCAGGGTGAAGGTTGGTTATTTTTCTCAGGAACATGAAGGATTGAATGGGAAAAATCGGATTGTTGATGAAATCATGCATGAATATGGCTTTAGTGAAGAGCGGGCAAGGCATTATCTGGGAGCTTTTTTATTCCGGGGAGATGACGTTTTTAAGATTGTGGGTGAACTGAGCGGCGGTGAGAAATCAAGGCTGGCAATGCTTAAGCTCATGCTGACAGGAGCTAATTTCCTGATTTTGGATGAACCGACCAACCACTTGGATATACCTGCAAAAGAAGCAGTGGAGGAAGCGATCCTAAGCTTTCCCGGTACGTTTTTGACTGTTTCTCATGATCGCTATTTTCTGGATAAAGTAGCAAACTGTATGGTGGAATTAGCAGATGGAAAATTAGAGGAATATGCCGGTAACTACAGCTACTATCGGGAGAAAAAGTTAATCCAGCAGAAAGAAGCCGCTACAGCCCAACTGGCAATTACCAAGCAGGAATCCATTGTCAAAAAGAATGAGCGGCCGCGGCAGCGAAAGGCAGATCAAGACAAGAGTTTAAAGAACCAGCAGAAGCTGGAAGGTGAAATTGCCATGTTGGAATTAGAGATTAAAACCTTAGAGTACCGTCTCAACGATCCTGCCAGCCACGAAGATCAAGAAGCCAGTCAGCAATTGGCAGATGAATACAGCAAAGCCCAAACGGCTCTAGCTGAAAAGTACGATGCCTGGGTGGAGCTAACGGAAGAATAGAATAGAGAAAAAAACAAATCATTTGAACCGCAGAGGCACAGAGTGCGCAGAGAGGAATTTTCTAACCCTCTCTATTTTTTCTCTGTGTTCTCTGCGTCTCTGCGGTTCATAAGACTGCAAAGCATTTTTTCTAATTATTTTAAGGCCGACTTGTGTGTCAAGTGACATGCAGGTCGGCTTTTGTTTATTTGTAATCAAAGTGATAGATTGAAGTCAGCGCTAATATAAGAGGAACCGGTTTCTCGCCATAAGGTGAGATGAATGGAATTACATCAGTTGGTTAGAAATGCGCAAATGGGTGACAGAGACGCCTTTCAGGAAATTTGTACTTGCTTTACCGGCCTGGTCAAGAAGTATGCACATCAAGCCCATTTACGAACGATTACTGAAGAGGCAGAAGCCCATGGCTGGTTAGCGGTGGTTCAAGCTGTGAAGTCCTATGACGAAACCAGCGGTGTGCATTTTGCTGGATATGTGAAGAGTAAGGTCAAATTTGCGATTTGGAATTTGTTTAAAAAGGAACGACGAAATTGGCAGGAGGAGCAATTAGAAGGCGGTCAGGAAGGGGAAGAAGTCGATTCTTTTGCCTACCTGCCTGACAATACGGATGTAGCAGGAGAAGTGGAAGACAGATGGCTGTCTCATGAACTTAGAAGTGCTATCGAAGCATTGCCTGATAAGCAGCGGCAAGTTATTTTAAAAACGGTAATTGGTCAGGAAACATTGACAAATGTGGCAGCATCCCTGGGAGTTACCACCCAAGCAGTATATAATCTGAGGCAGCGAGGATTTGCCCGTTTAAAGATTCTATGTGCAGGAATGTATAGCAGTGAAAGGGGGTGAGAGAAATGGCAGTGAACAAAGAACCGCAAACCAGTAAAATGATCATCACGATTGACAACGGTGTGAATGCCAAGGGGCAGCCAGTGCAGCGTCAAAGAAGCTATAAGAATGTAAAGGTAAGTGCTGCAGATGCAGATGTGTATGCAGTAGCCCAAGGAATTGCTGATTTGCAAACCCATGCAGTAATCGGCATTAGCAGACAAGACGAAGGCAATTTAGTGAATGCTTAAGTGATCTTAAGAATCACTTAGTAAGGAGGTGAGTGGCAATGGCAAAAACATTGGAAATGGTTTTTCGCAGTGAAGGCGGCAAAGAAATCACGCTAAGCATTGCAGATCCGAAAGAAAATTTGACGCTGGCGGAAGTGACAACGGTAATGGAGGACATTATCGCGAAACAAGTCTTTGAAAGCAGCACCGGAGATTTGTCCCAGATCGTAGAAGCACGCATCAACAGTAAGGATACCGCAGTATTGGTATAACGGTCAGGATGTGTCAGCGCAAGGAGGTATTTTCATGGATCAACTATTAACTTACACAGCCAATTTCGGATTTCCCATAGTGATCAGCCTTTACCTACTAGTGCGAATCGAAGGGAAGCTGGAAGAATTGACTGCCAGTATCAATGAACTGTCCAAGACCATAGCAACAAAATTTTAACGTGAAATCCCCCCAACATATCGATTCGATATGCTGGGGGGATTTGTTTATAAAAAAATAACACGAAGACGCGAAGGTACGAAGATGCACGAAGAATAGGCTGGCATACCCTTTCTTGCATTTCGTTGCCTTCGCATCTTCGCGTTTCAAACTTTTTTATCTTGCTTTTCCTTCATCTGTTCCAATATTGCATTTACCAATTGATCCGTACAGGAAGTTGACTTTTGTCCGCAGGTGATGCCTTTTAGTTTCTTAATGACCTCTTCAGCAGGCATGCCCTCTACTAATACACTTATAGCCTGCAGATTTCCAGGACAGCCGCCATTAAATCGTACATTGGTTACAATTCCATCTTTCAATTCGAAATCTATCTCTTTGGCACATACGCCAGCTGTATTATAAGTAGTCATAGTAAAAACTCCTTTATAGTTATTTTTGTATATTCCTCTAAGATACACTGAATTTCAATGACTGTCTAGTGCGATATCGTACAATATCTGGTTATTTTCCTCCCTTGGCAGGATTTAGGCAGAAATCTGCGAATAAAAAAGGAATTGAGATTATTTTAAAGTGGAGTAATGCTGTGGAACATTTAGAAGGTACTGTAGAAAATATAATATTTCATAATACCGATAATGGTTTTGTTGTGTTTAAACTTAAGCCAGCTAATGAGAATGGCACTGTCGCTGTGGTCGGCAACATGCTGGTGCCTTTAGTGGGTGAACAGCTGGAGCTGACAGGAGAGTGGGCGGAGCATGCCCGTTTTGGCCGTCAATTTAAAGCAGCGAGCTTTAAAAAAGTCGCACCTGCCAGTGTGAAAGGCATCGAACGTTTCTTGGCTTCAGGTGCTATTAAAGGGATTGGTCCAGCCATGGCGGCACGTTTAGTTAAGCAATTCGGCTTAGATACGCTCAAAATCATCGAGGAAAAGCCCAAGCGCCTGCAAGAAATAGAAGGAATCGGCAAAAAGAAAGCAGAGGCGATTCATGATGCCTACTCCCAGCAATCGGAAATGCATGAAGTCATGTTATTCTTAGAAATGAATGGAGTAACAGGCGCCTATGCAGGCAAGATTTTTACCCAGTACGGATTTATGGCAATTAGTGTATTACAAGAAAACCCTTATCGATTAGCGCAAGAAGTGCAAGGCATAGGTTTTCGTACGGCAGATCAAATTGCCATGTCTTTGGGCTTAGAACGCAATCATGAGGAAAGGATCACTGCAGGGATTGATTTTGCCCTGCTGCAAATTTCCCTAGCAGGCCATTGCTGCGTACCAGAAGAAACTCTAGTACAGGAAGCTGCCAAGCTACTGCTGGTTGATCCCATAGATGTAGCCAGGCATGTATCCTTGTTAATTCAGGAGAGCCGATTATGTGTAGAAGATTTTCATGGAATGACTCTAATCTATCCCCGCCATTTATATTATGCAGAAAAAAGGGTAGCGGAGCGATTATTGCGTTTAAAAGATCGAGCCAAACAAGCCCCTGATGAAGATTTACCGGCTATTGTTGACAGCTGGGAGAAGCAATCAGGAATCACTTTGGCAGACGCTCAGCGTGAAGCGGTATTATCATCGTTACTGCATGGTGTTTTAGTCTTAACGGGTGGACCTGGTACAGGTAAAACTACCGTTGTACGGGGTATGCTGGATGTTTTAGAAAATCAGGGTTTTAAGCTGCTTTTGGGAGCACCTACCGGGCGGGCTGCAAAACGCTTAAGTGAGGCTACGGACCGAGAAGCAATGACCGTTCACCGGCTGTTGGAATCCACGGGGGGAGTCGAGGGAGCACCTTTGTTCATGCGCAATGAGAATGAACCGTTAGATACAGAAGTAGTCATCATTGATGAGGTTTCCATGATGGATATTTCCCTCATGAATTCGTTTCTTCAGGCGATACCAGATGGCTGCCGTGTTATCTTAGTAGGTGATGTAGACCAGCTACCTGCTGTTGGTCCCGGATCGGTGCTAAAAGACATTATCCGCTCAACAACTGTGCCTGTGGTGCGTTTGACAGAGGTTTTCCGTCAGGCTGGTGAGAGTATGATCGTTATGAATGCCCATCAGATTAATCGGGGAATGCTGCCTGACTTTAAAAGCAGCAAGGACTTTCAATTTCTTGAGATCAATGATAGCGATGCTGTTGCCGATGCTATTGTAGATTTGTGCCATGAGCAGCTTCCCAAAGAAGGATTTAATGTTTCCTATGATGTACAAGTATTGGCTCCTATGCATCGATTGGTATGCGGTGTGGAGAATTTAAATAAGCTGCTCCAGCAAGCACTAAATCCAGAAAGAGAAGGAAAAGCATCGATCTCTGGTGCCAATCAGGTATTGCGGGAAGGCGATAAAATTATGCAGATGAAAAATAATTATACCAAAGGGGTATATAACGGCGATATTGGCTTCATTACAGGCATTCAAAACGGCAGAGTAGCCGTTCGCTATCCAGAGCAGAATGTGATCTATGAACGGGGAGAGATTGATGAACTGCATCTTGCCTATGCCATGAGTGTACACAAAAGCCAGGGCAGCGAATATCCTGTAGTCATCATGCCCCTGATTCCAGGACACCACATTATGCTGCAGCGCAATTTGCTGTATACCGCTGTAACGAGAGCTAAAGAAAGAGTGGTCCTCCTAGGCAGCAAAGCCGCCCTCAACACCGCCCTATCCAACGATCGCACCAAAAGACGCTATTCCCTCCTGGCAGAACGCCTGCGGGGAGAAGAATTGTAATGTTGCCTGAGGGAGAATGACGACACACCCCGCCTGCGGGCACCCCTCTCCAGAGGGGAATAGTTTTTAAGAATCCCCTCTAGAGAGGGGTGGCGCAAAGCGACGGGGTGTGTTCGTATTACTCGTCGTTTCTTGCAAGTAAAGAGTGTAAGGGGATGAAATGTTTGTCTAAAGAAAAGATCATTTCATACAATCCTAAACTAAAGGAGCTAGCAAAACAGCTTCGTCAAAATAGTACTTTATCAGAAGTATTGCTTTGGCAACAACTGAAGGGGAAACAAATAATGAATTATAGCTTTCATCGCCAAAAACCAATTCAAAATTATATTGTTGACTTCTTTTGCCATGAATTAATGCTAGCAATTGAGATAGATGGAGTTACCCATAATGAGAAGATTGCCTATGATATACAACGACAAAAAATGCTGGAGTCATTAGGAATTCATTTCTTAAGATTTCATGATAGCGATGTAAAGAAAAATTTAGCAGGTGTAGTAGAAGCTATTAAAATGTGGATTTGTATGCTTGAGGGAGATAATGGACACACCCCGCCTGCGGGCACCCCTCTCTAGAGGGGAATAGTTCCTGGTGACCTTCTTAAAGTAGACAAGTGACACACTAAACGTATGCTATCGATTAGCGATAGTTTCTAAATCCCCTCTAGAGAGGGGTGGCGCGTAGCGACAGGGTGTGTTCGTCGTACCTTTCCTCGTGATTGCATAAGGAGGTTGCATTGGTGTGATTAGCAGCTATTGGAAGACCTTTTTAAATATTCTTTATCCTCCAAAGTGTCCTTATTGCAAGACCTTAGTGCAGGAGCATGGGGCATGGTGCTCTTCCTGTTTAGCTGCTATTTTGGCGGTTCGAGAAATCAATGTTCTGGAGCATCGGTTAACATCATTAGACTCCTGCCGCGTGGTATGTGAATATACAGGGGGTCTAAAGCGGGTTATTCACGATATGAAATTTCGTCAACAAAAGAAATATGGAGCTCATCTCAATTGGCTATTAACAAGCAGTAAACTGGCACATATATTTTCAACAATTGAGTATGTAATCCCTGTACCATTACATGCCAATCGTCTACGAGAGAGGGGCTACAATCAGACAGAAGTTATCTTTAAGGAATGGTCAAAAAAAGAAAAATTACAGTGGATGCCAGAACTATTAGTAAGGGGCAGGCATACCATTCCCCAATGGGAGCTGACTCTGGCAAAGCGAAAAGAAAATATAAAGGGCGCGTTTATTATTACGCGCCCTGAATTAGTGAAGGATAAACATATATTGTTGGTAGATGACATCATAACCACCGGCATTACTCTTGATGAATGCGCCAAGGTCTTAAAAAAATCCGGAGCAGCATCCGTCCATGGACTTGCGATTGCCAGCGGATCAAGATAAGAGGGAACGACGACACACCCCGCCTGTGGTCACTCCTCTCGAGAGGGGAATTAAGTAATCATCTCAAGAAGGGTGAGCAAAGGATGATCCAACTTCGTTTGAAAGTATTTTTCTTAATTTAAGAGGGAAACAAAAAATCCCCTCTCGAGAGGGGTGGCGCGAAGCGACGGGGTGTGTTCACCCCAACGATTCAATAAACGCCTTCACAATCTCAGGATCAAAAGCCGTACCTGACATATTCTGCAGTTCACGGACGGCTTCTTCTTTGGTTTTTTTCCAATGCTCTGTGCATGGGTTGATAAAGCGATCGTAGTAATTGACTACGGAAATGATACGGGCTCCCAAAGGAATATTGACTCCCTTTAACCGTTTTGGGTAGCCTTTTCCATCCCAACGTTCATGATGATAACGAATGTAGGGAATGTGCTCCTGACATTGGGAAATATTCTCCAGCATGGCGCTGCCTGCATTACAATGGTTCTTAAATACCGTCATCTCACGGGTAGAAAGATAAGGAACCTTTGCTAAGACTGCATTCGGAACGGTAAGATGACCAATATCGTGCAGCAAAGCAGCCAGGCGTATGCGTTCAATTTCCTCTCGGGGAAGACGCATTTTGGCAGCAACGCTGACGGCGTAATTTGCTACCTGCTGGCTGTGTAAATATAAATTTGCATTTTTAAGTTGGATAAGCTGCATTAGACTGGCGATGACGCTATCGAAGGTGTCATCGCCAGAATAAAATTCAGGACCTTGCATAAGCGTTAACATAACCACGGCAAACTGCCTTTCATTTTTAAAAGTATACAAATTATATTCTATGTTTGACTAAAAAACAACAAAATCCTGCTGATAAATTTAAAAAATTATAAAATAGAACAAAGTAATTAAGATTTGATAGAATTCGTTCGAAATTATTGTTATAATAGAATCACAATTTTCTGATTAAATCGCTTTTTAAATAGGAGGCCTATGATGGGTATTAAGAATTGTCCAGAATGTGGTAAATTGTATATGGAAAATCCCAGTGGTCTGTGTCCGGAATGTTATGCTAAAGAAGAAGTATATGAGCATCAGATTGGTGAATATTTGCGTGAACATGGTAAAGCATCTGTTGAAACCCTTCATAAGGAGACGGGTGTTAAGGAAAAAATCATATTGCGTATGATAAAAAGTGGACGATTATTGGTGGATGGCATCAGTATGATCAGCTATCCTTGTGATATGTGCGGAGTGCCTATTTTTGAAGGGCGTATTTGTACAAAATGCGGCAGCAGCTTTACAAAACAAGTCAAGGAAGTCTGGCGGGATAAGGAAAACTATGGCAGCCAGCGTGAGGGATTACGGATGTACAGTAAGGATGATTTTAAGAAATAATAACAAAAATATAAAAAAACTTTATGGCAGGGATTAATGTCCCGGCCATTTTTGTCGATACTATTAGTGAAGGATTTTTTTGTGTAGATTGTGAGGTGGAAATAAGATGATTATTTCAAACAAACAAATTCAAAGTGTTATGAAGGTATATAGTGAACAAAATAATGCGGGAAAAAATACGAAGACCGAGAAAACACAGCCTGCTAAAGGAAAAGATCAAGTGATATTATCATCAGGAGTACAAGAATTTGGTCAGGTGCTGCAGCGTGCGATTACTCTGTCTGATGTAAGGCCAGAGCGGGTACAAGAGTTGTCAAAAAAAATTCAAGATGGTACGTATCAGGTAGACTCTAAGGATATTGCGGATAAAATGATTGGACGCATACTTGTAGATGATCTGCTGTAAAGGAGAATATAGTGAAAGATACATGGGGAAGACTTACTGCTGTTCTTGAGAAAATGCTCATCGTGTACCAGGCGATATTCGAATTAAGCCTTCAAAAACGCGAAGTGCTGGTACAAAGTAATGTACCAGGTTTAGAAATGATTATGAAACAGGAAGAAAATGTATGCTTTGAAGTAACGAGGCTTGACAAAATACGTAAAAGTATTATTAAGGAGCTTGCAGCTATATATGGTATTACAGATGCGAAGATCACTTTGTCACAACTTGTTGAACTGGCTGATCAAGATGAGATAGGGAATGTTAAAATTGTTGAACAAGAGCTTACCACTATTATTTTAAAAATCTCTGAGGCAAATAACGTAAATAAGCAACTTGTTGAACAAGGATTGCTGATTGTAAACTATAGCCTCAATTTGTTGGCCCAAAGCACTGTTGGCCCCACCTATCATCCCAATGAAAAGGCTTCCTTTGCTCCCCCGAATAAGTCCTTATTTGACAGTAAGGCATAATGAAAAAGAAAGGCTGACGGTTATGATTTATCAAGAAAAATATGATTTGGTTGATGAGTTATTCGAGATATTAGAACAATTAGTTGCGATTTATACTAGCTTGAAGGTTTCCAATGGTGATAAGCTGCGTGTACTAGCAGCAGGCAATCTTGCAGATTTACAGATGATTGCGCAGCAAGAAGAAAAAATAGCTGCTGTCATTGCATCCTTAGAAGAGCGCAGGATCGCTTTGCAAGGCATGATTGATTCTTCTCACACATCTTTCGAACAATTGATTTCCTTATTAGAAGAACCAAGAAAGAGTCGAGGGACTGCTTTATCCCAAGAGTTGCGGCAGCTACTCAAAGAAGTGGGCAGAATACAAGAAACGAATTCCATCGTATTGCACAACTTTCTAAAATTAGAAAACCATAAGCGAAATGTTCTTTTCAAAGTGAGTACAGTACCGGAATATGGCGGTAACAATAGCTTTGGGAGTAATCATAGCATTTTTAATAAAATTGTTTAGATAGGAGAATAAGAATGGCATCTACTTTTGGCGGTTTAAATATAATGACGCTGGGAATGTCTGCGCAGCAGCTTTCCCAAAATACCACAGGACATAATGTAGCGAATGCCAGTACTACTGGATATTCACGGCAGACGGTGAATCTGGTCACTACTACCCCGCAGCAAATTTACACAGCAAATGGCATGTCCATGGCTGGTACTGGAGTCACTACAGCATCCATTACCAGAGCACGGGATTTTCTGGTGGATACGCAATACTGGCAGAAAAATTCCACGAAAAATTATTGGTCGACACAATCGGATGTCCTGGCGAAAGTTGAGAACGTCTTTAATGATACGAAAAATACAGGCATTCAAAATGCAATTGAACTGTTTCATACAGCTTTAGGTACACTGGCTAGCAATGGCAGTGAGGACAGTGCCCGTACCGCTGCTCGTGAGGCCGCTAATGCATTGGTGGAAACCTTACAGACAAGCGGCAGCAATCTTATATCGCAGGCAAATGATGCATCAAGCCGTATTGATACGCAGATTTCTCAAGTGAATAGTTTATCGAAGCAGATTGCTGCTTTGAATAAGCAGATTGTTAGCCAAGAGGCTACTGGTGCCACCGCAAATGATTTGCGTGACCAAAGGGATAAATTAGTTGATGAATTATCTTCCTTCACAGAAGTAAATGTGTCGGAAGAAAAAAATGGCTCTTATACGGTAATTATTTCCGGGGGAGTTTCCTTAGTGCAGGGAGAACATGCTACCGATTTAACGGTTGAGCATGGAAAAAATAATCCTTATGGTTACGATACAACCAAAGTCACAACTCTCAATGGTACTGTAAATGTCAATTTTAAAAATGGCTCGATAGCTAGCTTGATGGATCTTAGGGATACGACAATTAACGGTTATTTAGCAGATTTGGACAGCTTAGCCCAGTCACTTTTGCAAGATTTTAATACCCAGCATAAACAAGGTCAAACGAAAGATTTGACAGCAGCAGATAATTTCTTTGGCGTGACAGGCGTTGATTATACCGATGCATCTGAGGACCCTACTAAAATGGCGTCTCCAGCTAGCTGGCTTAGTATTCTTAAGGTCAATGAAAAGTTTTATGAAACCAATGGTGTCAATCTCATTGCTGCTGCTGGTGCAGACGCTGCAGGAAGTGCCGATGGCACTAACGCGACAGCGCTAAAAAATTGGCTAGTTGATGATCCATCTACAGCGTCAGCTGCTTTAGGAGTAAATAGTCTTTCTAGTTTTTATGCTTCTATGGTTAGTGGCGTGGGGGTCCAGACGCAGCAAGCTAAAAATATGACAACCAATCAAACGGTTATTTTTGATTCAGTAGCAACAACTCGTGAATCGATATCAGGAGTCAGCATGGATGAAGAATTGTCAAATATGATTAAATTTCAGCAAGCCTATGGAGCGTGTGCCAAAATGCTGGCAACTATGGATTCGATGCTGGATTCTCTGATTAATATAAGATAATGAGCTATAATCGGCAAAGGAGTGAAATATGAATGCGCGTTACCAATAATATGATGAGTACCCAATTTTTATCAGGTTATCAGTCAAGTTTATCACGCATGAGCGATATACAAGAAAAAATCGCCGCATCCAAAAATATCAATCGACCTTCAGATAATCCAGTGGGAGCAGCACGTAATCTTCAATTTACAGCTGCCACCAGTGCAAATGAATTATTTACCCAGAATGCAAATGATGCCATTTCTTGGATGAAAACCAGCGATACTAATTTATCAGCCATAGTAACGACTATGACGAACATAAAGACGGCAGTGTCTAGTGCCATTTCGGCAAATCCGACCAGTTCTTATGACGCCATTGCAAAGCAAATTGATCAGATGATAAACGAACTAGTGCTATCTGGAAATTCTCAAGTTGGTGGTCGTTATGTTTTTAGTGGACAAAGTGATAGTGTTGAACCTTTTACCCGGGATGCGACAACTGGAGTTGTGACGTATAATGGAACGTATAATGGACAAAGTGGCGCAGCTGATACTAAGGGAACGATAACGATGCAAATTGTTCCAGGAGATATTAATACATCTCGTGACAAAATTAATTTAGATGGATCAGAAGTATTTGGTGCAATCGATACAGCAACGGGTGTCCCTAAAATATTTCAAGATTTGTTAACGATTAAGCAGCATTTAGAAGATATTCAAACGGGCGCAAATGGTGTCACAGCAGATACGTTGTCAAACGATTTAGGAACGATTGATGCAGATATGGATTATATTATATCTGCTCAGACGACAATTGGAGCAAGACAAAAATCGTATCAAACGATATCGGAACGTTTGATAGTAGATGCTACGATCATTTCGACGGATGCTACTAATAATGACGGTTTCAATGTTGCCAAGGCAAGTATTGAATCGCAATTGGCCCAGAATGCTTATAATACATTGCTGTCAGTTGGGGCTAATGTATTGCCAAAGTCCTTGGCTGATTACTTATAATTGAGAATATATCTGTAGTGAGAATAAGATGAAGGAGGGTAATACAACCTTGAGACCAATTGAAATTAAGATTCATCAGGTATCGGGGCAACTAGGGCTCAATATTACCCAACCGAATATCAATTTGAAAATCACCGCACCGGATATTGAAATGAAGACAACACCTGTCAATCTCGATTTAACAATTGAACCTCCTGAAATCTTTATTGATTCTAGGGCCTCTTTTGATAGCATGGGACTACAAGGGGTGTATTCCTTCGGGAATTCTCTAGCCGAAGAGGCAAAACAAGCTTGTATCCAGGGAATTGAAAAGCGGGTTTCTGTAATGCACCAAATGGAGGATCCTCATAGTGGTTCCATTGGACAAATCATTGCTGCGGCCAGTAAACCTCGTGAAAAGCAGGTGGTAATTGGTCTTTCCCCTTCAGTAGGACCTGATATTTCTGCCAAATTAGGAACCATTAAGGGAACTTATACTCCTGCTCGCATTGATGCCACTGTAAAAGAAGGGACGATCACCAATAACTTTACCTGGGGCAAGGTGGATATTTATATGGAACGCGAACCATCAATTGACATTAGAACATAACCGGAGGGTAAATTATGGATAAGAAGATACACTTTCCCAAAGGATTAATCGGCTTGGAAAATTATCATGATTTTATGTTTTCAGAGCTGCAGGATCAGACTCAGTTCTGGTTACTCCAAAGTTTAGAAGATGAGCATTTTGGATTGGTGATTACCAATCCATTTTGGTTTATGCCCGACTATGACTTTGAACTAATGGAGTCAGAAATAGGACAAATAGGGGAAAAAGAACAGTTAGACGTTTTTGTAACAGTAAACGTAGCCTCGACTCCTGAAAATATTACGGCAAATTTGATGGGTCCTATTATACTGAATCAAAGTATTGGTATTGGGATTCAAACACTACTTGCAGATAAAAGATATACGACACAATATAAGATTCTATCTGCAAAAATGGTAGGGGGTTAATAGCATGCTGATATTAACCCGTAAAAAAAATGAAACGCTGCGTATTGGTGATGATATTTTAATAACGATTGTCGACATACAGGGCGATCAAATACGTTTAGGAATTACAGCGCCTCGTGAAGTGTCTATATTACGACAAGAATTATATGAGGCTGTTAGAGATTCCAATGCCCAGGCTGCTCTGACGGTGCAGAATGTTGAGATGTTGTCATTATTGAAAAAAATACCTAAAAAAGATGAAAAATAGCAAAATAGGAAGATATAAGCTGATAAAATGAGTAATAAAAAGAAAACATATCAAATTTAATGTAAAAACATTGAATTTAGACAAAAATTATCCTTAATATACTAGGAAAAGGTTACGATATATATAATAACAGTACAAAATACTGAATGACTTAGCTGGCCAGCGGTCATATTATTTAGGCAAGGATGCCACAATTAAAATTCAAGGAGGAAATTATAATGAGTGTAGTTAATACTAATATCGCTTCTTTAAATTCTTGGAGGAACCTTCAAGCTAGCCAAAACAGCATGAATAGTTCTTTGGAAAAATTGTCTTCAGGTAAAAAAATCAACAGAGCTGCTGATGATGCTTCCGGTTTGGCTATCAGTGAAAAAATGACTGGTCAAATTAATGGTTTGGATCAAGCTGCTCAAAATTCACAAAATGCTATCTCTTTGATTCAGACTGCTGAAGGTGCATTGAACGAAACAACTGCTATCATTCAACGTATGCGTACCTTGGCTATTCAGTCAAGAAATGATACGAATACTGATACTGATCGTGCGCAAACACAGAAAGAAATAACTCAATTGATTGCGGAAGTTACACGTATTGCTGATACTACTGAATTTAATACTAAAAAATTAGTAGATGGTTCAGCTTCTGGTCTTGTTTTCCAGATTGGTGCTAATTCAGGTCAAACAATTTCAGTAAAGATTGCTAGCATGGGTGCAGATGCTTTGGGTATTAGTGGTGTTGACCTTGCTACTGCAAGTGGTGCTTCTGCTGCAATCTCTGCACTTAATGGAGCTCTAAGCAAAGTTTCTTCTACTCGTGCTGATTTGGGTGCTGTTCAAAATCGTTTAACACACACAGTAAATAACTTACAAGTTGCATCTGAAAACTTGAGCTCTGCACGTTCTAATCTACAAGATACTGATATGGCAAAAGAAATGGCTAACTACAGCAAACAGCAAGTACTGATTCAATCCGGTACTGCAATGCTTGCACAAGCTAACCAATCTTCACAATCAGTTCTTAAATTATTACAGTAATAACTACTATAAAGATTATGACTAAAACCGGCCGGCTAATATGCCGGTCGGTTTTTAACAATAAAGGAAGGGTTGCCTTATGAAAATTGATCAGGTTAACTCATTTGGAACGATGCAAACTCTAGAGAGCAAAGTTGATAATGTTGGAAGCAGTAAAACAAAAAATGTTGAAGCTGTAGATTCAATCCAACTGGAAGAGGCGGTAGGTGCATTAAATAACAAAGCGAAGGAAGAAAATTATGCTGTGCAATTTGCTATTTACAAGGATACAAATCGTATTATTGTTCAAGTAGTAGATAAGACTAATCATCAGGTGATTTCTACATATCCCCCTAAGCAAATCCTGGAAATGGCACGAATGGTTGATCAAGAATTCAAGGTACTAGACAAAAAGATTTAAAAAGAAGGTGAGAATATGGCTTCTGTTTCCTCGACGACCCTTACGTTGTCTACAACTTCATCCTCTGCTCTTGGTAAAACGCATTTGAACTCTACGGTTGGTGGCCTGGATATTGATGCTTTGATCAGTGCTACAATTGCAGCAAAAAGTTTACCCATTACTCTTTTGCAAAATAAGAACGCGGTTTTACAATCGAAGATTAATGATTATACAACAATAAAAACAGCTTTAAAAACTTTGCAATATGCGGCAAAGGATCTAACATATGCCAGTAGTTTCACAGGGCGGACGGCAACTTCATCAGATGAAGATGTGGTGACGGCCAGTGCGACAAATGGTGGAACTACTGGAAGTTATAAAATTGAAGTAAAAAAAATGGCTACGATTACAAGTAATACAAGCTCGGAGATTGTAGCTGCTGATGGTAAAGATTCGAGTGGTACTAAGGCAACGTTAACAGGGGGAAGCGCTTTTGATACTGCTAGTCTTAACACACAGATAGATGGGTCTACGATTAAGGCTGGTAACTTTTATATTAATGGAAAAAGCATTGCCGTAACTTCAACAGATACCATTAATACGATAGCAAATAAAATTACAGCTTCGGCAGCTGGTGTTAAAGCTACTGTAAAGGACGGCACGATTACTCTTACGCAGAATACCGTGGGGGCAGATGCAAAGATTACTTTAGGAGAAGATACTACTGGTTTTTTAAGTGCTGCAGGCTTAACAACGGGTGTTGCAGTTGCTGGGGTTGATTCTGTTGATAAACGAACATTGGGTGATGTTTTCGGCGCAGATATAACATCGGGATATTTTTCAATTAATGGAACTTTTTTTGCTGTTGATTCGAGCAAGGATACAGTAGAGTCTATTGTCAAAAAAATCAATGCTTCTACAACAGCTGGAGTTTCAGCTTTCTACGACTCTGCTACCCATAAGATATCATTAACGTCTAAAATAGCTGGTGATGAGGAAATAACATTAGGAACCTCTACTTCAGGAGGCACGGACTCTTCAAATTTTTTAGCTCAAGTCGGATTGGTGCAAGGCAACCAAGTAAAGGGGAGTAATGCTGAAGTAAAGGTAAATGGAGTAGATGTAACTCCTACGAATAATAAAATTACATATCAAGGAAATACTTTTAGTCTTGTGGGAGAAGGGACTTCGACTGTTTCGATAACAGATGATATTGATTCTATGGTTACAAAGGTGAAAAACTTTATTACTGCTTACAATGCTACCATGGATGCTGTTATTAGCAAGATAACAGAACAAGCCGATTCTGAATCGACAGATGCTTCTGTGGGAAATTTGTTCGGTGATTCAACCCTAAGAAGTATTGAACAATCTCTAAGGGATTATAGCTCAAAGGTGTTATCTTCACAATCATCTTCAATGCAGCAACTTTCACAAGTTGGCATTACCACGGGCACAGCAGGGGTATACGACTTAGCCCAAATTCAGAGCGGACATTTAGAGTTGGATGAGACCAAACTTCGTGCAGCTTTAGCATCTGACCCTAGTGCAGTGGAATCACTTTTTGGTAATACAAATGTAAATGTGGATGCTGAGGCTGTTGGGACAGGTGATGGCATTACGAAGACATACACACTGAAGCACGGTACTGACATCATAGGTGACCCTGTTGTTAAAGTTGGTGGTGTTGTTTATACCTTAGTGGATGCTGCTGATCTTAAATCTTACAACCCATCTCCGACAGATGGTTCTACGCCAGTGACTACCCGTCAGTTTGCTTATGATCGTACTACTGGGCAAATAACCTTTGCTGATGCTCCTACCGGGGAGATCACCGCCGATTATGACTATGATGACAGTACAGGAAGTAATGCAGGGATTTTTGTGCAAATGAACTCGTTGTTAACCAGCTATACTCAATATGGTGGTGTAATTGATAGTTCGATTGGAGCAAATGGATATCTGGCAAAAAATATAAGTTATAATAATGACCGAATTACCGATTTGAAATATCGTTTGTCTCAAGAGCAAGCTACTTTGTATACGAAATATCAAAGTATGCAGACAACCTTGCAAGGACTTCAATCGCAAGGAAGTTATATTACGGCACTGCTTGCCAGTTTGACAAAAAGTAGTAGCAGCTAATTGATAATTGGTATTATTTCAATGGTCAACTTTTAGTTGGCCATTGAAATAATAAAAAATGTTCACTACTGTCTAGTTGTGTCAACTTTGGAGGAACATATGTGTAATTATTTACATGAAGAATTGCTCAAGCTGCTAATCCAACACGAAACATCGTATGCTAAGCCCCTGAATTCCCAAAAAATTGGTGAAATATTAAAAGTAACACCATCCTATATTCGAAGCCAAGTGTCTCAATTGGCTAAGATAAGACGAGTAGGAGTGCGAAGAGGGAATGGTGGTGGTTATTACTTAATAAAAGAGGAGATACCGCAAAATGGAACTAGTGAGTGAAAATAAAAGACAATTTGATGAATTAGGTACAGTGTTAATGAACATGAAAGATTATTTGCATAACCTTGAACTAGGCTGCCAAGAGCTGTCGGTTGGATTTTATGGAGCGAATAAATCGCAAGCAATAGAAAGTTTGACTCAAGTTATGGAAGGTTTAAATTACTATCAAAAATTATTGAAGTCGGCAATATTTTTATTAAAAATAGATTTTTCTGAAAGTCTACATGAAGAGGTATCTATAGCCGTATTATTTGATCGTTTTGGTAAGATTTTTGCTAGTATTCTGGAAACGACAGAAAATGAAGATTTTTCATTATTGACGGATATCATAGAATATGATTTGATCCCTGCTATTTCTACTTCTCAAGAAGTGCTAGGGATCGTGCAGGGACGATATGAGGAAAGGGTTATATAAATTGTGATAAAAGAGATGCCAAATATATGGGAAGATAAAAATTGGGCTGCCTATAAAGAGCGTTATAATATTGATAAATTTGAGTCGAAAGCTAATCAAAGGCAAATTGAAATTATGATTAGTCGTGTAGAGTTACCGACTATAAGAGTTAAATCATCAAATGATAAATGGGTTTTTTTGCATAGCTCTGTTGATCCAGTAAAAGAAGCCAAGAAAATTGCAGATACTGTTTCTGGTGATCCAGGTAAGGTGATTGTAGTTTTCGGATTTGCATTAGGTTACTTGGTAGAGGCATTGCTAGAAACCGTAGATGAAAGAAATCCTTTATTTGTCATTGAACCTGATCGTGATTTATTTTGTGCAGCAATGGTTGCCAGAGATTTACGCCATCTTATCTCTTCTGAGCGAATTTATATTGTTCCAAGCGATTCAGCTGCACAAATTAAAGCTGATTTCTTTCTTGTGTATGATGCGGCTAAATATAAAGATATTGTTATGACTGGATTAGTTGGGCATCAGACTGTATATGCTGATGTTTATGCTCATTCTGCGAAATATATTAAAGAAATTGTTAATGCCAAGCTACTTAATCTGGCAACTATGATTAAAATGGGTTCATTATTTGAGTCGAATGCTTTATTGAATCTTGCAGATTATTGCACTCATCCTGGTGTAGCATCTCTATTTAATCGTTTAGAAGGCATACCGGTTATTATTGTGTCAGCAGGACCGTCCTTAAATAAAAATATTCATTTACTAAAAGAAGCAAAGGGAAAAGCTGCTATCTTTGTGGTGGGTACAGCCCTTAAGGCATTAGAAAAATGGGGAATTGAGCCAGATTTTATTTTTAGCATTGATCCTCAGCCACTGAATTATGAGCATTTTAAAGGCGTGAAAGTGGGAGGAGCCGCGTTAGTCTCTGAAATACAATCAAATCACTTGATTCTTGAAAATCACCAGGGACCTATCTTTGTATCAGGCGATGTAACCATATTGAGATGGTTTGGCGAGAGTATCGAAACCAAGGGGAAGATTGAAAGTGGAGGATCGGTGGCCAATAATGCCATGACAGCGGCTTATAAGATGGGGGCGAATCCCATTGTCTTGGTTGGACAGGATTTGGCGTATGCACGAGATGGACATTCTCATGCTTCTGGGACAAATTATGAGAAGAATATTTACTCTGGGGGTGAAAATTACGCATATTTTCCTATAAAAGCCAATGATGGTGGAAAAATTCTTACAGATCGTTCTTTTTATCAATTCCTTACTTTCTTTGAAAATTGGATTGAAAAATATCCTGAACGTGAGTATATAAATGCTACGGAAGGCGGAGCATTTATCCAAGGTACAACTGTTATGACCTTACAAGAGGTTCTTCACCAATATTGCCAGAAAGCAGTGGATGTACAGAAAGTCATTCAAGAAGCACAAGATGCATTTGAAGTACCCAGTTTGGAACCTGTATTGGAAAAACTGGAGATGCGCTTACGAGACACGAACAAAACCATTCTTGAGGCGAGAAATGCTATTAAACGTCTGAAACAATTAGAGAAAGCTTGTGAGGCTAGGCAGGCGAAAAAAATGCAGCAGCACTTAAAGGCTATTAATAAAATATATATAAAATTTGAAAATGATCCATATATTCGAGAAGTGGCAGAGCGATTTGCTCACCGTGATATTCATAATGTAATGTCTCGAACTCATGCGGCGGGGTATTCGGAAAAAGATGATTTCCATGCTGCCATCGCTGATTACACTATTTATTATGAGAAAGTTCTTAGTGGTTTAAAGGTGGTAGAGGATCTGCTTCATCAGTGTATTGAAAAATTTAGGGGGAAAATGTGCAATGGTCAATAATCCTTATGATCACTATAAGCGTACGCAGATAGGAACAGCAAGTCAAGGGAGGCTAATTCTTATGCTCTATGAAGGAGCATTGAAGAATTTGCGTAGTGCTCAAAATAGTATTAACCACAAGGACATAAAGGGGGCTCATAATATGTTGATGAGAACCCAGGATATTATTAGGGAACTAAATACCACATTAAACATGAATGCCGGTGAAATTTCGCAGAATCTCCGCAATTTATATTTATATATGCTTCAACGCTTGGTTGAAGCTAATGTGTCTAAAGACAATGAGAAAATTGAAGAAGTAATTGACTTATTAAGCACATTAAAAGAAGCTTGGGACACCATCATTCTAAAAAATAAAGCAGTTATTACACCTTGATGGAGGATTAAAAATGCAATATAAAGAAAAAGAATTACATTTTATAAAACATTGTAATAATTTATTGCGTTTATCGGCTAAGCAGTTAGTGGCGATTAAAGAGGAAAAATCAGATGTGATTAATGAATTAACCATACAAAAACAAATGATCATAGATGGTATTTCCGATCTGCAAAAGGAGCTTGATATTAGTAACTGTCACTTAGATATTAAAGAAAAACTAAAGGCTACATTGGAAAAAGTCACTGCAATTGAAAATGAGAGTCAGCAAATAGTACGTGAACGTTGCGCAAGAATTAGTAAGCAAATGCTAGCCAATCGCAAAGAAATGAGTATTCAACAGGCATATGAAGAGGGGCCATTTCAAGTTCAAGGAAACTTGTGTAATATAGAAAAATAAAGAAATAATCGAGGTGAATCCATGTTTAACAATAAATCTATTCTTATCACTGGAGGGACAGGTTCCTTTGGTAAGTGTTGTATCAAAACTATATTGGAGAGATATAACCCTAAACGATTAATTGTTTTTTCCCGTGATGAATTGAAACAATATGAGATGCAACAGGAGTTCAATGAACCCTGCATGAGATATTTTTTAGGTGATGTAAGAGACGCGGAACGGCTGAAACAGGCTATGCGAAGTGTGAATTATGTGATTCATGCTGCAGCGTTAAAACAAGTTCCGGCTGCTGAGTATAATCCTATGGAGTGTATTAAGACCAATATTAACGGAGCAGAAAATGTGATCAAGGCTGCGATTGATAATGGCGTAGAAAAAGTTATTGCTCTATCAACAGATAAAGCGGCGAATCCCATCAATCTTTATGGAGCAACAAAGTTGGTTTCCGATAAATTATTTGTAGCCGGCAATAATATTGCGGGAGGACAAAATACTCGTTTTGCAGTTGTTCGCTATGGTAATGTGGTTGGTTCTCGCGGTTCAGTTGTTCCTTTCTTTAAAAAGTTAATAGCAGAAGGCGTAAAAGAAATGCCTGTCACCGATCTTCGCATGACACGGTTTTGGATAACGCTACCTCAAGGGGTTGAATTTGTACTACAATCCTTCCAGAGGATGTATGGTGGGGAGCTTTTCGTGCCTAAGATTCCTTCAAGCCGTATCTCAGATTTAGCGGAGGCTATTGGACCGAATTTTCCAATTAAAGTGATTGGTATTCGTCCAGGTGAGAAATTGCATGAGATTATGTGCCCTAACGATGATTCTCATTTGACTTTGGAATTTGCAGATCATTATGTAATTCGCCCATCTATTACCTTTACGACACCTATTGATTACAGTACCAATGCTGTAGGAGAAAAAGGAAATTGTGTGGAAGAAGGATTTGAATATAATTCAGGTACTAACCCTCAGGTTTTGACTGTAAAAGAGTTGCAGGAGATGATTTAACATGAAGACGATACCATACGGTAGACAAGATATTAGTCAAGTTGATATTCAAGCTGTCGTTAATGTATTACAGTCTGATTGGTTGACACAAGGACCAGCCATCGAGCAGTTTGAAAAAAAAACAGCTGAATATTGTGGCGTCCAATATGCTGTAGCAGTAAACAGTGCTACTTCTGCATTACATATTGCCTGCATGGCAGCTGGTCTAGGGCAAGGTGATATATTATGGACATCGCCTAACACTTTTGTTGCATCTGCTAATTGTGGTCGCTACTGTGGCGCCGTTATTGATTTTGTTGATATTGATTTTCGTACTTATAATATGAGCGTGGAAAAGTTGGAACAAAAATTAGTAAAAGCTAAAACCGATGGCAAACTACCTAAAGTAGTTGTTCCAGTACATTTTTCAGGACAGTCTTGTGAAATGGATCGAATTTCTGAGTTAGCAAAAGAGTATGGTTTTCTTGTTATCGAAGATGCATCCCATGCTATCGGTGGTAGGTATAAAGATCAAAAGGTTGGTTCTTGTATCCACTCAGATATGACGGTGTTTAGTTTTCATCCGGTTAAAATTATTACCACTGCTGAAGGTGGTATGGTGCTGACAAATAATTCGAAGCTATATGAAAAACTTATCCAATTTCGTAGTCATGGTATCACTAGAAATCCAGAATTGATGACTGAGGAAGTGCATGGACCGTGGTATTATCAGCAGATTGATTTAGGTTATAATTATAGGATGACAGATATACAGGCAGCTTTAGGACTTAGCCAAATGGATCGTTTGGATGAATTCGTAGCAAGACGGCAGGCTATAGCTAAAAAGTATAATGAAGAATTACAAGGTTTGCCACTCATATTGCCATGGCAGCATCCAGATACCTATTCAGCATATCATTTATATGTAATTTGCTTAGAAGAAGATAAAATAACAAAAACTCATAAACAGGTATTTGAAGAATTACGCCAAGCAGGAATTGGTGTGAATCTACACTATATACCTGTACATACTCAGCCGTATTATCGCCATTTGGGCTTTGAATGGGGTGATTTCCCTGTCAGTGAATACTATTATTTCACTGCAATCAGTATCCCCATGTATTCAGCTATGACAGAAGAAGAACAGGATAAAGTCATTCATACGATAAAAGAGGTTTTATCATGAAAACTGTAATTATCGTACAGGCAAGAATGACGTCAACTCGTCTTCCGGGGAAAGTTCTAAAGGCTGTTTTAGGTAAACCCTTATTAGAGTATCAAATTGAACGACTTAGACGTATAGAATCAGCAGATGAGATTGTGATTGCCACAACTACCAATGATACGGACCAGCCGATTATTGACTTATGCAACCGGCTTAATCAGCCGTATTTTCGCGGCTCGGAAGAAGATGTTTTAGCCAGATATTATGGAGCAGCTATAGAGCATAGGGCAGATGCCATTGTGCGCATCACGTCAGATTGCCCAGTAATTGATCCGGGGGTTATTAATAGTATTATTGGTTTCTATATTGAGAATAAAGATCAATATGATTATGTTTCTAATAGTTTAAAGCGAACTTACCCTAGGGGGATGGATACTGAGGTTTTTAGTTTTCATTGTTTGCATGAGAGTTTTAAAGAAGCCCAAGCAGTCCCTGAACGAGAACATGTGACGCCTTTTATTTACAATAACCCATCTCGCTTTCGTCTGGCCAATATTTCGCACATAGAAGATCAAAGCAAATATCGTTGGACAGTTGATACTCCTGAAGATTACGAATTAATAAGAAGGATTATTGAAAATTTATATCCACTAAACCATAAATTTACATTAGAGGATATATTACAATTATTTCAAAAGAATCCAGGGTGGTTTTTGATCAATAGTCATGTTGAGCAAAAAATATATGGAAAGTAGTTGGCTTACATCAAAAGAATAGGGTGGATGCTGTGCATATTATTATCAGAACAGATGCTTCCGTTAAAATTGGGTCTGGTCACATTATGCGGTGTCTGACACTTGCCGATGCCTTAGCTGCGAAAGGCGCGAAGATTGTATTCGTGTGCCGTGAACTGCCTGGCAATATGTGTGATTTTATCATGAAGAAAGGTTATACAGTTTGGCGGATGCCTTATCACAACGGTTATAACGCAGATGTGACATGGTCAAGGGTGGAAAGTTTAATTGATGCACAAGAAACAATAGAAATATTAAAACAAAAATGCGAGAAATTTGACTGGCTGATAGCTGATCATTATGGCATCGAACGGGAGTGGGAAACCGCAATGCGACCATATAGTAAGCAAGTTATGGTTATTGATGATTTGGCCAACAGGGAACATGATTGCGACGTTATTTTAGATCAAA
Organism: Pelosinus fermentans; assembly: GCA_002434245.1. Taxonomy (GTDB): domain Bacteria; phylum Bacillota; class Negativicutes; order DSM-13327; family DSM-13327; genus Pelosinus; species Pelosinus fermentans_B. Next base: position 48,063 of record DJJR01000039.1, read on the forward strand.
ATTTATATATAGGAATGGAATCACGTTATGATTCATTAATACCTTCCGAGTGTAAGACGTTTTTGGGACCAGAGTATGTATTACTTAGACCGGAATTTATTAGAGAATATTTTAACGGGTGTATTAAAAGAAGAACCGGAGATATACATAATATTCTAATATTTTTTGGCGGCAGTGATGCGACCAATGAAACGAAAAAGGCACTGGAAGCAATAGTTGCTATAAACAACCCTAATATTTGCACAAATGTAGTTATCGGGTCTTCTAATATTTATAAGGATGAAATAAAAAAAAGTTGCAGAGAAATTAGGAATTGTTTTTGCCATTGTCAAGTTAACAATATGGCGCAATTAATGTCAGAAGCAGATTTAGCAATTGGCGCTGGAGGTACTACAACTTGGGAGCGCTGCTTTTTAGGTCTGCCGGCAATTACAGTTTGCATTGCGGGAAACCAAAGAGAACTTCTTCATACTGTGGAAAAAAAGCATGCTATATTAAATCTTGGTTGGTATAAGAACGTTACAAATAAAGATATACAAAATAGTATTCAGTATCTCTTGAACAATAAAATAGTAGTACAAAATATGAGTATTCAAGCTTCTGATATTATGGGTAATTCCTTTGCAAAACAGCAAGAGGTATTACAAGCTTTGATGGGAGATCAATATGTTTAACAAGGCAGATTTTTCATTAAGAAAAATAACAGAAAATGATTTGAAAGGGGTTTTAAAGTGGCGAAATTCTGATCATATTCGCAATAATATGTTTTCCGATCATATGATTACTTTAGAGGAACATTATAAATGGTTTAATAAAATAAAAGAAGATAATTGCAATCTTCATTTGATATTTGAAAAACAATCCGTTTCTGTTGGCATGACATATTTCACAGATTTTGATATTTCTAATCAAGTATGTAACTGGGGATTCTACTTGGGAGAAACAAGTTTGCCAAGAGGAATGGGGACAGTATTGGGGTTTTTATCACTTGAATATTCATTTGAAATCCTTGGCATAGAAAAACTGTGTGGAGAAGTTCTAGGATTTAATATACCTAGTATAAAGCTATTCCAAAGACTTGGCTTTAAAGAAAGTAGTGTACGTCAGCATGTATATAAAAGTCACTCCTATCAAGATGTTGTGTTGTTTGAAATGTTGAAAGAAGAGTGGAAACAGCATAAAAGGAGAGTCTTTAGTGAGATATTTTATAATACGGGAGAGTAGTACATATGAGGTGCGTGATTGCCAGTAGTAATATCCTGTACAATGACATTTCAGGCAATTTAAAAGAAATCTATAATGACTTCGAATTTATTTTAATAGATAAAAAAGAGGATCTAACTTTTGATAATTTGGATATAATTGACCCTAACTATATCTTTTTTCCACATTGGTCTTATCTGATTCCAGAAAATATCTTTATGAATTTTCAATGTGTTATCTTTCATATGACTGATGTTCCATTCGGTAGAGGTGGTAGTCCCTTACAAAACTTAATTGCACGAGGAATATATGAAACCCAAATAACTGCGTTAAAGTGTGAAATGGGAATTGATTCAGGACCAGTCTATATGAAAATGCCATTATCTCTATATGGAACAGCAGAAGAAATATTTTTGAGATCAAAGCCCATTATTGAGAAAATGATAATACATATTATAGACAATAAGCCATTTCCATCTCCACAAGACGGTGAAAGTGTATTTTTTCCTCGACGTAAGCCAGGGGAAAGCAATATGGAAAATTTAACTGAAATTGAGCAAGTTTATGATTACATTCGTATGCTTGATGCTGAAGGATATCCAAAAGCTTATTTTGAAACAAAAAATATGAGATTGGAATTCGAAAGAGTGTCACTTAAGAATGGATATTTAGTGGCAGATGTAAAAATTAAAAAAAAGCAATCTGGCAATATGTTAAGATCCTAAAAAATGGAAAATAAAAAGATTTCTTTAAAAAAGGGTATAAGAAATAAGCCTTCCTCTTAGCTCAAAAGAAAAAGGATAAAAATGTAAATTTTGAAATTTGGTTTACTCGATTTGCCGAGTGAACCTGAGATTGTCCAGCAACCAAAAATCATGCGAATGAGTTTACGAGATGTAAGTCGAGTGCTCGTTTGTTTTGATGAGTTTTTACCTCATCAAATTTCTTGTGATAAAAGGTTTCATATTCTGGGATGTGATGTCTTACGCTATTGGCAGCTTTCATCAGATAATAGCGAAGATATCGATTGCCTGAATTAGATAGTTTGGTATCATCGGCTTTAAAGTTGCCCGATTGGTTTTGCCGCCAAACAAGACCAGCATACTTAGCAACCGCATCTTGGGAAGTAGAAACACTATCAATTTCAGAAAGGATGCCGTCAGCGAAAACGGGTCCAATCCCCAGAACGGATAAAAGGCATTGATAGTCGTAGAATTAAGACCTTTTATCGTTTTTTCAATCGCCTTATCAATGGATTTAATTTCGGCTTCATAAGCGGAAATTAAAAGAAGAGGCTAGAGAAATGGTTAAGGGTTCATACAGACACTGATCCAGGCGATAGGAATTTCTAGCTGCTGCTTTCCAAAGAGCAGCAATATGGTCAGGATTTGAAAAACAATTTTTCCCTTTTTGACAAAGGAAAGCAATCAGGAACTCAATGGGCATAGCCACAATCTCCTCGATGCTAAGAAATTCAGCTAAAACACAAGACGCTGTAGCCCCATAATTCGTGGAAAAGGGACGCTCCTCATCGTCAAGAACGGTAAACTCACTAAATTTAAGAAACATATTGGAAGCCATGTAGGTTTTTTTACGAGTAAGAGACTCCATAAGATGAAGCCGATGACGGGTTAAGCATTGTAAAACAAGAAATTGGCTACCTCGCTAAGGTTTAGTAGCAATTCTACCGACTCTAGCAAAGTCAGCGATGATAAAAGAATCAAGAGGATCAGTTTTATCCATAGCAATGAAAGACTTTCTGTAATTGGCGATCATCTTGGGATTGAGGCAATAAACATAAGGCTTAAAAGGTAAAAGTTGCTCACGAGAAGACAAAAAATTAGCAATATGAATGCTATAAATCGAAGTGGATTCCAGAGCAAAAATAACCGTTTTAAACTGAGGATTAGCAGTAAGAAAGTCATAAAACCGCTGAGCTATATCCAAAGCACTAGGGTGATTATTGAAAACCGAAAGGTAAGAAGTTTAGTTGAAGAAAAATCAAGAGCACAAACGACATTGGATTTAGAACTTACATCAATACCAACAAATAAAGTAGAAAGAAAATCTAATTTCTTATAAGATTCACCACCTTTCTGGCTAAAAAATAAGGAATTTACAAAGGGGTACCCCAATCTTATTCACTGACTGCAACCTCGCATAGTCAGCATTCACTTTTGAAAGTAATCTTACTGGAAAGCTTTCATCAAAGGACGCGACATCTGTGTAAGCAGTATTTGATGAATAAGTCAGGTGTCAAGCTTTTTAAGCGATAGCCTAAAGCTCCGCAAGGAGAGAAAGACGTAACCTTTGCTATCAATTCCATGAGAATATTTTAGCATTAAGGTATCCATTAATAAATTGACAAAAATAAAATATGCTTTGTAAACACATTGATTTTTGTCTACAAAACATATTATACGAGGAGAACTAAAATGAATAAATCAGTATTAGTGATAGCGGCCCATCCTGATGACGAGGTATTGGGATGCGGAGGAGCTATTGCTAAACATGTACGAGAGGGGGACATAGTCAATGTAGTAATCTTGGCAGAAGGTCTCACTAGTCGTGAACAAAAGCGAAACCGTGAATTATTAAAGATGGAACTAAATGAATTAGCGGCAAGCGCAAGAAAGGCAAATGAAATACTGGGAGTATCATCACTTACAATAGGGAGTTTTCCAGATAATCGTATGGACGGCATAGAAAGACTTGATGTAATAAAAGAAATTGAAAAATATATAAGCCAATTTATGCCGGATATTATCTATACACATTATGGTGGCGATGTCAATATTGATCATAGAGTTATTTATGACGCCGTTGTTACAGCATGTAGACCTGTGCCCCAGTATTGTGTAAAACAACTCTTGTTTTTTGAAACTCCATCAAGTACAGAATGGCAGATTCCTAATCCATCATCTCATTTTGGACCTAATTGGTTTGTGGATATATCTGGTGTTATAGATTTAAAGAAAGAAGCATTAAGTGCATATGCATCTGAAATGCGCGATTGGCCACATCCTCGATCTATTCGGGCAATAGAATATTTGGCCTTTTGGAGAGGAGCTTGTATAGGAGTTGAGGCGGCTGAGGCGTTTGTTTTAGGACGCAATATTACGTAAGGATTAAGGAGCATTGTTTATGATTCAAGTTGCAAAAATTAAAATTGGTAAAGAGTATTCTCCATTTGTGATAGCCGAAATGTCTGGCAACCATAATCAATCACTGGAACGGGCACTTTCAATAGTGGATGCGGCGGCAGATTGCGGTGTTCAGGCGTTTAAGCTCCAGACATATACTGCAGATACGATGACTATTGATATAGATGATAAAGAATTTTTTATTGATGATGCTAAGAGCTTGTGGAAGGGGAATTCTCTTTACAAATTATATCAGGAAGCTTATACACCTTGGGAGTGGCATAAGCCAATTTTTGATCGCTGCCGTGAGCGAGGAATAATTGGGTTTAGTACTCCTTTTGATGAAAGTGCTGTTGATTTTTTAGAGTCTCTGGAAGTACCATGCTATAAAATAGCTTCTTTTGAAATGACAGATTTGCAGTTGATTCGAAAAGTAGCTGCTACCTGCAAGCCCATGATCATATCTACGGGAATGGCAACAGTGGCAGAGATTGATGAGACAGTACGGGCAGCTAGACAAGGGGGATGTCAGGATCTTATTTTGCTTACGTGTACTAGTACCTATCCCGCCACTCCAAGCAATACCAACTTAATGAAGATTCCTCATATGCGGGAATTATTCTCCTGCCAGGTGGGCTTGTCAGATCATACCATGGGGATTGGTGCAGCGATTGCAAGTATCGCATTGGGAGCTACTGTTATCGAAAAACATTTTACGCTTTCAAGGGCCGATGGTGGTGTGGATTCCGCTTTTTCGTTAGAACCTGCCGAAATGGCAGCGTTGGTTACAGAAAGCGAGCGTGCTTATCAGGCACTGGGACAAGTTAGTTATGGTCCGAGTCAAGCAGAACAAGCATCTTTACAATATCGAAGATCCTTATATGTAGTAGAAGATATACAGGCAGGAGAATTATTTACTAAGCACAATGTACGAGCCATTCGACCAGGATCAGGTCTGCCAACGAAATATTTAGATTTAGTCATTGGTCGAAAAGCAAAAGAAGATGTGCGGCGAGGTACACCTGTGAGTTGGGAAATACTATGATACAAGTAGAGGCGTTTTATTGATGAACGGTAGAATTTTATTATTTAAAGGTACTTCTCAATATGATGTGTTGCGTCATTTTACTGATGATTTAGGAGCAGCTTTCCGCGCATTAGGACGAGAAGTCTTGATTCTTGATTTAGCATCAAATAAGTATAATGTCCAAGTCGTTCAGGATGCTTTTAGTAAAGAGTGTGATTTTGTATGTGGTTATAATTTAAATGGGCATGATCTGGGTCTTGGACATGAAGGGATAAAATTTCTAAGAGATATAGGGATTCCTTATATTGGAATCCTAGTCGATAGTCCATTGTATCTTTTTCTTAAATTCCGTGATATCAGCACTATAGGTATGCCGGACAATTTTTTGATTACTTGTATAGATAAAAATCATTTAGAAATTTTGGAGCATTATGGCAAGGTTGGCCTTAGCACCTTTTTACCTCATGCAGGGTCGTATGCCCAAGGGATTGGTGAATGTAAAGATATGGTCAGCAGAAGCAAAGATGTTTTCTTTTGCGGTACATATAGTAAGCCAAATATTTCATGGACTCAGCATCCTCTTAGCTCCTTATTGAATGATGTCGCAGAAATGATGTTAGGCGCAGAAAATATTCAAGTGTACGATGCTTTACAGCAGGTTTTAAGAATGAAGAACTATGTGCTAAGTCCAGAGTTTTTTAGACAAATTTTAGATGTAGTGGTTCATGTTGATATTTATGTTAGAAATGTGTGGCGTGCAAGAATGCTCACCGAATTAGCGAATGCAGGGATCAAAGTGAGCCTATATGGTAATGGCTGGGATCAGCTGCCTTGTACCAAATCTTTTGATGTTCATAAGTCAGTGGATTTTGTTGAGTGTTTACAAATTATGGAAGATGCGAAAATAGTTCTTAATTTTACAAGTTTCTTCTCACATGGCTCCCATGAACGGGTGTTTTCTGCCATGCTTAACGGTGCAGTGGCATTAACGGATACAAATGGGTATTGGAAAGAGCAGTTTGTAGAGGATAAAGAAATTGTTACATATTCCATCATACAACAAAATGAACTACCAGAAAAAATCAATACATTGTTGTCAGATTTACCTCGTCTTGATGCTATCGCTCAGGCTGGACAAAAAAAAGCAGAACAATTTCACACATGGGAAGTACGTGCGCAGGAGATTATCAAACTCGTTCAAATGATGGATGGAATCCGGTCAATAAAAGCGTGAGAGGAGTAGGTTTGATTTATTCACAGATATTGATTTTATACTGTTACTGAAAAGCATTATGTGATCTTTTTTCTTGCAATTTACTTCTATTAAGCTTATAATATAGGTTAAGAACCTATTGCTTAGGTCTGTGGTTGAAAGTCGAGGCCAGTCGCAGGCGAAACGATCCACATAAGGAGTCCAAAGTGGCTCTGAGCATGGTGCGGTTTAGGGGTAAGTCCTGCCGAGTTATTAGCTACGTCAGCTAGATTCGAGAGTGGCAGTAGTGAGGAGATTGATTTCTTATTAGCGAACCTTCCAGCAGGCGGGTGTGGGGGCAAAGACCAGGTCAGCTAAGCAGTGTGGTCCTTTAGAATTCATAAGGTGAGGGGATTTCTTTAATGGCTTTTCAGGACAAAACTCTAAAATGTAAGGACTGTGGCGTAGATTTTGTGTTTACAGCAGGAGAGCAGGAGTTTTACGCAGAAAAGGGATTTGAAAATGAGCCTGCACGTTGTCGCGAGTGCCGCGATGCGAAAAAACGCAGTCGCGAAGGTGGCGAACGTCAAACATCGCAACGAGAAATGCATGAGGTGGTTTGTGCTGGATGTGGTATTACTACACAAGTGCCGTTTAAGCCTCGTAACGATAGACCGGTTTATTGCCGGGAATGCTTCACAGCGCAAAGATCATAAGTACGCAGCACTCGGATGAGAAATCATCCGAGTTTTTTGTTATATAAAGTAAGTAAGAACTGTCATTGATAATCGCCAACTCTGAGCCGCCAAGTAGTAGGTATGCCACTAAGTTTTTTTATATCCTTTCCAATTAAGGAAGTTTCCAATTCTAAAAGTTCGGTAATAATTCGTTTGCAGGTAAATGCATCTAATTTTTCTAAATCTTTTTCAGCTCTTTTGGTAATGACTACTTCATGAATCCAAATCTCTTATAAAATCGGTCAGTGGTCTGACATTACCAGCTTTAATATCTTTTTTTGCTGCGGCAATAGCTGCTAGTGCATTATCAGAAAGTCGTTCGTCATCAAGAGGAACATGATTTAACGCTTGCAGGAAAACTTGATCAGCTTTTTCAATCAAAAATTCCAGGAAGCGTTTAGCAGCTTCAGTTTCGCCATCAGGTAACGCGTCAATCAGCTTGTATAGATCTTGTTTTGCGGTACTCATTGTTGGTACCTCCTTGCTGAAAAATATTTTACTTATTGTTACTGTATCATACTCGACCGATAGTAGCAAGGTTAAGGAGAAGAGAGCTGGTGCTTATAGGAGCGCTAGCCTTTTATTTATTAGATTGATTTTGGATGAGAAATCATCCGAGTTTTTTGTTGTATAAAGTAAGTAAAACCTGTCATTGTATCTGTAGAATGAAAATGATAAAATAAAATCAAAGATAGGATCGGGAGGGATAGCAAGTGGAAAAGATCTTACAGCAAATATTAGAAGGACAAGCTCAAATCAATAAACGGCTGGATAGCTTTGAAAATCGCTTTGACGTTCTTGAAAGTCATTTTGATACCCTTGAAAATAGAGTGTTAAATATCGGCGGGCAGCTTGACGAAAATACTCAACTGATAAAAGCGCTTTTACATCGAACGGATGAACTTGATGCAAAATTTGAGGGGCTGCTGCATACCACTGCTACGAAAGATTCCATTGCATCGTTAAATAGTAAATTTGACTTATTAAATGATCGATTATTCCAAACTGAAAATAAAATTAATCTTTTGAGTCTTGCAAAGTAGCTGTGAGGTGCTGGACATGTTAGAGGAAAAAGATGCCAAGATCAAGAAGGCAACGAAAGTTTTAAACTTGTTAAGTAGCGATCCTGAAACCGTGCGGTTATCGGAACTACGGGAAAAGGCGATTTGGGATGAAGTGTCCCGTTTGCGAGGAGCAAGGGCTGAGGGAATAGAACAAGGAATAGAACAAGGAAAAATAAAGATTGCCCGTCGCATGTTGGTCAAAGGCAGTTCTATAGAAGATATCGCAGATATTACGGGTCTAACTGTCGAAGAAGTTTGTAAGCTGCAAAATTAAGAATTTCTAAAAGGCTGGCTGCTTATGAGAGCGCCAGTCTTTAGATTTATACAAGGTTTTAGAATTTTCCAGAATTCTTGCAGTGGTTAACAAAAGATAATTTTTTTTATAGCAGGAATTTACTCTTGTACAATCGAAATAAAACGACATGTGTAGCATTATGACTGAATTACGGTAATAATATAAGTGTATTTCTTATTACGTTGCTGGTAGCTGCCATGGACATTCAGTGAGCAGACTAAGAGCAGAAAAGCCGTATATGGAGAATCAAAAAGGATGAAGTGATATGAGAGTAGTAACAGAGGAGTTAGTGTTGCAGTTTTTACAGAAGTATCCTCGCCGCACGATTTCTCTTGTGGAGATAGAGAATGTAATTCCAAATGGAATCGAATATCGAGATTTTGCAAGTAGTATGAAGAGGTTGATGGCAGATGGAGTCGTGGTTCCGATTCTTAGTCAGGGGACGAATCAAGCCCAGCCGCCATTGCCGATTCGCTATCGCATCCATAAGCAGAAAATGCAGGCTGACTTTTTTGAAAGAATACGAAAACGTCAGCTTTCTTTGCATCCTGGCATCAATATAGAACATTATTTTAAAGGCTCAGAAACCCAATGGAATAGGGAGCAGGTATGGCTGGAACAGCTGGATTCTTATCTTAAGACTTTTGGTCTGCCAAAGATGGAGGCTTCAGTGTGGGAGCGTTCCTATGAGATTATGGGAGATGAGAAATGGATTCGGGATGGTGGCGGTGGTGCTTTTTTGCAGCAGGTCGGTATATATGACATGCTGCAAATGGTAGAGCTTGCTGAACCGCTCATGTTTGCACTCAATCCCAGGCGTATTCAAGATGCGCAATATTATCATTTAATTGTGGAAAATAAGACGACCTATGATGCTCTGGCGGACATTTTGCCCGAGACGGATCTTCTTACCCTGATCTATGGTGCGGGCAAAGGTTTTTTGAATAGTATCACCCAGTTGGAGAAACAACTGCATCTGGAAGGCGCTTCGCATGCGTTGTATTATTTTGGTGACCTGGATTTTGAAGGCATTACCATATGGCATTTATTGAACCAACGTCGCCCGGCCTCTTTGGCTCTGCCTTTTTACCAGGCTTTATTGGACAAGGAGTTTCATCAGGGAAAAGAAAATCAGCGTAAGGATCCTAAAGCTTATGAACAGTTTTTGCAGAATTTTTTAGCTGCGGATCAGGAAAAAATCAAGAATCTTTTTGCCAAACAGGGCTACTATCCCCAGGAAGCCTTATCGATACAGGAGTTGCAGCATATCGGGAGGACCGCTCAATGGAAGAGTATTTAAAAGATACGATGAAAGGTTTTGGAGAACGCTTTAGACGGCTGGCTATTTTCACGCCTTTATTTTCCCTAAAAGGCAAGCGAAAAAGTGCTGCGCTGCCTTTTGACATTGATTGGTTTAGTTTAGGGTTATTGACGTTGCTCTTTTTCTTTGAAAGCAAGCTGCATCGGCAAGGGAAAAAAGGCCGCCAGGAACTTGCTGATTATTTATATGAAGCCACCCAGGCCCAGATTGGTGCCCAGCGAAGCCACTATGATTTAATCACGGAAACCATTATGGATACCTTTCGGGACCCGATGGGCAAGCGTCATAATGAAGCTTTTTTCAATTGGGAGACGGGTACTCAGGAGGTTGTTCAATTTTCCTTATTAAAGACGGATGCTTTTGATCAGGAAAATAATCGGCAATATTTTACCTTGGATGAAGCAGGGTTAGAGCTCATCTTTGCGACGAAAGAATATTTTAGTGAGTTTCGGATCTCCATTGCCCAGCTCTTGATTCGCAAGCAACTAGAGAAGGGGGAGTTCTCGAGTGCCTTGCATGAAATTCATGAAATGCGCATTGCCGTGCAAGCTCTGCGGGACCATATTCAACGTTTGGGATTAGAGGTAACCCGTAATATTATTTCCGATGATACCTATGGGAAATATGCGAAGACCATAGAAAACGTATATGAACGGCTGACCCGGGAAGATGAAGAGTTTCGTGAGCTGTATAGTTTTGTTAAGGAAACAACAGCAAAACTTCAATTTGAGAGCCAGGAACAAGTCGATGAGGAGGTTCGCCTCCAGATTGCTCAGGTGTCGATTGAATTGGGTGAGGTACACCAGCTGCATCATGGCTTGTTGTATAATGTGATGCAGCTGAAGAATAAAGCCCTGGAAGCGGCCAGGCAGGCGCTTTTCTCAGCGGGGATTCAAAGCTTTAACTTTGATCAGGAGATTGTATCCAGGATTGTGTCTTCGCCCCTGCCGGAGGAAGCGGTAAAGGGATTGGTACACCCCTTTACCCGATTGCATCAGCAGACCAGTTGGTCTTTACTGGCCCTTTTATTTCCCCAGCGGCTGCAGCGAAACGACCAGGAAGAAGAAACGGCAGCCTATCCTGAGATGGAAGAGGAAGAATATCGCCAGCACACTCTGCAGCAGGAAGAAAATTTTTGCCGCATTATGGAGGCAGTGATTCAGGTCATGGATGGCAAGGATTCTATGGAATTAAAGGATATGGCAGCAGGTTTGCCAAGGGAGCTTTTGCAGCATCGTTCTTTCTATGATTTTTGGCTGCTGCTCCATCAGCGGAGTCCTGTTGTCAAGGGTGCAGGGGAAGGCAAACATGTTTTGGATAAAGCGTTAGCCCTGTTGGGGGATGACATCCTGGAAGTTGGAGAAAAACCGGAATTTTTGCAGATTACAGAGCAGTATACACTACAGAATATGTGCTTTACGAGGCGGAGGAAAAATGGATGAATTATGAACAGCAGGATATTGTAAAGGCTTTTCAACTCTATACTCGTCTGGCAGCCCAAGGATTTATTGCTGAGGAAGATGTGGAATATTATCTCATGCACGAGGATGTGCAGAGCTTATTAGAACAGTTTGTTCACTATGTAGATGCTATATTGGTTCATGCAGGAGATGTCTTGTATTTGGTGCCGACGGCTGGGCTGTCCCCTTTTCATATCAAAAATGAGCAAGTTCGGCGAGAAATTGGTGCCAATGCGGTAAATGCGGATGTATATATGATGTATTTTTGCATCTTGGTGTTTATTGGTGAATTTTATAACAGCTATCAATCTGCAGGTACCCAACGGGACTTTCTTACGATGAATGAATGGCTGGATTTAGTGAATATTCGCATGGAAACCTTAGGGCAGCATTCACCAGAGGAGCTGCAGCAATGTGCTCAGGAGCTGCAATATAATTGGCCAGGAATTTTGGAGAAATGGAATGCTCTTAATGATTTAAAAGAATCAGCAGCGAATCAGAAGGGGAATACCGTCAGCCGCCTCAGTTTTCTGCATAAGGTATTACAGTTTATGTTCAAGGAAAATATCGTGATTGAGATTGGCTCTGGGGAATATGCCCTGACAGAAAAGACGCAGACCATTGTCCAGCGGTATTTTATGGAACTGGATTACAATCGAGGGATTTTGCAGTTTATGTATCAGTATGATGAGAGGAGGGAGGAATAGTATGCCGACCATTGCCCGCATCCGTTTTGCCAATGTGGTGTATGAAAACAGGCAAAAGCGCTATAATGATGAAACCTTCCAATTTGATGGTCATAATAGTGCTGTTTTATTGGAAAATGGCGGTGGTAAAACGGTTTTTGTTCAGACCTTGCTGCAAGCAGTAATGCCTCATGCCAGTTTGGCTGGACGCAAAATCCGCGATACGCTGTCTCTTGCCCAGTCGGCGGCCCATATTGCTGTGGAATGGATTTTGCAGGAACATCCACGAGTGTATGGATTGACCGTTGTTACTTTATTCTTGAGAAATGAGGAACTTCATTCCTATAAATATACTTATCGCTATATGCCGGAGGACAAGCAATCCATTACTCACCTTCCTTTTACGGTGCAGGATGCTTTGGGGCGCAGGCGTCCGGCGACAGCAGAGGAAATGCATGATTATTATTTAAAGATGAATGACCGCTCGCTGCATGCCAAGCTATTTGCGGATATCACGGATTATTCTACTTATTTGGAGAAGGATTTTAAGCTGATTCATGATGAGTGGGCTTCTTTGGCGACGATTAATAGCGGTGAAGGGGATGTTGCCAAGTTCTTTGAAGCCTGTAAGACCACGAATGATTTAGTGAAAAAACTGCTCATTCCCACGGTTTTATTGGCTATTACTCACGAAGATAAGGCCAGCTTTATTCAGATGTTTGAGGAAAAGCGCGTGAATTTAAGGAAGTCGAAGCAATTAAAACAGCAAATTAAGGAAAATCGAAGTATTGAGCAGCAAGTCAATTCGATCATGAAGGTATATGAGTCTGCCCATATACGAGAAGAAGGACATGCTGCGCTGCAGCAGCAAGGGAAACGGTTTTATCAGGAAGCGAGGAAAAAGCAGGGAGAACTTACGGCAGGGTTGGACCATTTGGTCAGCAAAAAAAACACCTTGCTTTTGGAAGAACGATTACTCCAGGAACAAACGGAATCCCTGCGCATTGCTGAGCTTAAACTAAAAGAGCAGCAAGCTTTAGGCAATTATGAAGGGAAAAAGCTTGCATATCAAGAGAGCCGGGAGCAACTTCATCAATTGGAACAGGCACAGCATACCCTTGCTTATTTGCGGGATAAACAAGATCGGGATAGTAAATGGGCGCAAATACAAGCAGAGGAAGAAAGCCTGCGGCTGCAGGCCAGCGGACAGCAGGATGAGGAGTTAATGGCAACTCTCCAATTAGTCCATTGCCAGCTGCGCAGCGTTTATGATCAGAAGGAAGCGCTGCATCAGGAAGCTTTAACTGCCTTGGAGCAGCAGGCGGCTCTGCTAAAGGAAGAGATGAGAAAGCAGGCTAAAAAGATACAAGAGCAAGAGAGCCTGGGGCAAGGTCTAAAGGAAGTGCAGGTAGGGCATCGGACAAAGCTGGAAATGTTACGGCATCGGCAGGAGCAAATCGCCAAGCAGATTCTTGCCAATGTGCAAGAGCAGCAAGTCGGGGAGGAACTGCTGCGTTGGAAAAAAGAAGCGGAATATGTGCAGCAGGCTTTGATGAATCAGCTGCTGCTCTTAGGGGAAAAAGAGAGGGAAGAAAAACAGAAAGGACTAGAGGTTGCTCAGTTGCGGGAGGAAGAGGGCAGGGTTCGCCTGCAAGTTGCGAATCTGGAAAATAAGCTGGAAGAGAATCAGCGTAAACACCAGGAAGTCCTCCATAAACTTCGTGAGCTTCCTAATTTGAGAAATCTTGATTCTCTTTATATTGAGCAAGGTAAAATCAATGCTGCTCTTGGTATTTTAAAGGATCGCCGCAGTAAAGAACTGGATTTGGCTAAAGAGCAGGAACGCCGTGATTTAAGACTGGTAGATGCCTATGGAGAGCAGGAAAAATTTACTTTTGATGCTTATTTGCTGTCCTTTCTTAGAAATTGCGATTGTGTCGTAGAAAGTGGTACTGCTTATACAGAACGGCTGATGAAAGAAGGCTATGGAACGCGAGAAGAGTTATTAGCCCATTTTCCCTTATGGCCCATGTCGTTGATTGTTCAGGAAAGGGATAAGGAGGAATTGACAAATCGGTTATCGAAAGCTGGCAATATTCTCACTTCTCCCGTCTTTGTTATGACGACGGCAGAAGCCCAGGCGGCAGCTCGAGGAACCTATCCTCAGACGACTATTTGGCCTGAGTTTTGGCCTGGGGTTTTAGAAGAGGTGTCCTTTCGGGCATGGCAGGAGTATTTCACGCAAAAAGCCAAGGAAAGTCAGGAGGTGCGGGAGAGTAAGGAAATAGCTTATCAGGAGGTCTTGAATCTCTATCGGCATTTGGATGAATTTTTTCTTGCTTATCCTCAGGCGGTCTACGAAAAGTGTCAGCAAGATCATTCTGATTTACAAGAGCAGGCAGAGAAGTTGAAACGCAATATTATGCTGGTGCAGCGCGAACAGCAAGAAGCCAGCAGGGCTTTGAAAGTCTGCCAGGAAGCCATTGGTGATTTAAATGGCAAAGCGGCTGCGCTGCATCGTAAAATTGAGCAAGGTACTGAGTGGGAAGAAATAGAAGGGACCTGCCAGGTGGAAGAAACCGCCTTGGCCCAATGCCTGATAGAGCTTGGGAAAAGCAGGGAAGTATCCCGAGTACTTCAGAAGGAGCAAACAGTGCTGCAGGCGCAAAAAGAGCAATTGGATACCAGCAGTGCTGCACGCAAAGAGGCGCTGAGCCTGTTAATCGGCGAAGAATTACGCCGGGAATTGCAGAGTTATTCTCCTCTTGCTCCCCTCTTGCCAGAAGAAAGCCTAAAGGCGAAGCGTCTCAAGGTAAAGGAAGAGTTAGCTCATCTAAATCAAGGTCGGGAGGTTATTGAGAATCGAATCAAGTCCTATCGGCAAGAATGGGAAAAGTTCAATCGGCGTCTTGAAGGATATCAGGTGGATGTGCCTGCCGAGGACGTTTTTCCAGCAGATGGCGATGTACAGCTTCAGAATCTGCAAAGGGATATAAGGCAGTTAGAACCTGTGGTGAAACAAGAACGCCAACATAGTGAGCAGGCGGCAAATTTTTGGAAGACTTGCTGCACCCGCAGAGAAGAGCGGGAACGGTTTTACCAGGAGAAGTTTGCTGCCCCGGTTCATGTCTTCTCCGAATTATTATCTGTGATGAAGGAGCGGTTGTCCGGCAATTGGGTCAGAATTGAGGAAGAATTGGCAATGGCAGAGGGCAGTTACCAACACTTGCAGCAGGAAATGGAAAAATGGCAGAAATTGATTACCAAGATGGAAACCAGTAATGGGAAATTGGAATTTTTGGTAGAAGCAATTCCCATTACGCCCTTAACGGGGGAAGAGGCTCAGTCCTTTCCTTATAAGAGCATTGCGATGATAGCTGCTTTATTGGAAGGGATGGAAATCTCCTATGACGAGTTGGCAGCTAGTAAGCGGACCGTGGAGCAGGCGAAACTTAATTTTGAAAAGTTTTGTCATCATTCTAACTTTCAAAATGAAAAAATGCGGCAAAGTATCTTGAATGGTATCCGGCAAAAGCAAAGCTATCAGCAATTAGTGATTTGGGAGAGGGAGCTAAAACAGCATATTCTAGGGGCCAATCGAGTGGCCGAACAAAATATGCAGGCTTACAATGAAGATATTAAACATTTTATTAATCAGCTTCACTTGCATCTCATTAGTATTTGTGATGAGATGGGGCTGATTCAAAAGATGACAGGGGTAAAGGTTGAAGAGCATTATAAAACGATTTATGAAATAAAGACACCTGTATGGGAAGAGGGAGCTGCTAAAGAAAAATTGCTGGAGCATTTGGAATGGATGACCGAGCAATTGGCGGCAGATAGCTACAAGCAGGAAGATGGCATGGAAGATAGCAAAAAGATACGAAAGAATATTGAAAACTGGTTGAGCCCTTCTTATCTCTTTACCCGGATTAGCCCCAATAAGAACTTTACAGTAGGGGTGCGAAAAGTATCCAATGATAGCCGCATCAGCAACTATCCTGTGGATTGGGCCACGTCGAATAGTTGGTCGGGGGGAGAAAAGTGGAGTAAGAACATGGCTCTGTTTTTAGGGATTCAAAGTTATTTAGTGGAAAAGCGTCAGCCCAGCAGGCAGAGTAAAGGCCACAGCCGCACAGTGGTGCTGGATAATCCCTTTGGACAAGCTTCCAGTGATCATGTACTAGAGCCGGTGTTCTTTATTGCTGAAAAATTGGGTTTCCAGGTCATTGCTCTTACGGCTCTGGCAGAGGGAAAGTTTCTGCGGGATTACTTCCCCATTATTTATAGCTGCCGATTGCGGGCAGCAGTGGGCGGAGAGACTTCTGTCATGAACAAAGAACTTCATGTGAATCATGCTTTTTTCCAGGATAAATACCCCCAAACCCTAACCCGCCTTGGTCAAGTCAAACAGATTGAGCTATTAAGCTAAATAAAAAGTGAAAAAACAATGAACCGCAAAGATCTGAAATAGGTATCCCTTTGTGTACTTCGCGTCTTTGCGGTTCAAAATGTTTTATTTTTTACCACGTTCTCTGTGTCCTCTGTGCCTCTGCGGTTCAATTTCTTCTTACGCATTTAAAATACTCCTGTTAAAGCATTGACTAAATATGCATAAATAATGTATAATTATAAAGAAATTGAGGATATAAGCAGGAGGGTTATTCTATGTCAAAGAAAATCATGTCATTATTAATTATCGTGGTGCTGATTGCATCATTTGGTTTGGTTGGGTGCAGTAAAGAGGGAGCATCCACTGCGAAAGTATTAAAAGTGGGTACGGATGCAGGTTTTGCTCCATTTGAGTTTCAAGATGAAAAATCAAAAGAATATGTGGGATTTGATATGGATTTGATTAAAGCCTTAGGTAAGCAAATGGGTTATGAAGTACAAATTCAAAATATGAATTTTGATGGATTGATTCCTGGTCTAGAAGTGAATAGCATTGATGCAGTAGCTTCCGGTATGACGATTACAGAGGCTAGAAAGCAAAAAGTGAATTTTACCAAGCCTTATTATCAGGCTGGATTAACCATCGTAGTGAAAAATGACAATGATACCATTAAGAACTTTAAAGATTTAGAAGGCAAGAAGATTGCAGTGCAGATTGGTACTACTGGTGCTGCAGAGGCAAAGAAGATTAAAGATGCACAAGTGCGTGAGTTTAATAATGCTCCTGAAGCCTTTATGGAATTAAAAGCCGGCGGTGTAGATGCCGTTGTGAATGATAAGCCTGTTAATGAATATTATATTGCCCAATCAGGCAGTAAAGATGCCAAAGCTGTTGGCGAGCCTCTGCAAGCAGAGGAATACGGGATTGCCGTTGCCAAAAAGAACACTGAGCTGGCAGGTAAGTTAGATAAAGCTCTTGATGAGCTAAAAAAGAATGGCGAGTATGAAAAAATATACGTAAAATGGTTTGGTAAAAAACCAGGAATATAAGCTGATAAAAGTATAATGTATACATTGTGGGACTGGGTGAAAACCGGGTCCCTTTTGCTATATTCTATAAAAAAAGTATTGACTAAATATCCAAGGCGTATGTATAATTATGAACATTACAAGATTACAAACAAATAGTGGGAGGAAAGAAAAAATGTCTAGAAAAATACTATCTTTGTTCATAATTGGAATATTTATCTTGTCTTTAGGATTGGTAGGCTGTGGTAAGCAGGAAGCGAAACCGGCCAAAGTTTTGAAAGTCGGATCGGAAGCGGCTTTTGCTCCTTTTGAGTTTCAAGATGAGAGTACAAAAGAATATGTAGGTTTTGACATTGATTTAATTAAAGCCATTGGTAAGCAAATGGGTGCCGAAGTACAGATTCAGAATATGGGATTTGATGGATTGATTCCTGGTTTAGAGGCTAATAGTATTGATTTGGCTATTTCAGGAATGACGATTACAGAGGAGCGAGCCAAGAAAGTAAGCTTTTCTAAGCCTTATTATAAATCTGGTTTGACGATGGTTGTAAAAACTGATAATACAAGCATTCAGTCTTTCAAAGATTTAGAAGGCAAAAAGATTGCTGTTCAATTAGGTACGACTGGCGCAGATGAAGCTAAAAAAGTAAAGGATGCACAGATTCGTGAATTTAACAGCGCTCCGGAAGCTTTTTTAGAGCTTAAAGCTGGTGGTGTTGATGCCGTTGTAAATGATAAACCGGTTAATGAATATTATATTGCCAAAACCGGCGGTAATGATGCTAAAATGGTTGGTGAACCTCTAACTGCTGAAGATTACGGTATCGCAGCTTCAGGTAAGAATAAAGAGCTGATTGCCCAAGTTGACAAAGCATTGGAAGAATTAAAGAAGAACGGGGAATATGAAAAAATTTACGTAAAATGGTTTGGCAAAAAGCCATAATCCAATTGATCATACATAAAGACACGGGAGCGTTTATGAACTAAACGTTTCCGTGTCTTTTTAATGACAAAAAGAACACACCCCGTCACTGCGTGCCACCCCTCTCAAGAGGGGATTTTTTACTATGTTTGACCTATTCTTCGCATCTTCGCGTTTCAAAAGGTTTTATTTTTGTGACTTTAAGAGTGGACATTTATTAAAGTGTATTATTTTGATAATACAAAAAATGCTTGATGATTCAGAAAAAAGATGTAAAATAGTAGAAGGTAAACAAATAGAGTTGTTATGGGAGGTTATTTGATTGTCGAAAAAAATGCTGAGTTTGATGGTAGTCGGAATTTTGGTATTATCCTTGGGTTTAGTTGGCTGTGGTCAGAAGGCTGCAGATACGGACAAGGCTAAAGTACTTAAAATTGGTGCAGAGATGACATTCCCGCCTTTTGAGTTTCAAGAAGAGGGCAATAAAGAATATGTCGGCTTTGATATGGATTTGGCAAGAGCAGTGGCAAAGCAAATGGGCTACACTGCAGAAATTCAAAACATTGGTTTTGATGGTCTGATTCCTGCATTGGAAGCAGGTAATATTGATATGATCGTTTCCGGTATGAGTATTACAGAAGAACGCAGTAAAAAAATAGCGTTCTCCAAACCTTATTATAAATCTGGTTTGTCCATTGTAGTTAAAGGGGATAATAATTCGATTGCTAGCTTTAAAGATTTAGAAGGTAAAAGAATTGCTGTACAAATTGGCACCACAGGTGCTGAAGAAGCTAGAAAAATAAAAGATGCAAAAGTACGGGAATACAATAGCAATTCCGAAGCATATATGGAACTAAAAGCTGGCGGTGTAGATGCAGTAGTGAATGATCTGCCAGTGAATGAGTATTACTTAACGAAAAGTGGCGAGAAAAATGCCAAAATTGTTGGCGATATCTTGAACGCCGAAGAATATGGCATGGCTGTAACCAAGAAAAACACGGAGCTAGTGGAAAAAGTAAATAAGGCAATCGACGAGTTAAAGAAAAACGGCGAATATGAAAAAATTTATGTGAAATGGTTTGGGAAAAAACCACAACTATAAAAATAATGTAGAGGCAGCCTCAAATATTTGAGGCTGCCTCTACATTTTTCTTACCATACCAGAGGAAACTTATATTCCGAATCACCTTCATCATTTTCCTTGTTAATGCCTCCTATATTAAAGCGATAGGATAAGCCCCAATAAAAACCATCACATTTTTTGTCGTTAAACTTTGAAATCCGGTATGTAAAATTGGTTTTTAAATCATCAGTCAGCTTATAGCTTAATCCCACCTGTGATTCGCGGAAATGACTGCCAACGACCTGGGACACATAGTAATCCCAGTCTTCATTGAGAAAACCGTTAGTTGCTCCTCCAAAAAAGGACTTGTTATGAGAATCCATTGACACATTGCCAACTATGAATCGCGAATTAGGACCAAAATTAAATTGGGCATAGGTTTCATTTGCCTTGTAGCCGGCAGAACGCCAATTCGTTTTTTCGAACCCAACTGTCAGTGAATGTGTAATTTTATAGTCAAAGTTAAAATTACTCCCACTATCACTACTGTTATGAATCATGAAGTCTACATTAAGATCTCCAGTTTCCAAATTCTTAACTGGAGCAGCCAACGCGGTGCCAAGCATGAGATAGGTGCAAAAAAAAGATATTGCAGCTATTTTTGTTCCTTTTTTCAACATGAGAAGATCCCTCCTAAAGATTATAATGAAACTTACAATTATATCAATTATCGTTGTTCTTCTTTGTTTTTTGCTTTGAAAATAAAAATGACAGCGATCAACTTCTCTTCGTGTTCTTTGCATCTCTTCGCGCCTTCGCGTTTCACGTTTTTTTGTTCATTTCTAAGTGACTTAAAAAAACATATTTTAAAGAGATCCATGTTTCAATAGGATTGACAGCATTGTCCTGTGTGTTTATAATCATAGTGTTGCGTTATTATACATGCATACATATTTTTTGAATTAAGGGTGAAGACTATGAACTTTGATTTTGATTTAATTGTGCGTTCCTTTCCCCTTTTACTAGTCGGTGCAGGGGTAACGGTGCAAATTACAGCATTCAGTGTGAGTCTGGGTTTGCTAATTGGAATGTTTGTTGGAATTGCACGTTTATCCAATACTTGGATTATTAAAGCATTAGCTGCAGTGTATGTGGATTTTATTCGCGGCACACCGTTGTTAGTGCAGATTTTTCTTATTTATTTTGCACTGCCCATTATTGTAGGACAGCGAATTGATCCTTTTATTGCTGCGATTACTGCTTGCAGTATTAACAGCGGTGCCTACGTTGCAGAGATTTTCCGCGGCGGAATTCAATCCATTGACAAAGGGCAGATGGAAGCAGGACGTTCTCTTGGTATGACTTGGGGACAGACCATGCGCCATATTATCTTGCCCCAGGCTTTCAAGCGCATTATCCCGCCTTTAGGAAATGAATTTATTGCCATGATGAAAGATTCTTCTTTAGTATCGGTAATTGGTTTTGAAGAGCTTACGAGAAGAGGGCAGTTAATTATTGCCCGTACCTACGGGTCTTTTGAAATATGGTTATCTGTAGCATTTATTTATTTGATTATGACCTTCACAATTTCACGTCTGGTAGATTATTTGGAGCGGAGGTACAAAATCGATGATAAGCATTAAAAATGTTCATAAACATTTTGGCAAACTCCATGTTTTAAAAGGGATTAATGCACATATTGCTGAGAAAGAAGTTGTCGTTATCATTGGACCCAGTGGTTCGGGTAAGAGTACATTACTCCGCTGCATTAATTATTTGGAAGAGCCAACAGAGGGCGAAATTATAGTGGATGGCATTCCTCTTACGAATGAATCCAATATTAATAAAGTGCGGGAAGAAGTAGGGATGGTTTTTCAGCGCTTTAATTTATTTCCTCATAAATCAGTATTAGAAAATATCATCCTGGCGCCTATGACTGTGCGAAAAACACCAAAGTCTGAGGCGGTAAAAATTGCCCAGGATTTACTTGTAAAGGTTGGACTGGCTGATAAGGAACATGCCTATCCGGAGCAGCTGTCAGGCGGACAGCAGCAGCGGGTGGCGATAGCCAGGGCATTGGCTATGAAACCGAAAATCATGCTGTTTGATGAGCCCACTTCTGCCCTTGATCCGGAAATGGTTAAAGAAGTGCTGGATGTTATGAAATCCTTAGCTCATGAGGGAATGACAATGGCGATTGTTACTCATGAAATGGGATTTGCCCGGGAAGTTGGGGATCGGGTTCTTTTTATGGATGAAGGACGCCTTGTGGAAGAAGGTACGCCAGAAGAGATTTTCTCTCATGCGAAAGAAGAGCGAACTAAATCCTTTTTATCTAAAATATTGTAAGAAAAAGGATGATTTCTTATAAATTCCAGGCTGTGCGATTTGACACACATATCCAGGAATGTTATACTTTAGATAGTGGTCACGTGGTTGGCCTCAGTTTATTGTTTATTTTAGGAGGAGTTTCATAATGATTGGTAAAGTAAAATGGTTTAGTTCTGAAAAAGGCTATGGTTTCCTTGAAAGAGAAGATGGCGGCGATGTATTCGTACATTTCTCAGCAATTCAAGATCAAGGCTTCAAAACTTTAACTGAAGGTCAACAAGTTGAGTTTGATATTGTTGATGGCGCACGTGGACCGCAAGCAGCTAACGTTGCTAAAGCTTAATAGATTTTGAGCAAATATACCCGGCTATTGTAGCCGGGTTTTTTTGATAGAATCAGAATTTATAAGTCTAAGGGAACGTTGAACGCAGAGGACACAGAGTTCGCAGAGCGCACAGAGGTTTTTAATCTTATCTATTTTTTCTCAGTGTTCTCTGCGCCTCTGCGGTTCGGTTTACTTTCTATGTTTTAAAGGACGCGAAGCGTTTTTCTTATTATACGAGAAGATATAATTATCGAAATAGTTGAAATTTATAAAGGACTTTAGTGTCTCTATGGAGAATGATACTTATAAGACACTGAAAGGAGATGGGCGATTATGGCAATCATAGTAAGAGGCAAAAATATTGAGATTACACCAGCACTAAAGGAGTATGTCGTAAAACGCACTAGTAAGATTACGAAATACTTTGATACTCTAGGAGAGATTACAGCTATTTTGGCTGTAGAAAAAGGTCGCCATATAATTGAATTGACTGTGCCGGTTAATGGTATGATTCTCAGAGGCGAAGAAGCCACTGCTGATATGTATACTTCCATCGATCTAGTTGTAGACAAAATTGAAAAACAAATTGAAAAATATAAAACCAAAATTTCTCGCCGCATGAAAGCCGGTACCTTTAAAGGGGAATTAGTTGCTGCTACTGCTGCTCCGGAGGTAGAAGAACTCCATGTTGTGAAGACGAAACGATTTGCTGTTAAACCGATGGATATTGAAGAGGCTATTTTACAGATGAATCTTGTCAATCATGATTTTTATGTATTTAGCAATTCGGAAACAGAAGAGGTCAATGTAGTATACCGCCGTAAAGATGGAAAATATGGTTTGATTGAACCTGATTTTAACTAAATAGACAAAAAATGCCGCCACTCATGAACGATTATTGTTCATGAGTGGCGGCTTTTTGTAATGAAGAAAAGTAACATTAGCCTGTCATGGTTCAAAATGTTTTATTTTTGATTGGATAAAAGTTCTAGACGGCGATTGGATACAAGTTGGCTGAGACTTGACGTATCCAGTTCTCTGGCCTTATGTGCAAATTCTTCTCGGGTAAAGATTTTTTTCTCAATGAGTAAATCAATTAACACTGTGATTGCCAAGGTATTCTTATAATCTGTATCTTTTAAATCTGCAATTTGTCCAATAAGATGAATCGAGTTTAGCTGCAAGGTAATTCCTCCTTAAAATAAAAAATGATTGTATATTCTCAGGTATTCCCATTTTATGAATAATCTATACCTAAAAAATTTCTTGTAAGCCGAGAAAATAAATAAAAATCTATAGAGTTATAAAAAAAGTAATAAACCGCGAAGGGAACGAAGAGATGCAAAGGACGCGAAGGGGATAATATAGTTATCTTTATAGTCTTCGCATCTTCGCGTTTCAAAATGCTTTGTTTTTTCCTCATAGTATTTTATATATTCTTTGTCATATAAGGATTATTGCTTGTTGTGAGACAAGTCTTTCTTTATTTACTTTGACTTATGTATTATCTTTTGATAAAATTTAGAATTAGGCATATACTGTAAACTAAGAGAAGTTTTTTAATGAATGTGCTAACTTTTAAGGAGTTGATACCAGTTGTTTAAGTTTATAAAAAATCTCTTTGGTGATGATAATGAAAAAGAAATAAAACGTATGATGAAATATGTGGAAGAAGTCAATACATTTGAACCTGCCATGCATAAATTAAGCGATATTTCACTGTCTGCTAAGACCGGTGAGTTTAGACGTCGTTTAGAAAAAGGCGAGACATTGGACGATATTTTGCCGGAGGCCTTTGCTGTCGTGCGGGAAGCTTCTCGCCGTGTATTGGGTATGAGGCATTTTGATGTTCAGCTGCTAGGCGGTATTACACTCCATGAAGGCAATATTGCTGAGATGCGTACAGGGGAAGGTAAAACTCTCGTAGGTACTTTAGCTACATATCTGAACGCTCTGACTGGTAAAGGTGTTCACGTTGTTACCGTTAATGATTATTTAGCAAAACGTGATAGTGAATGGATGGGGAAAGTATATCGCTTTCTAGGTCTGACGGTAGGACTCATTGTACATGGCCTGGATTTTGTTGATCGTAAACAGGCGTATCATGCGGATATTACCTATGGCACGAATAATGAATTTGGTTTTGACTATCTGCGGGATAATATGGTTATTTATGCAGAGCAAATGGTGCAGCGTCCATTGAATTACGCTATTGTGGATGAAGTGGATAGTATTCTAATAGATGAAGCGCGCACACCTCTCATTATTTCCGGACCAGGGGAAAAATCAACGGAGTTATATCATGTCTTAGCAAGAATTACCCCGAAACTAAAAGAAGGTGAAGACTATACCGTCGATGAGAAGACACGCACCGTAGCACCAACGGAAAGTGGTATCGCCAAAGCAGAAAAACTGCTTGGAATCACCAATCTATATGATCATGCCAATATTGAAATGTCTCACCATTTTAATCAGGCCCTAAAAGCGAAAGGATTAATGAAACGGGATCGGGATTATGTGGTGAAAGACGGAGAAGTCGTCATTGTAGATGAATTTACGGGACGCTTAATGTTCGGCCGCCGCTACTCTGATGGTCTGCATCAGTCCATTGAGGCAAAAGAAGGGGTAAAGGTAGAACGGGAAAGTCAAACCCTGGCTTCTATTACCTTTCAGAATTATTTCCGTATGTATAACAAATTGTCCGGTATGACAGGTACTGCCAAAACAGAAGAGGCAGAGTTCCGGAAAATTTACAAACTGGACGTTATTACGATTCCGACGAATAAAGAG
The DNA here is from genome assembly GCA_002434245.1 of Pelosinus fermentans. Lineage (GTDB taxonomy): Bacteria > Bacillota > Negativicutes > DSM-13327 > DSM-13327 > Pelosinus > Pelosinus fermentans_B. Next base: position 73,043 of record DJJR01000039.1, read on the forward strand.
GTAAGCCGTACCGATCTGCCGGATGTAATTTATAAAACAACTAAAGCAAAATATAGAGCTGTAGTCAATTCCATTGTAGAGCGTCATGCAAAAGGACAGCCGGTACTCGTAGGTACGACTTCCATTGTGCAGTCAGAACATTTGAGCGATATGTTAAAAAAGAAAGACGTGCCTCATAATGTACTAAATGCCAAGTATCATGAAATGGAAGCCCAAATTATAGCCCAGGCCGGACAGCCGGGTGCTGTGACCATTGCTACGAATATGGCAGGCCGCGGTACGGATATCGTGTTAGGTGAAGGTGTGGCTGAGCTGGGGGGACTTCATATTATTGGTACAGAACGGCATGAAAGCCGTCGTATTGATAATCAGCTGCGTGGTCGTGCCGGTCGTCAGGGAGACCCTGGATCTTCTCACTTCTTCTTATCCTTGGAAGATGATTTAATGCGCTTATTTGGTTCCGATAATATTGCGACCATCATGGATAAATTGGGCATGGAAGAAGATGAGCCCATTGAACACAGCCTAATTACGCGCTCTATTGAACAGGCTCAGAAGAAAGTCGAAGGCCGTAATTTTGACATGCGTAAGCATGTATTAGAATATGATGATGTAATGAACCAGCAGCGGGAAGTCATCTATGGACAGCGCCGCCAGATTTTGACAGGCGAAGATATGAAAGAAAACATTTTCCATATGATTGAAAAACTCATCAATCGGGGTATGGAACTGTTTGCTGACGAAAAATTATATCCAGAAGATTGGAATACCCAAGGTTTGGTTGAATACTGCGAAGATATATTTGCCCCAGAAGGTCAGTTGAAGGCAGAGGAACTTGGCAATTTAAGTCGTACAGAGCTGCAGGAAGAATTGCTTAAAGTGGCAACGGATTCTTATAATGCCCGGGAAGCCTTGTTTGGTTCTGATAATATGCGGGAGATGGAAAAGGTTGTTATGCTGAAAGTGGTCGATTCCAAATGGATGGAACATTTGGATGCTATGGATATGCTGCGGGAAGGCATTAGTCTTCGGTCCTACGGTCAGCGTGATCCATTGATTGAATATAAGATTGAAGCCTATGACATGTTCCAGCAGCTGATTGATATCATCCAGGAAGAGATTGTGAAATATATTTATCGGGTGAATATTGTTGCTCCGCCTGAAGATCGCCTGCAGCAGGCTCATGCCAGCCATGGAGAAGAAGAGGCAAAAGAGCCAAAAGCGCAGCAGCCAATCGTCAATGCAGAGCAAATTGGCCGTAATGACTTATGCCCATGCGGTTCAGGTCAGAAATACAAAAAATGCTGCGGTGTTAATAAGTAAGAATGAAGGTAAAAAGAGGGCGGAGAGACTAGGAAACGGAACCGCAGAGAGCACAGAGAGCACAGAGAAAGAACCCGGAGGGTGTAAATATTCCTCTCTGCGTCCTCTGCGCCTCTGCGGTTAATACGTCTCCTTCGCGTCCTTCAAATTTATTTTATTGGAGTTGATACAGTTGTTGTTAGAAGATTTGCGAGTACAGATTGCTGCTTTTGAACAGAAATTAGTTGAAGTGAGGGCTTCTCTTTGACGTTGCCGGCAAAGAAGAGCGCATTTCCTTATTAGAAGATACAATGGGGGGGCCAGGCTTTTGGGATGATCCTGATAAAGCGCAAAAAGTAGCCCAGGAGCTAAATGTGTTGAAAGACAGTGTAGCCCAATTTGAGCAGCTATCCACAGCCTATGAGGATTTAAGTCTATTGTGGCAAATGGGAATGGAAGAAAAGGATGAAAGCATCTATCCGGAAGTCCTGGAAGCTGTTGATAAGATGACTAAGGATATTGAACGATTGGAAGTTGCTTTAATGCTGTCAGGAGAACATGATGGCAGCAATGCCATACTAACACTCCATGCCGGTGCTGGCGGTACGGAGGCTCAGGATTGGGCGCAAATGCTGCTGCGCATGTATGTGCGCTGGGCAGAGAAGAACGGTTATAAAGTAGAGACCATGGATTTTCTGGCGGGTGACGAAGCTGGAGTGAAAAGTGCTACGATTTTAGTTTCTGGTGTAAATGCTTATGGCTATTTAAAATCAGAAAAAGGGGTACATCGATTAGTACGTATTTCTCCATTTGATGCCAGCGGTCGTCGTCACACTTCCTTTGCTGCTGTGGATGTTATGCCTGAAATTGATGATAATGTAGACATTGATATTAATATGGCTGATGTTCGTGTAGACACCTATCGTGCCAGCGGGGCAGGCGGTCAGCATATCAACAAGACCGATTCCGCCGTACGCATGACACATATTCCAACGGGTGTTGTAGTGCAGTGTCAGACCCAGCGTTCCCAGATCAAGAATCGGGAACAATGTATGAAAATGCTGCGGGCTAAATTATATGAATTAGAACGCCAAAAACAGGAAAATATAAAAAATGAGCTTGGCGGCGATTATCAGGCCATTGAGTGGGGCAGCCAGATTCGTTCTTATGTATTTCATCCTTACAATATGGTAAAAGATCATCGCACCAACGCAGAAACCGGTAATGTCCATGCTGCCATGGATGGAGACCTTGGTATCTTCATCGAGGCATACTTAAAACAAGGAAAGAAGTAAATTGGATGAAGATTTAACCGCAGAGAGCGCAGAGAACACTGAGGGGGCATGTGAAAGTATGTCATTGCGAACGGTAGTGAAGCAATCTCTCAACTGTATTAGTAGTGTTATATTTCAAAGCGTTTTTTAAACGTTTCTCAGCGTTCTCTGCGGTTAACACACCCCGCCTTACGGCACCCCTCTCAAGAGGGGAATTAGAATGTGTAGTGTTCTTTTGAACTCAAAAATAAGGAGGCGTATCCTATGACAAAAGGCTTGCGTCTTGTAATTGTGATATTGTTGCTGGCAGTTGCCGGTGAGGTATTGCTGCCAATGATATTATCGGATATTGTAGCCAAAGGTATGAGGGGCTTGGTAGGTAGTGAGCAAGTGACAGCTACGTTGACCAAACGCCCGGCTTTCCTTATGCTGGGCGGTAAATTTGATACGATTACCGTCAGTGCCCGGCAGGCAAAAGCAGACAAACTGGTATTTGATGATATGAGTATTACTTTAAAAGATGCCCAGTTAGATATGGGAGCGCTCATTACTCGCCGCTTGGTTGCCTTTCAGTCCGTTGGTGATGTGGAGATTCGGGGGACAGTGACTCAAGATGAACTGGCGCGGTATTTAAACCAAACCGTTAAAGGAATAAAAAATGCCGTAGTAGATATACAATCTGACAAAATAAAGGCCAGCAGCAGCTTTTCTCTTGGAGGCTTCGCCAATGTGGCTGTAAGTCTAGAAGGAAAGATTGTGGGTGACGGACAAAAGATCAAATTCGTTACAGATCAATTTTTGCTGAATAATCGAATGACTGGTAATTTAGGAGGCGCTCTTTTAACAGAGATCTCTTTAGTGGATTTGAATAAATTTCCATTTCATGTAAATGTCCGTGACATTGTAATGGAAAGCGGGAAAGTCATTTTATATCTAGATAATCGTCCACATTAGTACAGCGTCAACTCTAAAACAGCCCGACAATATCACGCCGATTAGGGTTGATGCTGCACGAGCCCTCATCAGGGCAATTTTTTTTGTAATAGTAAACAAATTACATATAATGCATAGTAACGAAAGGATGATTGAACCGCAGAGACGCAGAGTGCGCTGAGTTTTATTATTTACCCTATCTTTTCTCTGTGTTCTCTGCGGTTCGATTATGTTTTAGTATTTTATGACGTACAGTTTTTTATAAAAATTATCCTGAAAAAGCAGGATATTGGAGTGTTCTGCCAGAATATGATGAAGTTGCATAAAGTATTGCGACTAGGGGTTACAATATTGTTTATATGACCGTACTTGATAGATAAGGTGGGATAGATTGTTTTGAGAGATTTTAAATATAATAAAATATTATTACTGTGCATCGTCATCGGTCTAGCGGCAGCGTTAACCATTGTCTGGCAGCGCCATAAAATAGAAGAAAGCAGCACAACCATTGAGATGGTTATGGAGTATGAAGATGTTGTGGAACTGGCTCAGCTTGAGGGGGTTCCTGCCGAACATGTGATGCGGCGCATGAAAGAGGCTGGAATTACTTCTCTGGCAGTGTATGAGACCACGCTGGAGAAACTAAATAAAAGCGGCAAGGTGGCTGTTTTGTCGGGGGCTCAATTGCTGCAGCAGCATTATACTGGAATGCTGAATGATGCAGTTTGGCGAAACTTAGTAGAAACAGGCCGTATTCAAGCGGAGGATGTCTATGTTGTTGGACGTGATCCGAAAATTTTCGCTGAGGTGAAAGAAGATCTGATCGAAAGGCTGAGCCCTGAGAGGGTAACAGTCATTGACAGTCAGCGCCAGATTGTAGCTGTGAAAGCAAATTATGAAAAAGTAGTAAAATGGAATCTTGGCTTGCCCACTGATGAAATGCAGTATGTGTCAGGTCAGGGATTTTATGTAGTAGCACGGCCCAGCAATTATACGAAAGTGGAAAAAGAGAATGTAGAAGGTGTATTTGCCCGCTTATCAGGTATTGAAAATGTTTCTGCGCTGATATTTGTTGGTGATGAAGCCTTGGGGTATCCTGATTTATTACCGTTGACTTTGGAGAAGGTCAAAAGCAAACAATTGACATTAGGCTTGATTGAACATCCTCTGCAATTACAGTTTTTTAAACAAGAGGGGCTTGTTCCCATGGCTATAGCCAATGATTACAAGGCAGCTCGTGTGTATGTGATTCCTAAAGATGAACAGCCTAAATTAAAATCAGCCGAAGCAGTTCAGCGCTGGATTGTAACGGATCAAGAACGCAATATACGCATTAATTTGCTTCGAAAATATGATAAAGCCGAACCGGGCAAAACTCTTTTAGAAACCAATTTGGAGTATGTCGCCAATGTGAGAGATGGTTTAATTGCCAGTGGTTTTACCATCGGTAAGGCAGGACTTTTCCATCCCTATTTCCCTCAAGTCTTCTTATTAGTGGCAATTACCATCGGAACAGTGGCTGCCGGAGTATTATTTTTGACCTTAGTGCGTCCTTTTTCTGTACGCTATCAATATGCACTATTGCTGCTGCTCTCTCTGGTTTTTGCATTTCCTCTGCTAAAAGGCAGCGGAAATGCAGTGCGCCAGGCCGTGGCCTTATGCAGTGCTGTTATTTTCCCTGTTTTAGCTATGACGTGGCAGCTTGACCGCTGGAAAAAGCTGTCGATAGAAGGGCGGGGACGCCTTACTGGTATTATAAAAGATGGGATCGGCGGCTTAATCATCACCGTCATGCTGTCCATGGTTGGTGGTATGTATGTGGCAGCTGTACTGGGGGATGTACGTTTTTTTCTGGAAATGGAAATCTTCCGTGGTGTAAAGATAACCTTTGTGGCTCCGCTGCTCCTTATTACGATCATTTATTTAGCTCGGTATAATTTATTTGAAAATGAGCAAGAGGATGAAAGAGACATTTGGCAGCAGGTTATAAAATTGCTGAATTATCCTTTGTATATTAAAACCTTATTTGTATTTGCCCTGGCAGCAATTGGTGCTTGGGTATTCATTGGCAGATCTGGTCATACAGCAGGTGTGCCAGTACCAGATATAGAACTAAAAATGCGGGCCTTTCTGGAAAGGGTTATGTATGCCAGACCGCGAGGCAAAGAATTCATGATTGGGCATCCTGCTTTTTTCTTAGCAGTTATGGCACTGTATCGGAAATGGCCTCGTGTGGTACACTATGCAATGATCGTAGCTGCAACTATTGCTCAGGGTTCCCTGGTTGAAACCTTTGCCCATTTGCGCACTCCAGTGCTCATGTCTTTTGTTCGCGGCATAGATGGCATGGTAGCGGGGATTGGTGTAGGTATAGTAGCAGTACTTGCTGTTCAAGTGCTCTGTTACTTGTCTGTTGTCCTAGGAAGGAGATCTGTTAAGAATGAGTGAGATTGTTATTTCAGGATACTATGGTTTTGGCAATGCCGGTGATGAAGCCATGCTGGCAGCCATGATCGAGGTATTGACTGAACTTGCATCCGATATAAAAATTACAGTGATCTCCGGCAACCCAGAAGATACCTGCAGACGTCACGGAGTTGCGGCTGTATATCGTTTAAACTTTCCTGAGATTATCAAAGTTTTATCACGAAGCCAGCTGTTAATCAGCGGCGGCGGCAGTCTGCTCCAGGACGTCACTAGTGAACGCAGCTTATATTATTACTTAAGCATTATGATGTTCGCGAAAAAACTGGGGACTCCTGTTATGCTCTATGCTCAGGGAATTGGTCCGGTGCGTGGCACATTGGCTAGAAGTGCTATGCGCTATATTGGTAATATGGTGGATTTGATTACTGTCAGAGACGAAGGCTCTCTTGCAGAGTTAAAGCGGCTGGAAGTAGTAAAGCCGCCAATCCATGTTACTGCGGACCCTGTATTGGCAATGCATCAGGTAGATAAGCAAATTGGCCGCAGGATTTTGCGCAATGCCGGAGTAGAAGGCAATGTACCTCTTATTGGCATATCGGTGCGGGAGTGGAAGGATTGGAAGCACTATAAAGAGGTTCTGGTGGAAGCGGCCAATCAATTGTCAGAAGAATTTGGGGCAAAGATTGTATTTTTGCCCATGCAATGGCCAGAGGATTGTGCCGTATCAAAAAGAATGGCCATTCGTACGAAATCCAAGGCTATTGTACTCACGGAAGAGTATACCACTAGTGAATTATTGTCCCTAGTAGGAAACTTTGATATGCTGATTGGCATTCGCCTCCATGCTTTAATCTTTGCCGCAGTGATGCATGTGCCAATGGTGGGGATTTCCTATGATCCTAAGATTGATCGTTTTTTAGAGTCTTTGGGAGAATGTCATGCTGGAGATTTACAAAATCTTGATGCCCAAAGTTTGGTAGAAAAAGTGCGCCAGCTATGGTCGACAAGCAAAGGGGCAAAACAATCCAAAGTTGAGCAAAGTACATATCTTAGGGATAAAGCATTTCAAAATGCAGAATTAGCGTTGGAACTCATTTCTCAAAGAAAGTGGGGGAAGGCAAATCATGAAAAAAATAATATGGCGTGATTACCTGGGAATTGCAGTAGGAGCTGCTATTACAGCGGTTAGCCTCAACATGTTTTTAATACCCAATAAAGTGGCAGCAGGTGGTGTCAGCGGTTTAGCGACGGTGCTGCATCATTTATTGAATTGGCCGGTAGGGATTATTATGCTGGCATTTAATATTCCTTTATTTATCATTGGCCTTAAGGTCATGGGCGCGCGTTATGGTATTAATACCCTGTTTGGTGCCGCGATGCTTTCTATCGCGATTGATCTGATGGCTCCTTACACACCTGTGCTGACAGGTGATTTGCTGCTCAATTCTTTATATGGCGGTGTCATAGGCGGTATTGGTATGGGAATTGTCTTTCGTTATAAAGGCAATACTGCAGGAACAGCCTTAGCAGCTGTTATTTTGAATAAATTACTGAAAATTCGTGTTGGGCAAGCCATGATGGCTGCTGATTTTTTTGTAATCGTCTTTGCCGGTTTAGCCTTTAAAAGCGCTGAACTTTCATTATATGCGTTGATTTCGATTTTTGTGACAGGACAGATTGTTGATTTGGTACAGGAAGGTCCTAGTACGTCTAAGGCCTTTTTTGTTATGAGCAGTCAGCCAAAACAAGTAGCAGATGCCATTATTAAAGAAATGGATCGAGGCGTAACGGTACTCCAAGCCAAGGGCGGCTATACGGGAGATCCTCGAGAGATGCTATTGTGTGTGGTAAGTACCAGTGAAGTGACGCAGTTAAAAGAAGTCATTTATCATATTGATTCGAAAGCTTTTGTGATTGTGACCACTGCTCACGAGGTATTAGGTGAAGGTTTTACAGAAGTAAAAATATAAAGCTTGATTTTAAGGAGGTCATAGATATGGCTGAAAAACTGACGCAAGAACAAGTATCCCAATTAGAAAAATATGCACAGTCCATTCGCTATAGTATTGTGCAAATGGTTACGGAGGCTCAATCGGGTCATCCAGGTGGTTCCTTATCAGCGGCTGATATTCTCACAACACTATATTTTGCTGAGATGAATGTAAATCCTAACGATCCTCAGGCAGCGTCCAGAGATCGTTTTGTTTTGTCCAAAGGTCATGCAGCTCCTGTTTTGTATGCGACATTGGCAGAGAAAGGCTTTTTCCCAAAGGAAGAATTGCTGACACTGCGTAGGATTGACAGCCGCCTGCAAGGGCATCCCAGCATGAAGAATCTGCCAGGTATCGATATGTCTACCGGTTCATTAGGACAGGGTTTGAGTGCTGCTGCAGGATTGGCGCTGGCTGCTCGTCTTGATAATAGTGCAAGCCGCGTTTATACTGTGCTGGGCGATGGCGAGCTGGAGGAAGGTATGGTGTGGGAAGCTGCTATGTTTGCCACTCATTACAAATTAGATAATTTGACTGCTTTTGTAGATTTTAATGGACTGCAAATTGATGGTCCCATATCCGAAGTATTGTCACCATTGCCAATTCCAGAGAAATGGGCTGCTTTCAACTGGCATGTGATTCAAATTGATGGACATGATATCCAGGCGATTTATGATGCGATTCAAACTGCTAAAACAATAAAAGGCAAACCAACGATGATTGTTGCCCAAACGATAAAAGGCAAGGGCGTATGTGAAATGGAAAACATTGCTGATTGGCATGGCAAGGCTCCTAGCCGTCAACAATGTGACTTGTTCCTGTCCCAATTAAATGAATTAGAAGCACAATAAAAAATAGGCAGGTTCAAATCGACATTTTGAATCAGCCATTGAGAGGTGTAGAGAATGGGTTTAGCAACTCGTGAAGCATATGGAGAAATATTAAAAGAGCTTGGGGGAAAGTATGAAAATATCGTTGTGCTGGATGCGGATTTATCCAAATCTACCAAGACAGCTGTATTTGCAAAAGCATTTCCCCAGCGTTTTTTTAACGTAGGAATTGCAGAACAAAATCTAATGGGCGTAGGAGCAGGTCTGGCTGCCGGCGGAAAGATACCTTTTGTATCTACTTTTGCCATGTTTGCTGCTGGCCGGGCTTTTGAACAAATCCGGAATTCGATTTGTTATCCAAAACTGAATGTTAAGATTGCCGCTACTCATGCTGGTTTAACCGTTGGTGAAGATGGAGCTTCCCATCAAGCCATTGAAGATATTTCTCTCATGCGCAGTATTCCTAATATGACAGTGATTGTACCGGCAGATGCTGAAGAAACACGGAAAGCGATTACTTTTGCAGCAGAATATGATGGCCCTGTTTATATTCGTCTGGGACGTATGGCAGTCCCCGATTTATTTGCTGCTGATTATACATTCGAGCATGGCAAGGCTGTACAGCTGGCAGATGGTAAAGATGTTACTATTATTGCAACTGGTATTATGGTTGGCGCCGCAAATGAAGCTGCCAAGCAATTACAAGATGCAGGTATCAGCGCCAGAGTGCTGAATATCCATACCATTAAACCAATTGATAAGGAAGCGATCATAAAGGCCGCTGCTGATACAGGTGCTATTGTCACTTGCGAGGAACACAGCATCATTGGCGGCTTAGGCAGTGCTGTTGCGGAAGTACTGGTAGAAAACAGTCCTGTTCCTATGGAACGCATCGGTGTATGTGATACCTTTGGTGAGTCCGGCATACCCAGCGCTCTTTTAAAGAAATACCACTTAACTGCAGAAGATATTGCTGCAGCTGCTAAGAAAGTAATTAGCCGCAAGAAATAAATACCAATACCAATAAAACGCCCCTCGCATGCATACACATGTAGAGGGGCGTTTTTTAGTAAGCCTAGAAAATATAGTTTAAGGGAACGTTGAACACAGAGGGCGCAGAGATTCACAGAGAGCACAGAGATTTTAACCGTATCTATTTTTTCTCAGTGTTCTCTGCGCCTCTGCGGTTCGGTTTACTTTCTATGTTTTAAAGGACGCGTAGCGTTTTTCTTATTGTGTATGGAGGGGAAAGGATGAAGGCATGGCGGGTTGTCAGTTTAGGCAGGCGGGTGCTGAGTAAGTTAGCCCTTTGTATGATGGGCTTTATTGCCATGCTGAAGATGGGGTCTACAGTAGCGATGGCGGTATCGATGATCATTTCCATTCTGGTATATGCGATGGCTTTTGGACTAAAATTTGCTGTTGGGTTTGTAATCCTGCTGCTTTTGCATGAATGGGGGCATTTGGTGGCATCTAAGGTTGTTGGTCTGCCTGTTTCACGTCCTATTTTTGTACCTTTTCTTGGTGCTGTTATACGTATTAAGAAACTGCCGTTAAATGCCAAGATGGAAGCCAATGTAGCCATCGGCGGACCTGCGATGGGGACGCTGAGTGCATTGCTCTGTCTGGTATTCTACTTATGGACGGACAGTTTACTAATGCTGGTGCTTTCGTATACCGCTTGTCTTTTAAATTTATTTAATCTGATTCCTTGCGATCCTCTGGACGGAGGACGCATTGCTGTTGCTGTAACCCACCGCCTTTGGTGGCTGGGAAGCCTGATTATTGGCATATTATTCTTGCAGACATATAGTTTTTTCTTATTTATATTCTTTTTGTTTTCCTTATACAGAACCTGGAAGAATGTTGATATTAAAGAGAATTATTCCTATTATCAGCTTACCATGAAGCAGCGCTTAGCAGTGGGCTGGTGGTATTTTGGCCTGATTATCGTTCTAGGAGTCACGACGTTATATATTGGGGCAATCTTTCACGGCCAATAGAGAGAGTACAAAAATATCAATGACAAACAGAGTAAATAGAACGATTTAACCGCAGAGACGCAGAGGACGCTGAGAGAGATTTTTAACCCTATCTATCTATCTTTTCTCTGTGTTCTCTGCGTCTATGCGGTTCGAATTTTCGATGCCTTTTGAGGAGGACATTTCTTGATAATGACATATAGTGGGACATCATCTTATCAACCAGCCTAATTTCTACAATTTACTACATTGTAAAAGTTGGATGATGAAAATTAATAGCAAAAAAAAGGGATTTAGCTATTAACGTCAAAGATTTAATACTAGAATTGAAATTTTTCTGGTAGTGAGGGAGAGTGACGAAAGTTTGATTCATTTAGATGGTGTTTCTAAAATTTATGACAATGGTTGTGTCGCCCTCTCTGATATTACGCTTGACATTCCAAAAGGTGATTTTGTATTTGTGGTAGGTCCCAGTGGTGCAGGTAAATCCACCTTTATAAAGTTGATTTTTCGGGAGGAACTTCCGACAAAGGGTAAATTAATTGTCAATGGTCGTAATGTTGGTGAGTTAGAACCTTCAGAGATACCATATCTGAGGCGTAATTTAGGTATCGTGTTTCAGGATTATAGACTGCTGCCAAATAAAACCGTATATGAGAATGTGGCTTTTGCCATGCAGGTAATCGAGTCATCCCGCCGTGATATTCAAAAGCGGGTATCTCATGTATTGGACTTGGTGGGTTTACGTCATAAAGCTAAGAATTTTCCAGGTGAGTTGTCTGGTGGTGAGCAGCAGCGTATTGCTATTGCCAGGGCGATTGTTAATAATCCCGTGGTGGTCATTGCCGATGAACCCACAGGTAATCTTGATCCGGAAACTTCTTGGGATATTATGAGGATCTTTGAACGCATTAATCGGAATGGGACAACCATTGTCATGGCTACTCATGATAAAAGTGTAGTGGATGCTATGAAAAAACGGGTTATTGCAATTGAAAAGAGCTGTATTGCTCGCGATCAGGTGAGAGGGGTATACGGCTATGAAGATTAGAACCATGGAATATTTTATTAAAGAAGCTCTTACTTCTCTGAAACGCAACGGATTAATGAGCTTTGCATCCGTGACTACAGTAGCCTTATCCCTGCTCATCTTGGGGATGTTTCTGGTCATGGTGCTTAACTTAAATAATATGGCTTCTACGTTAGAATCACAGGTGCAAATTTCTGTATATTTGCAAGATGGCTTAACCGATCTTGAAATGCGTGAGGTGGGAACCCGCATTACCAAGATTCCCGGCGTTGTGCAAGTGAGTTTTGTAGGGAAAGAAGAGGCAATGAGCCGCTTTAAAGAGCGTCTGGGTGAGCAGCAGGGACTACTGAATGCATTAGGCGAAGCAAATCCTTTACCGAATGCTTTTGAGGTAAAGGTGGACAATACAGAACGTGTAAAAGCCGCCGCTCAGACTATGATGCAGTTAAAAGGTGTAGAAAACGCTAAATTTGGTCAGGAAGTAGTCGAGCAGTTATTTGCTTTGACAAAAATGGTGCGTATTTTTGGTTTGATTATCATAGTATTCTTGGCCTTGGCCGCTTTGTTTATTATTTCAAACACCATTCGAATTACGGTATTTGCCCGACGTAAGGAGATTGGCATTATGAAATATGTAGGGGCTACCAATTGGTTTATTCGCTGGCCTTTCTTATTGGAAGGTATGATGTTAGGGTTTGGTGGAGCATTAGTTGCAGTTTTGTTTTTAAATGAAACCTATGGGGTTCTGATCCATCAGGTATACGAATCCTTGGCCTTTCTACCGCTAATTCCCCAATACCCGTTTATCACGAATATTAGTGTAGTGTTATTAGTGACAGGAACAGTAATTGGTGCTTTAGGCAGTACGATATCACTACGTCGCTATATGAGAGTATAGAGGGTAGCAGGAGGGATTGGATGTTCAAATTTAGGCAGTATTTAGCCATGGGTTTAGCAGCTGTGGTAATGTGCGTGGCGATTGGTCCTGCATTAGCCAATGAATTGGCAGATCAGCAGCAGCAGGTACAGCAGCAGATGCAGATTCAGCAGGAAAAAGCTGCTGAGGCCAAACAGAAAGTCAGTGGTATTTCTGACCAATTACGTAAAGTGCAGGTGGAATTAGAGAATGCCCAGAGCGATTATAATGCGATTCAGGCCAAGCGGAGTGCAACCGAAGAGTTGATTACCGTAAATACGGGTATTTTAGCGAAAGCCGAAAAAAATCTATCTGAGCGCAGTTTAATATTGAATAAGCGGATTCGTGATATCTATCAAAATGGTCAGCTGAGTTATTTGGATGTCTTGTTTGGCGCCAATGACTTTAGCGATTTTACAACTCGTATGGACCTTTTGAAACGGATCATGAATAAAGATATTGAATTGATTATAAAAGTGAAAGCTGAACGACAGTTGGTACTGCAAAAGAGAGCTGAATTAGAAAGTGATAAGGCTGCTATTTTACAGCTAGAAAAAGCAGCCATTGAAAAGAAAAAAATCATTGAGTCCAGTAAGAAAGAAAGAGAAGCTGTTTTGGAAAAGGCCATAAATGATCGGGATGTAGCAGAGCAGTCCTATCAGGAACTTTTAGAGGCTTCTCGTAAAATTGAGCAGATGATCCGCCAGAGTCAACGCGGACAACAAGGACCTAGCGGCACAGGGGCTATGATGTGGCCTACGGATGTTACAGACATTACCTCACCATATGGCTGGCGTACTCACCCGATTTTTGGCACATCCCGCTATCACAGTGGTATTGATATCGGTGCCGATTATGGCGATTCCGTACGGGCTGCTGATGGTGGCGTGGTGATTTATGCGGATTGGATGAGTGGTTACGGCAAAACCGTGATCATCGAACATGGAAATGGTATTTCCACTTTATATGGACATAATTCGGAATTGCTCGTCTCAGAAGGTCAAAGAGTGCGTAAAGGGGAAGTGGTTTCACGAGTCGGTTCTACAGGTAATTCTACCGGACCTCATTTGCATTTTGAAGTTCGTCAAAATGGTTCACCGACCAGTCCGCTGGATTACCTGCCGTAAATGTAAATAGCATCACGATAAGGGTACCCTCGGTGGGTGCCCTTATGGAATATTTCATGGAATTTCTACATATATTTAATTATGTGTGTTTTCATAGAGAAGAAAGTAGCGAAATTTGAAAGGGTATTCAAATTTCTAATTTGGAATTGGGGTGTATAGATGAGTCGTCGTAAGATTATCGTATCAGCCATTTTATTAGTTGTCTTTACCTTTGCGGTAACAGCTGGCGGATTTTTATATCTGTTAAAGGGAAATTCTTCTGATGTTGTAAGTACCTTAAAGTTTTTCAGGGCCTTACAGGTTGTGAAAGCCCGCTATGTAGAGCAAGTAGATACAGAGACCTTGGTAGCTGGGGCTGTCAAGGGAATGGTCAGCTCTTTAGGAGATCCTCATTCCATATATATGGATGCCAAGATGTATAAGGAATTTATGGTAGAAACAGAAGGTTCCTTTGGCGGTGTAGGTATGGTTTTGGGAGTAAAAGATAAGACGTTGACGGTTGTTTCACCGATCGAAGGCACACCCAGTGATAAAGCCGGAATCAAAAGCGGAGATCAAATCCTTCAAATTGACGGTAAAGATACGAAAGATATGGCTTTAGATGAAGCCGTCAGTAAAATTCGCGGGCCTGAGGGGACGACTGTCAGTTTAGCCGTTCGTCATGAAAGTGAACCTACAAAAGAGATTACTTTGACCCGGTCTAACATTCAAATTAAAACCGTAGCAGGTAAAATGCTTCCCGATAAGATTGGTTATATCCGAATATCCATGTTTAATGACAACACAGGCAATGATTTTGCCCAAAAGTATAAAGAACTGGAAGCAGAAGGTATGAAAAGCATTATTCTGGATCTTCGGGATAATCCAGGCGGCTTATTAGAGGAAAGTGTTAAGGTTGCCAGTAAATTTGTGCCCAAAGGACCCGTTGTTTCTGTTGTTACCCGGGATGGGCATCGGGAGACTCATTCTTCTAATTTAGAGGCGGTTAAATATCCTGTAGCTGTTTTGGTTAACGGTGGCAGCGCCAGTGCCTCAGAAATTGTGTCTGGAGCAATTCAGGATACAGCATCCGGAACGTTAATTGGTACAAAGACATATGGTAAAGGGTCAGTGCAAACCGTGCTTCGCTTAGACAGCGGTGCCATTAAATTGACCATTGCCAAGTATTTGACACCAAATGATCGCTCCATAAATGGCGTTGGTATTGAACCGGATATAAAAGTGGAAATGGATAAGGATGCAAAGTCAGATGTACAATTAGACAAAGCCATTGACTTTGTAAAAGAAAAGATGGGAAAATAAAGAGTTCGCGGCTGGCTTTTGCTTAGCCGCTTTTTTCTAATAGATAAAAATGAGATAAGGATTGAATCGCAGAGGGCGCAGAGGACACAGAGGAAGAGTTGGATAAAATATTTAAATTACCCCTCAGCGTTCTCTGCGCCTCTGCGGTTTAATCGTCTTCAATCTTTTATTACTACTTTTTAGATTAGAGGTGAAATTATGTTCCCATGGCAGGAATTAATACGGCTTTCGGTTGGCGGTGTGGTAGCTGCTTTCTTTGAGCCAATATTTTGGATGATTATTGCCTTAGTTGGTTTTCAGTATTGGAAGCTGCAGAAAAGCCAGCAGCGTATGTTTGGTGTATGCGGCTTTTCTTTGACTCAGCAGATTGCCTTAGCCATTTCTCTGGGGAGTATCGGAGGTATTGTGGGAACATTTCTGTTGACGCTGGTAGGCATCAATGTAGATCAATTAGGCCTTGCGTATATTTGGCCGGTAGCGATACTGCTGATGATGGTCAATATGCGATTTCTATGTTTTGCTTATGCCGGAGGCGTGGTGGCTTTATCCAAAGTATTATTTGGCTGGCCCAACGTTGACGTATCCCAGGTATTAGTATTGGTAGCAGTTCTTCACATCACAGAAAGTATTTTAATTGCGATTAGTGGAATTTATGGCAGTATGCCGATTATTTTAAAGCGTAAAAATGGACAATTAGTCGGTGCCTTTAATCTGCAAAACTTTTGGCCTCTTCCTCTTTTATTAATGTCGGCAGTTGCAGTACCAGAGTTAAAAGTACCTGAGGGTGTCTTAGACATGCCGGATTGGTGGCCCTTGCTGCCAGTCCAAGGAGTACTGCCGGAAGGACATATTTGGATGTATGCCATGGTATCAGTAGTGGCTGCTTTAGGATATACAGACATTGCAGTAGCCAGTTCACCGCAAATGCGCCGCCGTAAATCCGCTCTGCATTTGGGACTTTATAGTATTGTACTGCTTGCCCTTGCTCTGCTTTCGGTTCATTATAAATGGCTGCAGGCAGCAGCGGCGATGGTATCTTTCTTAGGTCATGAGATGCTGATTCAGATCGACAGCCGCCAGGAGTTGGAGGGAGTTCCCCGTTATGTGCCTCCTGCCAAAGGTCTTATGGTATTAGATACGGTAGTGGATACCCCTGCGCAAAAGGCAGGGATAAAATCAGGCGATATTCTCCTGAAGCTGCATAATCTGACCATTGATACGAAAGAGCAGTTAGCAGAAGCCATTTATTTTGCTCCCCCTGTATTTATAATGGAAATCCTGCGTGACGGCCGCAGGATGGAAAAAAAGTGAAATTTACCCAAAATCATAAAATGTTAGGTGTGATCTTAGTGCCGGAAGGCAACGAAATATATTATGTTCAATTAGCAGAAGATAAATTTTGGTTATGGGAAAAAGCAAAAGGGATATGGGGAAAAAAATAACAAAAAAATGTAATGTTTATTATTAAAGAACTATTATATAATGGGTTTACATTCAATAAATTTCATAGAAGTTTGACCGAACGTATGTACTGTGATAAAATTACAGTACATACGTTCTAATGAATATTTGTAAAGACTGGTGATGTTTATGGCAACGGTTCCTAAATTGAATACGGTATATCATGAAGGCGGAATTCCTTTTAAGGTGGAAGCTCCTTTCGTACCAATGGGGGATCAGCCGACTGCAATTCATAAGCTGAAGGATGGTATTGTAGCAGGGCAAAAGGCACAGGTTCTACTGGGAGCGACAGGGACAGGCAAAACCTTTACCATTGCAAAATTGATTGAAGAAGTGCAAAAGCCGACCTTGGTAATTGCTCATAATAAGACCTTGGCAGCTCAGCTTGCCAGTGAGTTCAAAGAATTCTTTCCTCATAATGCTGTAGAATATTTTGTAAGTTATTATGATTACTATCAGCCAGAGGCATATATTGCTCATACGGATACCTATATTGAAAAAGATTCTTCTATCAATGATGAAATTGATAAATTGCGTCACTCTGCGACCAGTTCCTTATTTGAGCGCCGTGATGTGATTATTGTAGCCAGTGTATCTTGTATTTATGGCTTAGGATCTCCGGATGAATATCATGGTCTCGTGTTATCTCTTCGCCAAGGACAAACCAAAGACCGAGATGAAATCTTAAGAAAATTAGTAGCGATTCAGTATGAACGCAATGATATCAATTTTGTTCGCGGAAAATTCAGAGTGCGAGGAGATGTAGTCGAAATCTTTCCTGCCGCCTATGGAGAAAGAGCCATACGAGTGGAATTATTTGGCGATGAAATTGAACGAATTTTAGAGATTGATACGCTTACAGGAGAAATCTTGGCAGAGCGCAAACATATTGCTATCTACCCTGCATCTCACTATGTAACGTCACGAGAAAATATGCTGCGATCTGTAGCAGATATTGAGGCAGAACTGGAAGTACAGCTGGCGTCATTCAAGGCAAATGGGAAATTGGTAGAAGCCCAGCGATTGGAGCAGCGTACCAAGTATGATCTGGAAATGATGCAGGAAATGGGATATTGTTCGGGAATAGAAAATTATTCCAGGCATTTGACGGGACGAAATCCAGGGGATTCCCCTTATACCTTAATTGATTACTTTCCTGAGGATTTTTTAATCGTAATTGACGAATCTCATGTAATGCTGCCCCAGCTTCGTGCTATGTATGCAGGGGATCGGGCTCGTAAAGCATCTTTAATCGAAAATGGCTTTCGTCTGCCGTCAGCTTTTGATAATAGGCCCCTTACCTTCTTAGAGTTTACAGAGCGTATTAATCAGATTATCTATGTATCGGCTACTCCGAGTAATTATGAGCTGGGGGAAGCCAGCCAAGTCGCCCAGCAGGTAATTCGTCCTACAGGTCTCATCGACCCTGAAGTGGAAGTACGTCCCATTAAGGGACAAATGGATGACTTGCTTGGTGAAATCAAAGTACGGGTTGCTGCAAATGAGAGAGTGCTGATTACGACTTTAACAAAAAAAATGGCAGAAAATCTTACGGAATTTCTAAAAGAAATGGGGATTCGTGTACGGTATCTGCATTCTGATATTGTGACCATTGAACGGGGCGAGATTATTCGTGACTTAAGAGCGGGTGTGTTTGATGTACTCATCGGCATCAATCTTTTACGAGAAGGATTAGATTTGCCGGAGGTTACATTAGTCGCCATCTTGGATGCGGATAAAGAAGGATTTTTGCGGTCTGATACTTCCTTGATTCAGACCATCGGCAGAGCAGCTCGTAATGTGAATGGCCGGGTTATTATGTATGCTGATGTGATTACCAAATCCATGGCACGAGCCATGGAAGAAACGGATCGCCGCCGGGATATCCAGATGGCGTATAATGAGGAATACGGCATTACTCCCACTACCATTCAAAAACGGGTTAAAGAGCTGATTGAAACGACCAAAGTGGCTGAAAGCCCTGAATTGTATCGAACAGACCGCTTAGGCAATATGAGCCAGAATGAAATGTTAGATCTGATCGGCAATCTGGAAAAGGAAATGCGCCTCGCCTCCAAGCAACTGGAATTCGAACGCGCCGCCGAACTCAGAGATATGATCGTAGAACTAAAAGGCAGGGTAGGAACTGCAAAATCGACAGGAAAAGAGAAGTCATCCACTAAAAAGACTGCAAGGAAAAAATAACCGAACCACAGAGGCGCAGAGAACACAGAGAAAAGATAGATAGGGTTAAAAATTTCTCTCAGCGTCCTCTGCGTCTCTGCGGTTAAATCGTTCTATTTGCTCCGTTTGTCATTGTGAGCAGTAGCGAAGCAATTCTCCTTGGGTGTCTGAGCGCTGGAGAGAAACGTTATTTTTTATTCATTATACTTATGATGATCATAGATTAAGATCAGAAAGGAATATACCAATGAAAGAAAAAATTATTATTAAGGGTGCAAGACAGCACAATTTGAAAAATATTGATATTGAGATTCCTCGTAATGAGCTGGTTGTCATTACAGGGTTAAGCGGGTCAGGTAAATCTTCTTTGGCCTTTGATACCATTTATGCGGAAGGACAGCGGCGTTATGTGGAATCTTTGTCTGCTTATGCCCGTCAGTTTTTGGGACAAATGGACAAGCCGGATGTGGATTATATTGAGGGGCTGTCTCCTGCCATTTCCATTGATCAGAAAACAACCAGCCGTAATCCTCGTTCCACAGTTGGGACCGTAACAGAAATCTATGATTATTTGCGTCTGCTGTTTGCCAGAGCAGGCCGCCCTCATTGTCCGAAATGCGGTAAGCCCATTACCCAGCAAACCATCGAACAGATGGTTGATCAGTTGGTGGCTTTGCCTGAGGGGACTCGTCTGATGCTTATTGCCGGAGTCATACGAGGAAAAAAAGGCGAACATCAAAAAGTGCTGGAAGATATTCGTAAGAATGGATATGTGCGGGTACGAGTTGATGGTGAAATTCGTGATGTGGCAGATGAAATCAAGCTAGAAAAAAATAAAAAGCACACCATTGAAGTGGTGGTAGATCGGATTGTCCTGCGAGAAGGAATCAATCAGCGATTGGCAGATTCTCTGGAGACAGCTCTCACCTTAGGAGAAGGTGTGGTGAATGTGGATGTAATAGGAGATCAGGAACGAATCTTCAGCCAGAATTTTGCTTGTATCGAATGCGGCATTAGTCTGCCTGAAATTGCACCCCGGATGTTTTCCTTCAATAGCCCTTTTGGTGCGTGTCCGGATTGTACAGGTCTGGGAAACAATATGGAAGTGGACCGCTCTTTAATTGTCCCTGATACTAGCAAGGCTCTTATTGATGGCGCCATCACTCCTTTGAGTAAAAACATAAATTCCTATTTTATGTGCCAGTTAGAAGCGGTACTGGATACATATAATTACTCTTTACATGACACCTGGGGAAATCTATCCCCGCAAGTGCAAGAAATCATTATGACAGGTTCAGGTGTAGAACAATTTGATTTTGAATATGATAATATGTATGGGGAAACAAAAACCTATCACGCTGTTTTTGAAGGTGTGATCCCGTTATTAAATCGCCGGTACCGGGAAACGGTATCGGATTGGTCCCGGGAAGATATTGAAGAATATATGAGTTCTAAACCCTGCCCCACGTGTAAGGGAGCCAGATTAAAGCCCGAAACCTTGTCTGTTAAGGTTGGCGGTAAAAATATCTATGAGGTGACGGCGGGAACCATTGCAGAAACCCAGGACTTCTTTTCTAATTTAGATTTAACAAATAGAGAGAAAGCCATTGCTCACCAAATCCTAAAAGAGATTCACGCTCGTTTGGGATTTTTACTGAATGTGGGATTAGATTATTTGACTCTCAGCCGGGCCGCAGGAACCTTATCAGGAGGAGAAGCCCAGCGCATACGGCTGGCTACTCAGATTGGCTCCGGGCTGGTAGGGGTATTGTATATACTGGATGAACCAAGCATTGGCTTGCATCAGCGGGATAACAACCGTCTGTTAACGACCTTAAAGCATTTACGGGATGTGGGCAATAGCCTGCTGGTAGTTGAGCATGATGAAGATACCATGTATGAAGCCGATCACATCATTGATATTGGTCCAGCTGCTGGTGCTCATGGCGGACAAGTGGTAGTTCAAGGAACTGTAGAAGAGATCAAGGCTTGCCCAGAGTCCATCACAGGTCAGTATTTGAAGGGGAGCAAGTATATCCCGGTACCTGCTGTGCGGCGTAAACCCAATGGAAAATGGCTGGAAGTAGTGGGAGCAAAAGAAAACAATCTGAAAAAGTTAACAGTGAAATTTCCTTTAGGTGTGTTTACTACTGTGACAGGTGTATCTGGCTCAGGCAAGAGTACCCTGGTAAATGAGATTTTATACAAAGGGCTGGCAGGACGGGTATATCGGGGTACAAAGACTCGGCCTGGTGCTCATGATGATATTCGTGGTGTAGAATATATTGATAAAATTATTGAGATCGATCAGTCGCCCATTGGTCGTACCCCTCGCTCCAATCCCGCTACGTATACAGGCTTATTTGATGTCATTCGCGAAGTATTCAGCCAAACCCAGGAAGCAAAAATGCGGGGATATAAGCCTGGACGCTTTAGCTTCAATGTAAAAGGCGGACGATGCGAGGCCTGCCGCGGTGATGGGATTATCAAGATTGAAATGCATTTTTTACCTGATGTATATGTTCCTTGCGAAGTGTGCAAAGGGGCTCGCTATAATCGGGAAACCCTAGAGGTTCGTTATAAAGGGAAGAGTATTTCTCAGGTTCTGGATATGGTGGTGGACGAAGGAGTAGAATTTTTCCAAAACCTGCCCAAACTTCAGCGTAAACTGCAAATTCTGCAGGATGTTGGTTTAGGATATATCAAATTAGGACAACCTGCCACGACTCTTTCTGGAGGAGAAGCCCAGCGGATTAAATTGGCAACGGAATTGGCAAGACGCAGTACAGGTAAGACGCTCTATATTCTCGATGAGCCTACTACCGGTCTGCATACGGCTGATATTCACCGTCTGCTTATCGTGCTGCAGCGTTTGGTGGATGGAGGGGACACCGTTGTAGTGATTGAACATAATCTGGATGTCATTAAGACTGCGGATTATGTAATTGACCTAGGACCGGAAGGCGGCAGCCGTGGTGGTACCATTGTTGCCAAAGGAACCCCGGAAGACATCGTAAAGGCCAAGGCTTCCTACACAGGACAATTTCTAGCGCCCATTTTGGAAAGAGGAATACGGGAGTAAGTTTTTAACCGCAGAGACGCAGAGAACACAGAGAGGATGGCGAAGAGTTTTTTAGATTATTTCTCCTCTGCGCTCTCTGTGTGCTCTGCGGTTAACATTCTTTTTTCTATATTGCCCAATTATAATTGTTGAGAATATAAAAAAGAGTAGGCATAGTGCCTACCCTTGGGAGTAGTATTTTTTATTTTCAGTGTCGATTTCACATTCTGCTTCTTGAATGGGAGTCATACGTTTGTAAACGAATTGAGTATCAATATTGCCGCTGCAGAAATGAGGGTTATTTAAGATTTCCTGTTGAAAACTAATATTGGTTTTAATGCCAGAAATGCGGTATTCTGCCAAAGCCCTGCGCATAATTTTAATGGCATCTCCTCTGGTGCGTCCATGGGCAATGACTTTTGCAACCATGGAATCATAATGGGGCTGCACTGTCATACCGGCGCATACACCGCTGTCTACTCGAACCCTTGGACCGCCTGCTTCGTGGTAAAAGTCAATATGACCAGGAGAAGGAATAAAACACTGTTCTGGATCTTCGGCGTTAATGCGGCATTCAATGGCATGACCGATAAACAAAATGTCTTCTTGCTTTTTGTTTAAAGGTTCACCCGCAGCAATCCGGATTTGTCGACGAACTAAATCAATACCTGTGACCATTTCTGTTACAGCATGTTCTACTTGAATACGAGGATTAATTTCCATGAAATAGAACTTGCCTGTTTTCACGTCCAATAAGAATTCTACGGTTCCTACATTGGTATAATAAATGCTTTTGGCGGCGCGAATAGCCATTGCTCCAACAGTGGTACGCATTTCAGGGGTTAAGGCACTGGATGGGGATTCCTCGAGTACCTTTTGATTACGGCGCTGTATGGAACATTCCCGTTCGCCTACGTGAAGGACATTGCCATAGGTATCCGCCATGATTTGTACTTCGATGTGCCGTGCTTCAGAAATATAAGTTTCCAAGTAAAACGGGCTGCGTGTTACATCAACCTTGTTTAAGGCACTGATTAGCTCTAATTGGCTGTTGGCAACATACATAGATTTGCCGCCGCCGCCAGATACTGGTTTTAAAATGACTGGATAGCCAATTTCACTGGCTAAATTACAGGCATGTTCATTATTGAGAATCGGTTCACTACCTATTGTCATAGGCAGACCAGCCGCCTTCATAGCCTCACGGGCTGTATCTTTATTTCCTACCTGGCGGATGATTTCGGCACTAGGTCCGATAAAGATCAAGCCTGCTTTTGTAACTTTCTCAGCAAAATCAGCATTCTCTGACAAAAAGCCGTATCCTGGATGAATGGCTTCTGATTTTGAAGCCTTAGCGGCCATAATGATCGCATCCATATTTAGGTAACTCTTCATTGCATCTGCAGGTCCGATATTATACGCATAGTCGGCCAGTTGGACATGTAGGGCTTCGGCATCAACATCTGAATATACAGCGACTGTTTCAATATCTAGTTCCTGACAGGCTCGAATGATTCTAACGGCAATTTCACCACGATTGGCGATGAGTATTCTTTTGAACATCAATAGCGACCTCCCATTTGCAAATATCAAGTGAAAATATTTTGAACGTTAATGGACTTAATTATAGTATATAACATTTAAGTCGACAATGAGTTTATTGCATGTATACATTGAACCTTTAAAAAAGATTATTAGCTGGTGCTAAAAGTATGTTACAATTATCTCATACTTATAGTCTTTTGGCAATGAGATATTATTTTCCAAAGGAGTATTTTAGCAATATGAATGATGAATTAATCGAGAAGTTAAGCCATTTGCCGGATCAGCCAGGTGTTTACTTAATGAAGGATGCCCAGGAGCGTATTATTTATGTAGGCAAAGCCGTAGTACTGAAGAACCGTGTACGTTCTTATTTTCAATCCAGTCGCAATCATTCCCCAAAAGTGCAGTCCATGGTATCGCGGATTGTCAATCTGGAATATATCGTTACAGCATCGGAAATTGAGGCTTTAATCTTAGAATGCAATTTAATTAAAAAACATCGTCCAAAGTATAATATTAGTTTGCGGGATGACAAAACCTATCCTTATATAAAGGTAACGATAAATGAAGAGTTTCCACGTTTATATGCTACCCGAAGAGTACAAAAAGATGGCGCCCGTTATTTTGGTCCCTATACCAGTGCAGGAGCGGTTCATGAAACCATCAAGTTAATGCGCAAATTATTTCCTTTGCGCAGCTGCAGAATATTAGATGCCAGACGTCCCTGTTTAGAATATCATATTAAGCGATGCTTAGCGCCTTGTGCTGGCTTTGTAGATGCGGCAACGTATCAAGGTATGATAAAAGAAGTTTGTCTGCTGCTGGAAGGCCGCAGTGATACGGTAGTGCAAAGCCTGAAAAAGAAAATGGAGGCTGCAGCCGAGGAACTGGCCTTTGAGCAAGCAGCAAAGCTCAGAGATCAATTGGCTGCCGTGGAAAAAGTCAGGGAAAAACAAAATATTGTTACAGGAGCAGGGGATCAGGATGCCATTGGTTTAGCTCGCTCTGCCCTAGGAACCTGCGCTCAGGTGTTTTTTATCAGAAGCGGAAAAATGGTAGGGCGGGATCATTTCTTGTTAGCAGGCAGTGACCAGGAAGAGGATGAGGCAGTTCTAGCGGCTTTTCTCAAGCAGTATTATAGCCAAAGTACATTTATTCCGAAAGAAATCTTATTGCCGATGAACATTGAAGAGCAGTCCTTATTAGGGGAATGGTTAAGCCAGTTAAAGGGCAGTCGAGTGGCTGTGGAAACACCCAAACGAGGTACGAAAAAAGATATTGTTACCATGGCAGATGGCAATGCAGCCCTGGTGCTTCAAGAGCAGGAAGGAAAGATAAAGGCGCATTCTGAGCAAACAGAAGGAGCGTTAGCTGACCTGGGAAGATACTTAGGATTAGATGGTCCGCCAGAACGCATGGAATGTTTTGATATTTCCCATATTCAAGGATCAGAGACGGTAGCATCGATGGTGGTCTTTGAAAGTGGTATGCCAAAAAAAGAAGAGTATCGTCGTTATAAATTGTTGACAGTAGAAGGAAAGCCAGATGATTTTAAATCCATGCAAGAGGTAGTAAGCAGACGGTATGCTCAAGGAGGGCAGCCCCCTCCTGATTTAATCATCATTGATGGTGGTAAAGGACAATTAAGTTCTGCTTTAGAAATCATCCGCGGTGCTGGCTGGCTGCAGGTTCCTGTTATTGGTCTGGCAAAAGAATTTGAGCACATTTTTCGTGAAGGTGATAGTGAGCCTTTGATCTTGCCCCGGCATTCACAAGCTTTATATCTGATTCAACGGATTCGGGATGAAGCTCACCGCTTTGCTGTAACTTATCACCGAAAGCTCCGTTCCAAACGAAATATGGTGTCAGTTCTCGATCATGTTGCAGGGATTGGCGGGAAACGGCGTAAAGCATTATGGGATCATTTTGGCAGCTTGACTAAAATGAAAGCAGCTACCGTTGAGGAGATGGCAGCAGTAAGCACGATGACTTTTCCGGCGGCACAAGCCGTATATAATTTTTTCCGCCAGCAAAGACATTAGCAGCTGGGAAAAATTGTACTTTTCATTTCCTGTAAAGTTGGATAGAATGTAAGTAACATATGTTAAGGAGGACTCAATGATATGAACAAAACAGTATGGATTGTGCTTGCTCTGGTTGCTGTGCTGGTGATAGGCGCATTCTCTGGCTATAATAGTTTAGTTGCTATGGACGAAGCAATCAATGGCAAGTGGAGCCAGGTAGAAAATCAGCTGCAGCGTAGGGCCGATTTAATTCCGAATTTAAATGCAACTGTATCCGGATATGCCCAGCATGAACAAGCAGCTATTAAGGCAGTGGCAGATGCAAGAGCAAAACTTGCCGGAAGTCAAGGGGTTGCTGCGAAAGCAGAAGCAAATAACGAACTAGGCGGTGCACTTTCCAGATTATTGGTCATCGCAGAAAACTATCCGAACCTTAAAGCGGATCAGAATTTTAGACAGCTGGCTGATGAATTGGCTGGCACTGAAAATCGCATTGCAGTAGCACGTAAAGATTATAATGATGCAGTGCAGATATACAACTCAAAAATTCGTACGTTCCCATCCAATATCTATGCAGGAATGTTAGGCTTTGGAGCAAAAGAATACTTCAAAGCAGCAGAAGGCGCACAGCAAGTACCGCAAGTGAAGTTTTAAATAAAAAGAGACGATTTAACACAGAGGACACAGAGAACCACAGATATAAAAATCCCCTCAGCGTTCTCTGCGCCTCTGCGGTTAACATAGTCCTCTTTGTATCCTTCGTTCCGCGATAGCGGCTTTGCGTCTTCGCGTTTAAACGTTCTCTAATTTTAGAAGGAAGAGTCTAGTTTTCTTCCTATGTATTATCCGTATAAGCGAGGGAAGAATATGAAAAAGAGGCTAGCCTGGATTGTGCTTGTGGCATATCTGTTGATCGCTGCAGTAGCCTGGGCACAGCCGCAAGTACCGCCAGCTCCTACGAATAGCATTTACATTCAGGATTATGCTGGCGTAGTAAAGCCAGAAACAAAGTCCCGGATCAATAGCTTAGGAAGCCAGCTTGCTGCTAAAACAAAGGCGCAGATTGTGGTTATGACCACCAAAACACTAGAGGGAGCACCTTTGGAAGAGTATTCCTTAGAAGTTCTCAGGCAGTGGGGTGTGGGTGATAAAACCCTTAATAATGGAGTTCTTATTTTAGTAGCAGTAGACGATAAACAGTCCCGCATTGAAGTTGGCTATGGCCTGGAAGGTGCATTGCCAGATGCTAAGACTGGGCGCATTCAAGATAATTATATGATTCCTTATTTTCAACAGGGAGAGTATGACAAAGGGATTTTAAATGGCTATCTGACGGTCGCCACGGAAGTAGCAAAAGAATATAATCTCGAACTTAAAACCGATGCAAAACCAGTACAGCAGGCACAAGCTGCCAGTCAGGAAGGAGGGTGGAATGCACTTCCTTGGTGGGCGAAAATTGCGATTGCTGTTGGGGTTATCTTACTATTGATGATGGATTGGCTATTTTTTGGCGGAGCCATAACCTATATGCTGTTGTCCGTTTTATCCCGACGCGGTGGCGGCGGAGGAGGCGGTGGCGGTTTTGGCGGCGGCTCTGGCGGAGGAGGCGGTTCCAGCCGCAGGTGGTAAATGACACATGGATAATGGATAGTAGTTGCTAATTTTTATAAATATGGTAAAATGATAACAGATTAACTAAATTTACAAGAAAAAGGAGCGATTAAATATGGAAAAATGGGTTTGTGTAGTTTGTGGCTATGAATATAATGAAGAAGCTGGTGATCCAGATAGTGGCATCGCCCCTGGTACTAAATTTGAAGATATCCCTGAAGATTGGGTCTGTCCATTGTGTGGAGTTGGCAAAGACCAATTCGAAAAACAAGCATAATAAAAAAACGAATATAATAAAAAACCTTCCAGCATTTCTGGGAGGTTTTTTATTCTAGAATTTTTAAGCTTTAGGTAAAAAAATATAAAATATAATGAACCACAAAGGCGCAATGCCGCTGATGCGGCACACAAAGGAGTGCACAAAGTAAGTTATAAGTAGAACCCTTTGTGTCCTTTGCGTCTTTGTGGTTCGATCGTTTTATAAGTTTAAAGGGATGCGTCAGAGTTTCTTTTTAATGTTCGATTTTAGCCAGTCTGGGGAGCCAGCCGCGTTGTAACATAAGCTGCAATAGACGATAATCCCATTCGAGACCAGCATCCAGCATTCTGCGATACATTAATGCGACTTCTACTTGGTAAGATTGGTGCAGGGCGGCTAATAAGGCCATTTGCGCGGCTTTACCCATAGTGCCGACAGCGATGGCAACTTCGCCATCCGTTAGATGAGCATCTGTGGGAATGTTTAAAGAGTCTTTGTGCAAAGTGCGTTGACTGAAGGACAACGTTGGGATTCGACCACCGCTTTCTTGGAGCAGATCTTCAGAATGCTCGATAATCACTTTGCTTTGTCTGTCAATTGCTTCCTTAATTAATGCTTTTAAATCACGATCTTGGGCATGATTATAAAGAACCTCAAGGGCAGCGACATTATAGCGGCCTTGGGCAATGATTCCATATAATCCAGCTGCTTCTAAATAGTTAAGAGGTTCTTTGTCAAAAAACATGTTGAAGATACCGCGAGTTTCTGAACTTACTTTGTCTAGGATCGTCATGTAAATTAGCCTCCTATAGAAATTTTAGGTTATTGTAATCAAAAATAGTATGTACAGCTTTTTTCTGCTTCATGCATACTATTAAAATATAACTCCCAATATTTATCAAAAAAAGGAAATAATATAAAAAAATAGAGAAAATTTTATAGAAAAAACTTTACTTTTAAAAAAATAATAGTATACTTATAATAGAGCCCAAGTACATAGGTCTAGTGAGATTCCATTATATATCCTTCTCAAGTAGGTTTTTGGTAAGGACAGTAGTGAACCCTATACCATTTTGGGCCAGAAAATTTGAGGGGGACTATTACAATGGTTCAAGACAAAACTTTAGCATGCCGCGAATGTGGCGCAGAATTCGTGTTCTCAGCTTCAGAACAAGAATTCTATAACGAAAAAGGCTTCACTAACGAGCCTGGCCGTTGCCCACAATGTCGTGCAGCTCGTAAACAAAGAAATAATGGCGGTAGCAGCTTTAACCGTGGTGGTGCTCGTCCACAACGCGAAATGCATGATGTAACCTGTGCAGCTTGCGGTGTAGAAACACAAGTACCTTTCCGTCCAAGCAGCGATCGTCCTGTATATTGCCGCGATTGCTTCAGCAAAAACAGCGGTCGTTAATATCCAAAATAACAAATCAGCCCTTCTACAATTGTAGAAGGGTTTTTTTATAATATTTAAGAAAGTATAAGTTTTAGAGGTAAAAAGTAACATGAAACTGTCATTGCGAGCATAGCAATCTCTTAACAAGAAGAGGATTGCTTCGCTATGCTCGCAATGACAAAAAGATACGTTCATGTTCTTCCTATTCTTCGCATCTTCGCGGTTCAAAAGTTTTTTAAAAGGACGTACTAGCCATTTTCTTACTAATTTATTTCTTTATCTAGTTTCACAATATTGTATTATTTTTGTAATAGTATGTAATTTAATTCACTTGAGCTCTATACAAACCTATGAGAAGAGAGTTATAATTGTTAGTAGGGTTAACACATACTAAAAGCAAAAGAATGTACAAACTTTAGGAGGATGATGTCAGGATGAAAATTACAGTTGTTGGTGCTGGTAATGTAGGCGCAACCTGCGCAAACGTAATTGCACAAAGAGAATTAGCAAGCGAATTGGTATTATTGGATATCAAGGAAGGGGTTTCTGAAGGTAAAGCGCTGGATATGATGCAAACTGCAACCTTGCTTGGTTTTGATACTAGGGTTACTGGTAGTACCAGTGACTATAGTAAAACTGCAGATTCCGATGTAGTTGTAATCACCTCTGGTATTCCTCGCAAACCTGGTATGACGCGTGAAGACTTGATCGGCACCAATGCAGGTATTGTTAAAGGTGTAGTTGATAATATTTTAAAATATTCCCCTAAGGCTATCTTTGTAATCATTAGTAATCCAATGGATACAATGACATATCTTGCATTAAAAGCAAGCGGTCTGCCTAAAAATCGCATCATTGGTATGGGCGGTATTTTGGATAGCTCTCGCTTCAAATGTTATTTGAGCCAAGCTATGAATGTTCCTGCTACTGATATTCACGGAGTAGTAATTGGTGGTCATGGCGATACTACAATGATTCCTTTAACTCGCTTTGCTACATATATGGGTATTCCTGCTGCTGAATTATTAGATGCAGCAACATTGGAAAAAGTAGCTGCTGATACAATGGTTGGCGGTGCTACATTAACTGGTTTATTAGGTACTTCCGCTTGGTATGCTCCAGGTGCTGCAGGTGCTTTACTAGTTGAAGCAATCGTTCGTGATGAGAAGAAAGTATATCCATGTTGCGTGGCTTTAGACGGCGAATATGGACAAAAAGATATCTGCTTAGGCGTTCCAGTTGTAATCGGCAAAAATGGTTGGGAAAAAATTGTTGATTATAAATTGAATGCAGAAGAACAAGAAAAATTCAATAAGAGCGCTGAAGCTGTTCGTAAAATGAATGCAGTATTAGTGGATCTGAAAGTAGTATAAAGAGTAATTTCATATATTTTCTAAATGGAAAATACCTAGTGCTAGGAAATCTAGCACTAGGTATTTTTTTTATTGGTTGCAGATTCTTAAAGGGCTCAACAGTAAATGTCTACTTGACAATATTGTCATTATCAAGAAAAGCCCTTTAAAAA
Organism: Pelosinus fermentans; assembly: GCA_002434245.1. Classification (GTDB taxonomy): domain Bacteria; phylum Bacillota; class Negativicutes; order DSM-13327; family DSM-13327; genus Pelosinus; species Pelosinus fermentans_B. The sequence continues at coordinate 103,223 of DJJR01000039.1, forward strand.
GGGTATAGAAAGTGCGTGGGAAAAATAATCGAACCGCAGAAACGCAGAGAACACAGAGAAAAGATAGATAGGGTTAAAAATCCCCTCAGCGTCCTCTGCGTCTCTGCGGTCAAATCGTTTTCTATTTACTCTGTTAGTCATTATCAAAAAAGCCCCTTAAAAAAGCATCAGATGTCTTTTCTGACACTCCTGTAATTTATTTTATGGCTGTTGCGAGGAGGCGACAGCTGACGGCAATCTCTACTGCTATCTGGAGATTGCCGAGCTTCGCTCGCAAATGACATAACGTCAAGCGTACTTTCTGGTGAAGGCCCTTTTAAAGTTTTGTAGATCATATAGTGGGTTTAAGGTTTTTAAAGAAGGAATTCACAAAATTATGACGAAGTCATTTAATCGTAGTAAAAAAACAACTATAATATATAACATGTAGAAAAATAATGACGAATAAAAATTAATTTAATGGAGGAAGGAGAGTATGATTATATCTTCACCGAAGACAACTTGGCGTTTTATGATAGACAATCCTAATATTCCCAATACCGTTTATGTTTGGCCGACAGCGAGCGTAATTGGCTTGGTTTCAATTGGACAAAATGTTTTAATTGGTCCAGGGGCGAGTATAAGAGGGGATGAGGGAGCTGAAATTTGTATTGGGAACAACTCCAATGTCCAAGATAATGTAATCATGCATGGGTTGAAGAATGGCATGATAGAGGTAGAAGGTAAATTGTATTCTATCTATATCGGTGAAGAGGTTTCATGTGCTCATGGATGTATTATTCATGGGCCAACTTATATTGGCAGGAATACATTTGTCGGGTTTGGTAGTATCATTCACAATTCGACAATAGGAGAAAATTGTTTTATTGGGCATGGCTCAAGAATTATCGGCGTTGATATCCCAAATGGAACTCATATTTCAATCGGGGAAGTGGTGCAAAGTGAAGAAGATGTTAAACAATTATTAACTGTTTCAGATGAGAATCTGCGATTTAATCGAAGTGTAGTCCAAACAAATGTCGAATTAGTAACAGGTTACAAAAGAAGTGAAGAAACGTTAATGGGTAGAAAAATACGTGAGTTCATACTGCTGCTGGAACAATGGGGCAGTGAGAATTTTTCTAATTCTCAGGTAATTTAATTAGGAGTAAGGAGCGTTGTGAGATGAGCATTAAGAAGAAAAGCTTAACAACGGTTATGTCTATTATGCTTGTTAGTAATACAGCTGCCATGGCAGGAGGGGGGTATTTTTTGAATGATTCTATTATTCTGAGTGCTTGTATGTTATTCGTTCTTCAAGTCATTAGCGGGGTGCTGTTTTGGCAGTGGATAAAAAAAATAGTGAATCCTGTAAATCATATAACGCAGCAGATTGGGCTGCTGGGAGCTGGCGATCTTACGCTGCGTATGGAGTATCATCAGGATGATGAATTCGGTCAAATGGCAGCAGCTTTTAATACTACCATCGATAAATTGCGTGCAGTATTAAATAATGTCAGTGTGGAAGCAGAGAAACTTTCAACGGCAAGTGTAACATTTGCCACGGTTACAAGTGAAGCGAAACGTGCAGTTGAGAGTGTTGCGCAAAGTACGATTGAAATTGCTGGCGGATCACAGGAAATAGAAGAGAGGGCTCAGGAAGTTGCAGGCAATTCAGATCATGTTTTTGAGCTTGTACGGATAACTGCGGATAATATAATGAATATCGATCAAAAGGTAGCTGAAATTCATAAAGTGGCTGATGCTGGTAAATCATCGATTCATGGGGCTGCTTTGACGATAGGGGACATTGCTCACGACATGCAGAATAATGTTGCTTTAGTGGAAAGCCTGGGAACGAAATCCAATCAAGTTCGTGATATTTTGACTATGATACATTCCATTGCCGGGCAAACTAATTTGTTAGCTCTCAATGCTGCAATCGAAGCCGCGAGAGCAGGTGAGCATGGCAAAGGCTTTGCGGTTGTAGCTGAAGAAGTTCGGAAACTAGCTGATCAGTCCCAGAAAGCTGCACAAGAAATTGGTGTGATCATAGAAGAAATGTTGACAGATACGAATGGAGTGCTGGGTGCATTTCGTACTACGTCTTTGGGAATGAATGAGGGTGTCATTACCATCCAAGATGCGGATCGCAGCTTTGGTGAGATTGTTCGTTGTGTAGTGCCTGTCCGTGATGGAGTTATAGATGTAACTGGCATGGCCAATACACAAAAAGATCTTACCTTGCAATTAAAAGAATCCATTTATCGTGTGGCAAGCATTTCACAAGGAGCAGCAGCTACTACTGAAACAACGGCTGCTAGTACGGAAGAGGTCAGCGCATCAATCGATGAGATTGCCAATGGTGCCCGAGATTTGTCGAAATTGGCTGGTGAGCTTCAACAAACTGTAATGGGATTCAAATTATCGGAGAAGAAAGTAATTAAGGTGGCTTTTAGTCTTTCGGAATCATCGCCATCTTATTTGGGAATGAAGAAATTTGCTGAATTGTTACATAACAAAACGAATGGAAGATATGAAATGAAGATCTTTCATAGTGCACAACTCGGTGAAGATGGTGAAATTTTAGAAAAAATGAAAAATGGCCTCATAGAGATGACGTTTATGTCTTCTACTCCGATTACAGCTATAGCGAAAGAATTAATGCTATTTGATTTTCCCTTTTTATTTAAGGATGAAAAAGAAGTGGATAAAATACTGAAAGGACCATTTTCTGGTACCATCCTTTCTGAACTTGATAAATATGGCTTTCATGGGCTTGCTCTTGCCGAAAATGGTTTCCGTGATTTAACCAATTCCTGCCGCGAAGTAAAAAGGCTGGAAGATTTTAAAGGTCTTAAGATCAGAACGATGGTTAATCCTATACATGTAGATACTTTCACTCAGTTAGGGGCGGAAGCAGTGCCGATTCCTTTTGGACAATTATATGTTTCTCTTAACCAGAAAGCTGTCGATGGACAGGAGAATCCCCTGTCTACAATTCAAAGCAGCAATTTCAGTGACGTGCAGAAATATCTAACTCTTAGTCATCATGTCTATACACCCTTTGTAATGATGTATGCAAAAGAACTTTGGGATACGATTCCTGATACTGATAAAAAACTTTTTGAAGAAATAGCCCGGGAAAGTGCTTTATATACGACAGAAATAAATCGTAAAACAAGCCGTAACATCATTGGAGTACTAGAAAAAGAAGGAATGCAGGTTACAGGGATATCCGGTATGGAATTGACGAGAATTCAAAATGCGTTGCAGCCTGTATTTGAAAAGCACAAAAAGCAAGTGGAATTCCTATTAGAAGAGCTTTTGAAAGAAATAAAGAAATAACTGTTCATTTGACCAGCTGCTGCACAGTCTTAGATCCTCATCTATTTGAAGTAGATGAGGATTTTTATATATTCAAAGTTGGTGTTTTATGCGACAATATAAAAGTTATAAGGAAGAAAGTTAAAAAGATCTATTCCAATGGAGGCATAGTGAAGGGAGGGTGGTAAAGACTAATAAAAAAATAAAAAAAGATGATTTAAAAAGAAGGATTTTTAGAGATTGTGACGAAAATGATGCAATAGGAGGTAAATAATTTACTCTTATCATCATATCGTAGTAAAAAAACAACGAGAGATAGGAGCGAATTTACATGCAAAGTTTATTTACTGACATTAGAACAAAATATAATACCTTATCACCGACTCAGAAACAAGTTGCCGATTTTATTTTAAATAATTCGGAACAAGTGATTCTTTTACCCATTACTGATCTTGCAGAAAAATGTAATACCAGTGAAACGACCGTAGTACGTTTCCTGCATAAAATGGGTTTTAAGTCGTATCAAGTTTTTCGCGTAAGAATGGCCCAGGAAATTACAGAGCAATCTGTACAAGGGGTTTACGAAGAAATTCGCAAAGAAGACTCTGCAGAGCAAATCAGAGAAAAAGTGATTTTATCGACAGTGAATTCACTGCAGGATTTAAACCAGCTGATTGATGGAAAGGTATTAGACCAAGTCGCCGATTTAATTATCAATAGTGATAAAGTTTTAATATGCGGCTTAGGTGCATCTGGTGCAGTCGCCATGGATGCCTTTCATAAGTTTTTAAGACTGGGATTAAATGTGGCTGCCTTTACAGATAATCATTTAATGAATATTGGCTGCGCCCATGCTACCAAGAATACAACTGTTCTTGCTATTACACATTCTGGCGAAAGTCGGGATATTTTAGAAGCTGTAGAATTAGCCCAGGAAACACATGCTCATATTGTAGCTCTGACTAGTTATCGACACTCATCGGTAACAAAGGCAGCAGATTGCATACTTCTTAGCTCATCGAATGAAACTAAATTTCGTTCCGATGCTATGGCATCCCGGATTTTGCAGTTAGTAATTATTGATATGTTATATGTTTCTATTGTATTAAAGCTAGGCCGATCAGCGGTGAGAAGCGTGAACAGGTCACGTCTTGCTGTAGCTGCAAAAAAAGTATAATAAGGATTTTCGCAAATGCAATATAAAATTCATGAAAGAGTTGTATGTTACATTTGTCTAAAATAAAGGAGGATACACATGAATAAAATTAATACGATTGTACTTGGGGATCCAATGATCCTAGGGGAAGCATTTGAAAGTGCCGCTCATAATAATGTAGAAAAATTTTTAGGTGAAGTTAAAGTAGGCAATTGGGAAACGGATTGGGGTAAACTACAGAATCGTCGTCTTGAAGTAGAAAAATTTGGACCTGAGATTGAGGTTGTAGATCAACTGATTTTAGATAGCGGCAGTGATGTTGAGATGCTGGCAGGCTTATTTGTACCGATTTCTTCCAAAGTCTTTGATGCTATGCCTAAATTACGCATTGCCGGTGTAGCTCGTGCGGGATTAGAAAATGTGAATATAGCAGAAGCTACTCGCCGCGGGGTTCTTGTTTTTAATATTGAAGGTCGTAATGCAGAGGCTGTATCTGATTTTACTGTAGGTCTTATGCTGTCAGAAGGTCGCAATATTGCCAGAGCACATAATTCCATTAAGAATGGCCAATGGCGTAAAACGTTCTCTAATTCGGACTGGGTTCCAGAATTAAAAGGAAAAAATATTGGTCTTATTGGGTTTGGTTATATTGGTAGACTGGTTGCTCAAAAGCTTTCCGGATTTGGTGTTAATGTTTTGGTCTTTGATCCTTTCTTAAGCGATGAAGCAGTTCGTGAAGCTGGTGCGACACCTGTCGATAAAGATACCTTGTTTAAAGAAGGCGATTTTATTTCGATGCACGCCCGTATGAGCGAAGCTACAAAGAATATGGTAGGCGAACGTGAAATTAGTTTAATGAAATCCACTGCATATCTGATTAATACTGCCCGTGCTGGATTGGTAGATCAAAAAGCATTGATCAAAGCTTTGAAGGAAAAGAAAATTGCTGGTGCTGCTTTAGATGTCTTTACGACAGAGCCTATTGAGCAGGACAGCGAATTCCTGGAGCTTGATAATGTAACGTTAACGACTCATATTGCCGGAACGACAAGAGAAGCTCTTACTCGTTCGCCAGAGCTTTTGTTCGAAGATATTAATAAATTCCTCACAGGTCAAAAACCTCGTTTTATTAAGAACCCAGAAGTGCTGGAGTTGCCAGAATTTAAAGCATGGTTGGCAGGTGTTCAAAAATGATGACGAATCTTGCCGCTGTGCTGAATGAAGCACGTAAGGGCAAATATGCCGTTGGCTCTTTTAATGTCTATAACTATGAAACGGTTCGAGGTGTTATTGAGTCTGGTAAGGAAATGAATTTGCCGACAATTGTTGCTTTTGGTGAAAATTATTTGGTCAATATGACGGTTGATGAGATGTCTGCTCTTGTTCGCACCATGGCAAACAAGCTGGATGTGCCAATTGTCCTTCATCTTGACCACTGCAAATCCTATGATAATATCGTAAAAGCCATTCGTGCCGGATTTACGTCTGTCATGTTTGACGGTTCTCATCTGCCCTATGAAGAAAATATAAGACAAACGGCTGAAATTGTTAAAATGGCTCATGCCGTTGGTGTAAGTGTTGAGGCTGAGCTTGGCGCATTAGCGAAGGGTGAGTTTTCTAATGAAGAAGATGCGCAGCAAATTTATACAAATCCGAAGGAAGCAAAACGTTTTGTTGATGAAACGGGTGTTGATGCGCTGGCTGTTTCCATTGGAACCGTTCATGGCATGTACAAGGGAACTCCGCGTATTGATGTAGACATTTTAAAACAAATTGCAGAAGTTGTTGACATACCCTTGGTCTTACACGGCGGATCAGGTACACCTGAGGACGTTGTTAAGACATGTATTAAAACAGGTATTTGCAAAATTAATGTAAATACTGAAATATCCGTGTATACAGTAGATAAAATCAAAGAATTGGTAACGGAGAAGAAATGTCATTTATCTGAAATCTCGTTGCGTGAAGTAGGTTATGTTAAAGATGTTGTAAAAAAATATATGACAATGTTCAAAAATGTATGATCTTATAGGAAACATGGTTGTTTATAGCAATCATGTTTCCAGAATAAACCCAATATTCAAAATAAAAAGATAAAAGCCCTTAAAGGGAGGAAACAAAATGGAACATGTTTTAGTTGTTGATGTGGGAACATCGAGTTTGAAAGCAATGCTCTATAACAGCTCTGGTGGATTACTATTTCGTTCATCCCAAGAATATCATTCAGAGGTTTTTCACAATAATCATGTAGAACAAAGTGCTCTTACTTGGAAAGAGGCTTTATTATATACGTTTAAAGAAACTGGAAAATTCGTTCAGGATAAGAAAATTGATGTGAATGCGATCAGTGTTACTTCTCAGCGGGCTTCTGTTATACCAGTCAATGCTGAGGGACAACCATTGCATAAAGCCCTTATGTGGCAGGATAAAAGAAGTGTGGAACAATGCAATCAATTATCGAAGCACTTAAGTTTAAAGGATATCTATCTTCGGACAGGTTTACGATTAGATCCTTATTTTTCTGCTCCTAAAATGATGTGGCTGAAAGAAAATGAACCTGAAATATTTAAGCAAACACACAAATTGCTTGGTGTACAAGATTATGTTATTTATTTGCTGACTAATCAATTTGTCACCGATTGGTCTCAGGCTTGCAGAACCATGCTAATGAATATTAGTACCTTTGAATGGGACGAGGATTTACTTATTTATTCAGGGATTTCCAAGGATTTATTGCCAGAGCTGGTTGCACCGGGATCGGTAGCTGGATCTCTGAGTCAAGAAATAGCTTCCATTACAGGGGTTCCTGCAGGTATACCAGTTGTCATTGCCGGTGGTGATCAGCAATGTGCGGCGCTGGCTCTCAATGTACTTCGGCCTGGGGATGCAGAAGCCAATACGGGTACTGGTTCTTTTGCAATTGCTTATTCCGATCATCCTCAGTTTGACAAAGAATGCCGAACTCTTTGCAGTGCATCGGCCATTCCTGGTAAGTGGATTGTTGAGGCTGGAATTTTTAATAGTGGTTCTATTCATCGGTGGTTAAAGGAAGAGTTCTACCCTGAAGGTGAAAAAGTTTATGATTTGATGAATGAAGAAGCTGAGCAATCTCCGGTGGGGGCGAATGGAGTCATGATGCTGCCTCATTTTGAAGGAAGTGCTGCTCCCTATTGGAACCCAATGGCAAAAGGGATGTTTTTTAATTTATCCTTAGCCAGCAAAAGAAGTGATTTCACCAGGGCTGTTTTAGAAGGAATTGCCTTAGAAATTAAAGACAATCTGACTCTGATTGAAAATCTCACTGGTGATATTCTTATGGTAAGTGTGGCTGGTGGATTAACAACTCTTGGTTTATTTAATCAAATACAGTCTGATACTTTTGATAAGCTGGTGATTCGCTATGATAACAATGAAGCTTCTTCATTAGGGGCACTGATGAGTGCGGGAGTTACGATGAAAATTTACGAAGATTATGATAGTGCTTTTAAAAAAATTAGCGCTGCGGATCCCTTATTGTATCAACCCAATATGGCGAATACTGAAAAATATGCAAAATTATTAAAAAGAAAGAATGCCCTATATCAGAGTATTAATCAGCATGGAGTGTACAGCTTGTTTAAAGAGGTATTGTAAAGAAAGTACATCTTATAGTGGGTTGTAGATTATAAAAAACGTGGGAGGGTGATCAAATGGGGACTAGTGCATCATTATTGCTGGTATTATTTCTATCGATAGCCTTAATTGTCTTTCTAATTATGAAGGTTCGTCTGCATGCGTTTTTAACCTTGATTGTAGCTTGCTTTTTCGTTGGAATTACTACAGGTATGCCATTGGCGAAAATTGGTTCTTCCATTGAAGCAGGGATGGGGGGGACTTTAGGATTTCTCGCTACGATCCTAGGGCTTGGGACTATTTTGGGCAAGATGCTGGAAGTATCTGGAGGTGCGGAGCGGCTGGCTCGCACGATGATTGATTTTATGGGCAAGAAAAGAGCAGGCTGGGCCATGATGTTTGTCGGTTTCATTGCAGGTATTCCCGTATTTTTCCAAGTGGGCTTTGTACTTCTCATTCCTCTGGTATTTAGTTTAGCGATGGAGACTGGATTATCAATTGTTGCAATTGGTATTCCAATGGGAGTATCACTTATTACGGTACATTGCATTTTGCCGCCGCATCCTGCGGCTATGGCTATTGCGGTATCATTGCAGGCTGATATTGGTAAGACAATTATGTATGGGATTATCATTGGTTTACCTGCTGCTATTATTGGTGGTCCACTTTGGGCTAATTATTTAGATAAGAAATTTACGTTTAAATTACCTGAGCATCTGAAAAAGACAGAACGTACACCCGATAAAAAATTACCTAATTTTGGAATTACTTTATTTACGATTTTATTGCCCTTATTGATTATGGTTTCTAAGACAATTATTGAAATTAACTTTCCCAAAGACGCATCATTTATGCCTTTTGTAGCATTCTTTGGAAATCCCATTACCGCATTACTAATTTCCACTTTTGTAGCGTATTACACATTGGGGTTAGCTAGGGGATTTGGGATGACACAGCTTTTGTCATTTACAGATCAGTGCTTTGGTCCTGTTGCTGGAATCTTATTGGTTATCGGCGGCGGCGGTGCTTTTAATAAGGTGCTTATGGATAGTGGATTAGGTACTGAAATTGCTAAGGTTCTCACCGATCTCTCTTTAAATCCTATTATTATGGCTTGGTTGGTAGCAGTCATTATGCGGTTCTCAGTGGGATCTGCCACTGTGGCTATGATGACAGCAGTTGGTATTGTTATGCCTGTGCTTAATGCCTATCCAGGGTTAGATCCTGCGGTAATTGCAGTAGCAGTTGGTGCTGGCGCGATTAGTTTTTCCCATGTGAATGATTCTGGTTTTTGGATTGTTAAGGAATTTTTTGGACTCTCTGTGACTGACATGTTTAAGACCTATACGGCAGCTACATGCATTGCCTCGGTTGTTGGTCTATTGGGTGCATTGATTCTGTCCAAGGTCGTATAAAATTAAAAGCAAAAAAAATCAGGTATGCATTATTATAAATAATGCATACCTGATTTATAATTTATTTTGTTCCAAAAATTCGGTCACCTGCATCGCCTAAGCCAGGGACAATGTAACCATGATCATTTAATTTTTCATCTACAGCGGCTACATAGATATCAACGTCTGGATGGGCTTCGTTGATTAACTTGATGCCTTCTGGTGCAGCTACTAAGCACATAAGCTTGATTGTTTTTGCACCTTTATTCTTAAGAATATCAATAGAAGCAATTAAAGAGTTGCCTGTTGCTATCATAGGGTCAATAATGATAAAGTCTCTTTCGGATACATCACTTGGTAACTTTGTATAGTATTCCACTGGCAATAATGTTTCCGGATCACGATATAGACCAATATGACCAACCTTAACCGTTGGGATGAGTTTAACAACTCCGTTGGTCATACCCAGACCAGCCCGCAGGACTGGAACAATACCCAATTTTTTACCGGATAACATTTTGCAGGTGCATTTTGCAACGGGAGTTTCAATTTCCACATCTTCAAGAGGAAGATCACGGGTAATTTCAAATGCCATGAGCATTGAAATTTCGTCTAATGATTCACGAAATTCCTTGGTTCCTGTATGTACATTGCGCAAAATGGATAACTTATGTTGAATTAATGGATGGTCAATTACTTTCACTTTCATTTCAATCCTCAACCTTTCATAATCTATTGAATGAATCTAACTATGCTAGGTCTGGAAACTATCAAAACGGCCATTGACGGCACTTTTGCACCATACTTCGTTAAAACTTCTTGAAATAAGAACCATTATTCCTGCAAATTTTTGCCTCGTCTGGTACAAAAATCACTCGTCATTGGCCATTCCGCTAGCTTTCAGGCACGCCCTAAGACAGGCTTATAGCTAAAATCTATTTTAGCAGATGGTTTAACAATATACAATATTCACCGAGTGCTTAACGAAACAAAAGGATTTTACCTGCTATTAGTCGAAAAATTTAGGAAGAAATGTAAAAGATAAAATATCAATTCTTTATAGGGACGTGAAATGATGGAGGTAATAACTACTATATTAGAAACAGACTGGGGTTATATGTCAGCCGCTTGGACCGATATGGGATTATGGGAGTTAGATTTTCCTGTGAAAAGCAGGCCCAGCAAACCAGAGGAGGAAGCAACAGCAGAGGTGAGCTTTTGGTCAGAACAATTAAGGCAAGAGTTAAATATGTATTGGAAAGGGTTTGTTGTTGATTTTGGTGTGCCTATTGATTGGCGTGGCTATACTCCTTTCCAGGAGGCTGTACTTACTTTTACTGCTGCCATTCCTTATGGGCAAACGGTTTCCTATGGAGTATTAGCTAAAGAGATTGGCAATCCTAAGGCTGTACGAGCAGTGGGGGGAGCGCTGCATATCAATCGGGTACCAATTGTAGTGCCTTGTCATCGAGTAATCGGAGCCAATGGCAGCTTAACGGGGTTTGGCGGGGGCGTTGAATTAAAGCAAGCCTTGCTGTTATTAGAAAGTGGTACTGGCGATTAGAGGATAAGACGATAATTTTTGTTTAAAATATATTGTCAATAATTTGTCCATGAGTATATAATAAGAAACAGTATGTGGTTTGTAGACGATGAGGAGGATTCAAGTGTGTGTGGTTTTTTGTTGCGTATGATTTTAAATAGCGTATTGTTATTTTTATTGATTATTAAATTACCTGGGATTTTTGTTGATACTTTAGGGGGGGCGCTGCTGGGAGCTGCGATTATTGGATTAGCCAATGGCGCTGTAAGACCGCTGATTGCCTTGAGGACGAAACCTTTGAGTTGGTTTCGATTAGGTGGCTTTACTTTTTTCTTGAATGTGTTAACTCCTTTATTAGTAGTAAAAGCGTTGCCGGGTTTTCAAATTCATAGCGTGGTTGCGCCTGTGGCCAGTGTTTGTGTAATGACTCTTTGCAGCTGTACTTTGTCTCGAGTCATTCAGGATCGATAACGATATATTGTGGAGGTTTCTTCTATGGCAATTAAATTAGTAGCAGTGGATATGGATGAGACATTATTGGATGGCACTTTAAAAATTTCACCGCGAACTTGTGAGGCCATTCAAAAGGCTCAGGAGCAAGGTGTTTTTGTGACGATTGCCACAGGAAGGATGTTTGCTTCGACATTGCCTTTTGCTCAGCAGTTAAATATCAAGGTACCTGTCATTACCTATAATGGTGGTATGGTTCGTTCTCCAGTCAGCAAAGAGTTCCTATTCCATAAGACGATTACATCTGAGGTAGCCAGTAAAGTAGTAGCACTATTTCGGGAGCGAGGCTGGTATCTTCAGTCCTATATGAATGATCAATTGTATGTAGTGGAGCTTTGCGAACAATCCAGAATCTATGAGAAATTGTCCGGTATGAAAGCTATCCCTTTAGGGGCTGAATTCTACTCTATGAAGCATGAACCTACTAAAATGCTTTGTTTGGCAGAGCCACACGAGATGCAAGAGATTAAAAAGGGTGTTATTCAAGAGATTGGTGAAGAACTCTTTGTAGCAACTTCAAAAGCAATCTATTTGGAATTGACGCATCCTAGTGTGAATAAAGGACACGCTTTGGGTCTCTTGGCCGACTCTCTTCATATTAGGCAAGAAGAAATAATGGCAATTGGTGATTCTGAGAATGATTATCCAATGATTGAATATGCTGGTTTTGGTGTAGCTATGGGAAATTCATCGGACCGTTTAAAAGCCATTGCCCAAGCTGTAACAAGCCATAATAATGCCCACGGCGTAGCCGAGGCCATTGAAAAATATGTATTAAAGTAATAAAAAACTTCGTTCTTAGGGAAAATAAGAGCGAAGTTTTTTATTATTTGACAAACAGAGATAGACATTATTAAAAGTATGATTTTGGTAACTATAATACTAAAAAGTATGTACTTGTAAAATAGTAATCGATAGTATAGAATCAAGACATGAATTGGTATAATTATCAATATTTAGTATTGATGTATAACCTTATAAATAATAGATGAAAGGATGATAGATATGTTATTTACTCCTATTTCTATTAAGAACCTGACCTTAAAGAATCGGATTGTCATGCCGCCCATGTGTATGTACAGTGCGGCAGATGATGGCATGGTGACAGACTGGCATGTTATTCATTATGCTACACGGGCCGCAGGGCAAGTGGGGTTGATTATTGTAGAAGCTACAGGTGTTGAACCCCGTGGGCGTATTTCCAATCAGGATTTAGGTATTTGGGATGATGCCCATATCCCAGGTCTTAAAAGAGTGGTTGATCAGGTTCATGCTCAAGGGGGAAAAATCGGGATTCAACTGGCTCATGCAGGCAGAAAGAGCGGCGTTGTTAATAGCACACCCGTAGCACCCTCCGCTATTGCTTTTAGCGAAGAATACGCATTACCTAAAGCGTTGACATTACAGGAGATTAAAGAAGTCGTTCAAAAATTTGCCCAGGGAGCAAAGCGGGCAGTTGCCGCTGGCTTTGATACTCTTGAAATTCATGCAGCTCACGGGTATTTGATTAATGAGTTTTTATCACCGCTAACTAATACTCGTACTGATGAGTATGGAGGAAGCCTGGAAAAAAGAGTACGTTTCTTAGAAGAGGTTCTGCTTGCCGTCAAACAGGTCATTCCGCGGGAAATGCCAGTCATTGTTCGGGTATCGGCAGATGATTACCATCCAGAAGGAAACACACCGGAACTTGTTGCTGCTATGCTAAACCTGGTGAAGCATCATGGTATTGATGTGGTCAATGTAAGCTCTGGCGCTGTTATATCGGCAATGCCACGTGCCTATGCCGGATATCAGGTTGCCATGGCACTTACGATTAAAGAAAAAAACCAGCTGCCTGTATTGGCAGGAGGGCTGATTACAGAGCCTGCTCAAGTTCTGCAAATGCTTAAGGCTGGTATTGATTTAGTGTACACAGGCAGAGAATTGCTGCGAAATCCCTATTGGCCTTTGCAGGCCGCCCATGTGCTGCAGGAAGAAATACAATGGCCCGAAGCCTATGTGCGAGCCAAATGGTAAAATAGAAAAAATAGAGATTATCGTAAAGATAGTCTCTATTTTTTATCGGCAAATTTTGCTCGCAAAAGAATTTACATTTTGCAGCAAGAAGTGTATGATAATATTGTTAACCTATATTTGGTTGTTGGTTTACTAATAAGGAAAACAGAATAAAGCAACATCAAGTTGTCATTGCGAGCAGTGCGAAGCAATCCCCTCCGCGTTAAGAGATTGTTTCACTTTGCTCGCAACGGTCATGAAATAAATCGCAGGAGTGTCAGAAAAGACATCCGAGGCTTTTTGATAATGACAAAAAGCGAGAAATATTGCCTGCTAACAGAACTTCATTGGCTTCGTGCCTTCGCGTTTCAAAAAGCTTTTTTATTTAACCAATACGTTAACCTTAAAATATTATTAGTTAACAAAAAAGGAGGATTCCAGCATGTACAACACTCGAAGATTGACGGAGACTGCGCTGCTGACTACTTTAATTACCGTTTCTGGTGCGATTAAATTGCCTGGCTTTATTCCAGGTACAGAGTTTCAATTATCAGCTCCTTTGGCGGTGGCGATCTGTGGGGTTTTTGGTTTCACCAAGTACATAACGGCAGGTATATTATCAAGTCTGATTGGACTTATATTGGGTACTCAGAATTTGCTGAATGTGGGTATTGCCATGATCTTTCGCTTAGTCGTAGGCATTTGTGTGACTACTTTAGGGACATCATGGCCTGTGTTAGTGCTGGCAGGACCATTAGGATCCAGCGTAGCTCGCCTGGCTCTTGGAGGAATATTGGGTAAGGGAGCAATACCTCTTTTGCTGGCAGCAGTGCCAGGTATGATTTATACAGCACTGACTGCCTGGCCTCTTACTCTATTATTAAAGAAAGTGAAGCTGCAGACGGAAAGGGTGGTACAAGGTGGTATACAGCGTTAGAATGCGGGCAGCCCAGGGAGGACGGCATGAAGAGGGGGGACGTCATATTTCTGGTGCAGAGCGGATTGTTCCTTATGATAAAGTAGAGCAGACGGCTGCCGGGATGCTGGAAAGAGCTTTTACTCACAGTCGGGGACAAGCTGATTTTATTAATATTACAATAGAAACAGTACAGCCCAGCAGGATACAACAGGTACCTTTACTGCCTGTTTATCCTTCTACCTTCCTTACGGCAGAGGAAGGGCATAAGGCAGCAGAACATGCATTAGTTGCAGCAGGGGTAACTCCCAGTGGGGCAAAGCAAGGGATCTTACGTTTGTCGTCTTTAGCTGACAGTATGCGCGGAGCCATGCTGTTATGTGCTGTTACGGGGCGGCGTCTTGATCATACAGAAGACAGAGGCATTCGGGTATCTCGTATGGATATTGAAAACGAAGAAGCATTGATTGAGAGATTGGTAAAGCAGGGGATTCACAATCTGCATGTGCAAGAAGCGCTGGTGCTGGCAAGTAAAGTAGCTGCCGGTCCTGGTGTAGTAGCTGAACTTTGCTGGTCTGATGATCCTGAATATACAACGGGATATGTTGCTTCTGCGAAAGGATACATTCGCATTCCTCATTGCAAACCCTTAGGAAATCCTGTGGGCGGGCGAATCTTTTTTGTAAATCCTGCTGTGGACAGATCTCTTTTGGAGAATTATTTACAGCACCAGCCAGTGCTTGCAATACTATAAAGGACAAGGTACAATATGGAATTTTGTAAAACATATCTTTTAAAGGTTCAGGAGCAGAATTTATACCGAAAGCCAGTGAGCTACCGATTTTCAGATGCGGTTCATGTTGAGCTGGAAGGCAAAACCTATTTGTCATTATCGACGAATAATTATTTAGGATTAACCCATTCTACTGCTGTACAGCAGGCTGCTGTAGATGCTATTTGTCAGTATGGCACAGGATCAGGAGGAGCCAGGCTGACAACGGGGAGCCATCCTCTGTATCAAAAGCTGGAACAAGGATTGGCAGTCTTTAAGAAGACGGAGGCGGCTGTAGTTTTTAATACAGGTTATATGGCCAATGTAGGAGTGATTAGTGCTTTATCCGGTAAGGGCGATGTAATCTTCAGCGATGCACTCAATCATGCCAGCATCATTGATGGCTGTTGTTTGTCTAGGGCTCATAGAGTGGTGTATCGCCATGGGGATATGGATGATCTGGCGGAGAAACTAAAAAATACTCCTTGTTCAGGCCGGCGTCTCATTGTGACTGATGGGGTATTCAGTATGGATGGTGATATTGCACCTCTGGATGATATTGCTGCCTTAGGAGAAACCCATGGGGCTATGGTTATGGTGGATGATGCCCATGCAGTAGGGGTCTTAGGGCATGGGGGCTGCGGTACGGTAGATCATTTTGGCCTGCAGGGAAAGGTCGATGTTCAAATGGGAACACTGAGCAAGTCTCTGGCATCCGAAGGTGGTTATGTGGCTGGCAGCCAAGTGCTGATTGATTATTTAATAAATAAGGCCCGCAGTTTTATTTTTTCTACCGCTTTATCCCCGGCAACAGTAGGGGCGGCTCATGGGGCATTGCTAGAGCTCCAGAATCACCCGGAGCTGGTTGCGACTGTATTACAGAATGCTCAATATGTACGAGAGGCACTAACCGCTGCCGGCGTGCCTGTAGAAGGAAATATGACGCCCATACTGCCGATTATGGTAGGAGAAGCAGCTCTTGCGGTAACGATGGTTGCGTTATTAAAAGAAGAAGGCTTACTTATATCAGCCATCCGCCCGCCGACAGTACCCCCTGGCAGCAGTCGATTGCGCCTGACAATATCCGCTGCCCATGACAGGAAAGAACTAGCAAAAGCGGTGGAAAGCATCATTGCAGTGAGTAAGAAAGTGAAGTTAATAACCTAGGAAAGTTTTTTAGGAGAGTGTTAAACGCTCCCCTTTGTGTTCTTCGTGTCCGCGTAAGCAACTTTGCGTCTTCGCGTTTCAAAATATTTTTTAGGCAAAGTAGCAAAAGTGATGTAAAGAGGTGAGAATATGGCCGGTTTATTTATTACAGCAACGGATACAGAGGTTGGCAAGACTGTGATAACAGGAGCCATTGCTGCGGCGCTCAGAGGGCGGGGCTGTGATGTGGGCGTTATGAAGCCGGTGGCTTCCGGCGGCGTCGTCGATCGAATAGGAAACCTCATAGCAGAAGATGCTGCTTTTTTAATGCAGGCAGCAGGCATTAGTCATGAGGAAAGCCAATTAGTGAATCCTGTATGTTTGGCTCCTGCCCTGACTCCTGCCGTAGCAGCTGCCATTAGTGGCGTAACAATCAATATACAGGATTTTATTACCTCCTTTCAGCAGTTAACCCAGCTTCATAGCCCCGTTATTGTAGAAGGCGTAGGAGGTATCGTTGCTCCATTATGGAAAAACTACACGGTGGCTGATTTGATGTCTGAATTAGCACTGCCAGTCATTGTCGTTACCAGGCCCAATCTCGGAACTATAAATCATACGGTATTGACAATCGAATATGGGCGTAGCCGCGGGCTGCATATGGCCGGAATTATTATAAATGGCTGGAATCAAGACAAAGTGAGCATTTTGGAAACCTCTAATGAAGAGTATATAAAAGAAATGACAGGACTACCTATTTTGGGCAAGTTCCCTTATGCTCCTGGGATCAGTGTGCCTAAGGGGGAAACCTCAGGTTTAGGGCAGTTAGCGGAAGAACATTTACAGATGGATGCAATTATCGAAGTAATAAGGGGGAGAAAAGAGTTATGAGCAGTATAGAAGAAAAGGATAAAGAATATATCTGGCATCCGTTCACGCAAATGCAGGAATGGGTGGCACAGCCTCAGATAGTGATTGAAGCCGCGGAAGGTATCAAGCTCATTGATGACCAGGGCAATTGCTATTATGATGGTGTATCTTCTTTATGGGTCAATCTTCACGGACATCGTCACCCTGTCATTGATCAGGCGATTATTGAACAGTTGGGGAAGGTCGCCCATACTACCATGTTGGGCTTGGTGAATGTGCCAGCAGCTAAACTGGCAGAAGAATTAATGGCAGTTGTACCCCAGGGGTTAAAAAAGCTGTTTTACTCTGATGATGGATCTACAGCTGTAGAGATTGGGATTAAAATGGCATTTCAATATTGGCAGCTGAAAGGTAAGCCTAAAAAACAAAAGTTTATTACCCTAGCTAATGCGTATCATGGTGATACGGTTGGTACCGTAAGCGTGGGAGGCATTGATTTATTTCATCGCATTTTTTCGGCACTATTATTTGAAACCATCCAGGCTCCAGCTCCCTGCTGCTACCATTGCAAGTTATCCTCAGGGGCTGAGCTGTGCGGTATGGCCTGCAGCAAGGAAGTTGAGAGAATCCTAGAGGAAGGACATGAGGAAATTGCCGCCATTATTGTGGAGCCCTTGGTTCAGGCAGCAGCAGGTATGTTGACTCAGCCCCCCGGCTATTTGAAGCGGCTGCGAGAGATAACCAGGAGATATAACGTATTGCTGCTGGTGGATGAAGTCGCAACGGGCTTTGGACGTACCGGCAAAATGTTTGCTTGCGATCATGAAGAGGTGTCCCCTGATTTTATGATGGTAGCAAAAGGCATCACAGGAGGATATTTACCCTTGGCAGCCACTTTTATGACAGATGAAATTTATAATGCCTTCTTAGGAGACTATGCGCAGCAGCGGACCTTTTACCATGGACATTCTTATACAGGAAATCCGTTATGCTGTGCCGCGGGGCTGGCTAATTTAAAAATATTTCGAGACGAGAAAGTGTTAGAGAATCTTCAAGGGAAAATAGAAGCGGCTCGCAATAAACTAGCTGGCTTTACGTTGAAGCATGTAGGGGATATCCGTCAGCGGGGTTTGATGATTGGCATCGAGCTCGTGGAGAATCCTCAAGAAAAGATTCCCTTTCCTTGGGAAATGGCGGTTGGGGCTAAGGTTTGCAAAAAAGCCCGTGAACATGGTTTAATCATTCGTCCCATTGGCAGCGTAGTAGTATTTATGCCGCCTTTGGCAAGTACAATCACCGAAATTGAGCATATGCTGGATATCATTTTTTTGTCCATAAAAGAAGTTACGGAAGATGAACCACTGCAATATGGTGCCAGAGATGTAGCCGCAGTTATGATATAAAAACCTTTATAAGAAAACGGTTGAAACGCGAAGACGCAAAGACACAAAGACGCTTACGCGTACACGAAGGACATAAAGGAGGATTTTTAATTCTGTTCCCTCTGTGTTCAACGTTCCCCCTAAGCTTATAATTTTTAAAGAGTGCATAAATGCGATGCACTCTCTTTGCTTTTTTAGCGAATTTGCCATATAATTGAAAGATAATATAGGTAATAAGGAGGGCGAGAGTATGAAAATTGTCGCTGATTTACATATTCATACGGTAGCAAGCGGTCATGCCTATAGTACGATATTGGAAAATGTGACTGCAGCAGCAGAAAAAGGTCTTGAGATGATTGCAATTACGGATCACGGTCCAGATATGCCAGGAGGCCCCCATGCCTATCATTTTGGCAATTTAAAGGCAGTACCGGCTGAATTATTTGGTGTTCGTATTCTAAAAGGGGTAGAGGCGAATGTGATTGATCACGAGGGTAATATAGATTTGGCAGAGGACCGGCTCGCCAACCTTGATATTGTATTAGCTGGTTTGCATACTGTTTGTTCACCCAATGGCTCTGTTGCCGAAAATACGCAGATGATGGTTAATGCCATGAAAAATCCTTGGGTGGATGCGATTGTTCATCCAGGTAACCCTGAATATTTGGTGGATGCTGAGACGATTGTAAAAGCGGCTGTAGAATATGATGTTGCATTAGAGATTAATAATAGCTCTCTTAAGGTATCTCGAGTGGGCAGCAGACCCTATTGTGAAAATATTGCTGCCTTGGCGAAACAGTATGGGGCAAAAATTATCCTGGGGACAGACAGCCATTTTGCCCTGGCCATAGGAGATTTCAGCAAGGCCATTGAAATATTAGAGAAATATGATATTTCTCCTGATTTAGTGATCAATACATCGGTTGAAAGTGTGCTGCGTCATTTAAACCGTCGTTCTAACAGAAAAAGCAGTGTGAATTAGTGACTTGGAGGTGTAGAATATGGACGACGTTCGTTTGGTGATTATCACGGGCATGTCAGGTGCAGGTAAGACTCAGGTGGTGAGAACCATGGAAGATCTGGGATATTTTTGTGTGGATAATTTGCCTCCTATGCTGATTCCTAAATTTGCCGAACTTTGTACCCAATCGGCAGGGCGGGTAAATAAAGTCGGTTTAGTAGTGGATATTCGCGGGCGAGAATTTTTTGATACCCTGATACAAGCCTTAGAAGATTTAGAAAAGCAGGGATATCGTTATGAAATGCTTTTCTTAGAAGCTTCGGATGAAACCCTAATCCGGCGTTATAAGGAAACACGGCGTCGGCACCCTATGGCACCCCATGGCCGTATTATAGAAGGGATTAGCCGTGAACGGGAAAAGATTGACCATGTAAGAGGACGGGCTACGCAGATTATCGATACCTCGGAATTAAGTACTGCCAAGCTCAGGGAAAAAATTACGAGCCTC
This sequence comes from Pelosinus fermentans, assembly GCA_002434245.1. Lineage (GTDB taxonomy): Bacteria > Bacillota > Negativicutes > DSM-13327 > DSM-13327 > Pelosinus > Pelosinus fermentans_B. Next base: position 123,297 of record DJJR01000039.1, read on the forward strand.
TTTACCAGTGAACATGAACAGCAGCGTATGAATATTACCATTGTCTCTTTTGGATTTAAATATGGTATTCCTTTAGATGCAGATATGGTTTTTGACGTACGCTTTTTGCCCAATCCTTTTTATGTCGAGTCTTTGCGCCGCAAAAGCGGAGCGGTAGCGGAAGTGGGCGACTATATTTGGAAATGGCCGATTACCCAGCAGTTTATGGAACATGTTTCCGGTTTTGTAGACTTTTTAGTGCCTAATTACATCAAAGAAGGAAAGAGTCAGCTTATCATTGCTATTGGTTGCACCGGCGGTATGCATCGCTCTGTATTTGTCGCTGGCAAAATCTATGAAGGTTTAAAGAACAAAGGCTATAAAGTAAATGTAGATCATCGGGATATTAAGCACAATGTGTTAGAAACGCCTGTTGAGGGGTAACCTAGTGTAGATGAAGATACATTGCTGAAAAAGCGGCAAGTAATAGTGGTGAGATAGAAATTGAGGTGTAATACATATGCACTTTTTAAAGTGGATGTACCCAGGCATCAAGGTGAAACGGTGGCTGTTATTATTTTCTATGGGCGTTATCATAGCCAGTATGGGGCTTGCTATCGTATTTAATTATAAATATGTAGGCAATTTTGAAGAGACAATTTTCAGAATGGTATACCTGACGACAGGCAGGTATTATTATACGGTTACGACCATTGTGGGGATCTTTATTATTACAAGTGGCTTAATCCTGATGACGCTGGCTACGAAGCAGATTATTGCTTCGGTGATCAGCGTACTCATTCCTGATGGGTCTGAGCGCTTAATCGAGCTTATTTTTCAGAAGCGCAAGCTCAATCGGGGACCGGCAGTGACGGTTATTGGCGGCGGTACGGGCTTATCCGTGCTGCTGCGGGGTATAAAGAGTGTAACCAGTAATATTACAGCAATCGTTACCGTTGCCGATGATGGCGGCTCTTCAGGACGATTGCGGGAGGATTTGGGTATGATTCCTCCAGGGGATTTGCGCAACTGTTTGGTGGCATTAGCAGATACTGAGCCACTGATGGAAAAACTTTTTCAACATCGGTTTGGTGGTACAGGAGGTCTGGCAGGACACAATTTCGGCAACTTATTCATCGCTGCGATGACAGAAGTTCTGGGAGATGTAGAGCAGGCTTTAAAGGAATCCAGTAAGGTTTTAGCGGTGCGGGGCCGAGTATTGCCGGCATCGACCCAAACCGTACGGTTATGGGCTAAAATGACGGATGGCAGCATCGTGGAAGGCGAGTCTCAAATTCCTCTTGTCAATAAACGGATTGCAAGAGTGTATTTGCAGCCGGAAGAAACCATGCCTGTGGAAAGCTCTCTGGAAGCCATACGAGATGCAGACGCCATTATTTTAGGACCTGGCAGCTTATATACCAGTATTCTTCCGAATCTGTTGGTGCGGGGAGTCGCGGATACGCTTAGGAGAAGCCAGGCTGTCAAAATCTATATCTGCAATGTAATGACCCAGCCGGGAGAAACAGACGGCTATAGCGCATCGGAGCATGTGCAGGCGATCTTAGACCACGTAGGTCCTGGAGTCATTGATTATGTTGTGATCAATAATCAGAATGTAGCAGAAGAATTGCAGCAAAAATATGCGGATCAAGGGGCGTATCCTGTAAAAAACGATGCAGAGAAAGTGGAGGCAATGGGGATTAAAGTGACTCAGGCGGATGTAATTAATGAGACGAACTTGGTGCGTCATGATCCTCTTAAATTGTCTCGAACCATTGTTTCCATGATCTATAAGCTTAAGACCAACTCGGAGCGTATGCGCTTATTGGATTATTATTTAATTGCGGAAAGTATCAAGGATCTTAAGAAAACGGAGCGCTGAGTTTTGCGGCGTTAAGGCAAAGCAGCTTGACGGGGGTGAAGGAGATTGGCTTCTTATTCTGCTGAAGTGAGAAATGAATTGGCCCGGATCGTAGAGGAACAAGAGTGCTGCAATATGGCAGAACTGGCCTCTCTGATTCGTATGGGCGGTACCATGTTAATTGGCGGCAATAGTAATCTTGGAATTAATTTTACTACGGAAAATGCTGCCGTAGCGCGTAAAGCTCTTACCTTGATTAAAAGCGGCTTTCATTTAAAAACAGAAGTGGTTGTTACCCGTGGTCGTCGTTTAAAGAAAAACAATTCCTATTTGATCAAAGTAGTTCCATCACCCGTGGTGACGGACTTGTTAGCAGCTTTAGGGATTATGCGGGGCGAAAATTTGAATGTAAGCAGTGATAGCGGTATTTTGCGAAAATCCTGCTGTCGCCGATCCTATTTGCGAGGTGCTTTTTTAGGGGGTGGCTCTGTAAACAGGCCGGAAGGTGATTATCATCTGGAATTGGTTACAGGTAATTTAGACTTTGCAAAAGCCCTTGTGCGCTTGATGAAATTTTTTTCCTTGCCTGTGGGAATGACAGAGCGTAAAAATGATTATATTGTTTACTTAAAAGATGGTGATGCCATTATTGATTTCCTGCGGCTGATTGGTGCTCATAATGCTCTTTTGACCTTTGAGAATGTTCGGGTAGTAAAGGGCATGCGTAATCAAGTCAACCGGCTGGTAAATTGTGAAACGGCTAACCTGCAGAAAACGGTGAATGCAGCGGTGCGCCAAGTAAGATGTATTGAACTCATTGCCCGGCAAAAAGGTCTTGATAAACTGCCTCCGTCTCTGCTTGTCGTTGCTAAGCTGCGGCTTGCTCACCCGGAAGCTACTTTGCAGGAACTAGTAGATGCTATGGATGGCAGGGTAGGAAAATCCGGAATGAACCATCGACTGCGAAAAATAGAACAGATTGCTATGGAGTTGGAACATGAATAAATTTTTGGCATGTGGTGTCCTTTTTATGATAGCAATTTTAGGCTGGCTGTTTTGGCCCACGAATGCTGTACCGATCTTAGCTTACCACCAGGTCGGCGAAGTGGATGAGGAAATTTACAGCGTGACAGCCAGTCAGTTTGAAGAACAAATGAAATACCTAAAGGAAAATGGATACCATGCTATTTCTCTAGAAGACTTATTTAATTCTTATACTGGAAAGACCGTCTTACCGGAAAAGCCCATTGTGATTACCTTTGATGACGGATATGCTGATAATTATCTGACTGCCCTGCCGATTATGGAACAGTATGGCATGTCAGCCACGGTCTTTGTTGTACCAAGCTTAATTGGTACAACAGACTATTTGTCCTGGCAGCAGGTAGTCTACATGCAGGAAAGGCACACGGAAATAGGCTCCCACACTATGTCTCATGTGGGGATGAATGAAATTAATGCTGCAGAACAGCGGCGGGAAGCAGCGGAATCAAAAGTAGCTTTGGAAAGAAACATTGGTACACCCATTCAATTTTTTGCCTATCCCTATGGGCAGTTTTCCCCAGGTGCTCAGCAAATAGTAAAAGAAACGGGATACCGAGGCGCTTGCTCCGGCCTTGCTGGATTAAATGATGCAAAGACCGATTCCTATGCATTAAAGCGGATTAATATGCCTCAGCCCAAATATGGCTTATGGGAGTTTCGCCTGCGCCTCTTTAGAGCCCATTTATACAGCAAATTAGGATTATAAATGAGTCAAAACCATAATTGTTATGGTTCTGACTTATTTTTTTTTACCAATTATGGAATACTAGCATAGTAACTCAAAGATAAGTGGGAGGGTAACATGAAGGAACAGGATGTAATCGTCCAGCAGACAGCATATAGAAAAAAGATTATTCAGGTACTGCATATTCTTACGTCTATGAAGGCTGCAATGGCATTGCTCATGCTGCTGGCTGGAGCAGCGATGATAGGGACTGTCATTTCGCCTCAGAGATATGATATCTATCATAGTATGGGCTTTCGCTTATTGCTAACCATAATTTGCGGCAGCACTTTTATTTGCAGCATGAAACAGCTTGCTGCCTTATGCCTTTCAAATAAATGGCGCCATTTGGCTCCTTGGGGGACATTTACAGTGCATATGGCGATTGTCTTAATTGTCGTAGGAGCGCTATATGGCAATGTCTATGGATTTAACGAGGAAATCAATCTTTCTGTTGGGAAGAATTATGAAATAAACCAGGATACATACAGGGGAATTGGTGAGTCGTTTACACTGCACCTGGAGAATTTTGAAACCCAATATTATGCCGATGGAACAGTGTCCGATTGGATCAGTCACATTCGTATTGAACATAGCGGGAAAAATGGATTTACTCAAGAGGTGAAAGTCAATCATCCTTTGATCTATCAGGGGGTAAGCATTTACCAATCTTCCTTTGGCATGGCAATACAAACCCAGTATTTAGATGCTGCTGGTAAGGTGTTGCAGGAAGCCAGCTTAGGTGAGGGACGAGGGATGGTGCTTGAGGGAGATATGGTGATTCTGCCAGTGCGGTATGTGGGGGGATTGAATCCTCAAATTATGTACATTGTTTATAAAGGTGGGCGAGAATATGATTGGGGAACGGCACCTTTAGGCAGCAGCCGATTCATCGGTCCCCAAATGGGAATGGTAAAGTTTACAGAGGCACAGCCTTTTTCGGGGCTGCTCATTAAACGGGACCCTGGAATACCCCTGGTATGGTTTGGGTTTCTTCTGCTTGTCTTTGGCTTTTTTGCCAGTCTGTATAAAAAAACAATTTTGGCGAGTAATCAAAAAGGATAGGTGAAATCGAGTGGGTGCTTTGGAAAAAGAGTTTTTCAATTCTGCTTTTGTCAGTTACTTCTTAGCAAGTTGCCTTAATATTGGACATCTCATTTGGCTGAAGGAAAAGTTTGGGCGCTGGGCGATTGCGTTGACGGTGATTGGCTTTGCAGTGAATACATTGGCCCTAACTTCCCGTACCCTGCAGGCTGGGCGCATTCCTTTTGCCAATATGTATGAATTTGGTATGGCTTTTGTCTGGGGGTTGATTTTTTTCTATTTGTACATTGCTTATCGTTACAAGAATTACTCTCTGGGTGCTTTTGTATTGCCGGTAGCCTTTGTTTTGACAGGTATATTCTCCAGCTTTTATCAAGAGGTTCGTCCTCTCATGCCTGCTCTTAAAAGCAATTGGCTGCTGATCCATGTCATCACAGCGGTTATTGCCTATGGGGCACTGGCGATTTCTTTTGCGTTGGCAATTATGTATTTGTGGCGGCAGCGTATGGAAGAAGCGGGGGAACAAGGAGCAGTGATCAACCTGCTGCCGTCCTTAGCCATATTGGATGCCTTAGTGAATCGATGTATTCACTTTGCGGTTCCCTTTCTGACACTGCTCATTGTAACAGGAGCGGTTTGGGCAGAGTATGCCTGGGGATCCTACTGGCGGTGGGACCCTAAAGAAACATGGTCACTGATTACATGGCTAATTTATGCGATGTATCTTCATGGTCGTGTGGCTTTAGGCTGGCGGGGTAAAAAAGCAATGAATTGGGCAGTAATTGGTTTCATTATGGTACTCTTTACTTTTATCGGCGTGAATGTATTATTGCCTGGTTTGCATAGCTATGCCTTGTAAACTTAGATTATATTCAGCAAGGATTAGTAAATAGAAAGGAGTGGAGTGGTTGGATTTTGGAAAATTCCTGGAGCGTAGTTCACTTAAGCTAATTTTTCTGGGTATTGTGGTTGCGGTGGTGGGAATGGCATTGTCCGGCGCAGGGTTTGTATATTCCAGCGGTCCGAATTTTTGTGGCAGCTGCCATTCTATGAATCATGTATATTATACGTGGCAGGCCTCAAATCATAAAACTGTAACCTGCAGTGACTGCCATGTTCCTCATGACAATATTCTTTCTATGATGTACGTAAAGGGCGAAAACGGCATGCGGGATGTATATCATGAATTTTTGCGTGACTATCCTGATACCTTATATTTTACGCCGAAAGGCAAGAGGATTACAGAGGAAAATTGTCTGCGCTGCCATTTTTCTACTGTGGAAAATACAGCCATGGCAGCAGGTGGTCAAAGCTGCATAAAATGTCATCGTGGTATCGTTCATGGTCAAAATCGGAGTCCAGGAGGGGTTAGTGTTGAATAGGGCGCAGAAATTTTTAGCCGTATTTTTAGGAATGATGATCGTTTTCTTTGGTGTTATTGTGGTTCGTGTATGGGCTGTTAAACCGCCGTCAACTATGAAATTATCATCGTTAGCTGCCGGGGAATATGATCCGGCTGTTTGGGGAAAAGCATATCCTTTGGAGTATGCCAGCTACCAAAAGAACTTAGAGATGGCAGCCTCACCAACGGGGTATGGAGGAAGTGCAAAAGTACAGAAGGCAGAGATGCAGCCTGAAATTTACACTAATTTTAAAGGCAATCCCTTTAGTAAGGATTATACAGAAGACAGAGGACATTTGTATTCCATAGAAGATCTTAAGGAATCCAAACGTATTGGTCCTACTAGCAAAGGGGCATGTGTTACCTGCAAAACACCCTATGTGGAACAATTTTATAAAGAATCGAGCTGGGGATTTGCCAATCAGCCTTTAACCGAGCTGCTTGATAAATCCAAGCATCCTGTCAGCTGCGCTAACTGTCATGATCCGGAAACTATGAATCTCAGGGTCATTAATCCTGCCTTTATTGAAGCAATGGGGCGTCAGGGCATTGATGTGAATAAGGCGAGCCGGGAAGAAATGCGCAGCTATGTATGCGGGCAATGCCATTCGGAATATTATTTTGAACCAGGTACATCACGAGTCATATTTCCTTGGGATCAAGGGACTACACCTCAGCAAATGTATCAGTATTATGCTGCAAAACCCAATGGATTTCAGCAGGATTTTATACATCCAGATTCGAAAACACCCATATTAAAAGCCCAGCATGCTGATTTCGAAGAATGGCAAAATGGTGTCCATGCCAAATTCGGCGTATCTTGCGCGGATTGTCATATGCCTTATATTCGCGAAAATGGACAGAAATATAGTTCTCATTGGATGACAAGCCCTTTAAAAAATTTAGATGCTTCTTGTATGCCTTGCCATAAAGATGGCACAGACCAACTGTATAATCAAGTAAAAGCTACCCAGGATAATGTTTGGCAATTGCAGCATACTGCCGGATTGAACGTGGCTAAGGCTCATGAGATCATAGCCAAAGCGGGAAATAGCTCCAATGCCAATCAGACGCAGCTAACCAATGCACGGGAATTATTGCGTCAAGCTCAATGGTACTGGGATTATGTAGCGGCATCGAACAGTATGGGTTTTCATAACTCCGTACAAGAACTGCATACTCTTGGACAATCCATTGATTTATCTCATCGGGCAATCGATGCTGCAAAGCAAGCTGCAGGTACTAATCAACTGTAAAACACACAATAAGACCCGTCGGATGATAAAATGTTACAAAAACTGACATAATGGTATTATTTTGTCATTTTACATAAGATTAAGGTATTGGTATAATGATGCTATGTCTTAACAAGGGGGTAGCATATTGTATTGGATTAAGTTTGGCATAGTGCCGCTGATTATGTTTGTAATGTTACATAGTACAGCATTAGCAGTCGATACCTATTCGACTGTTAAATTAGATGGTTTGACATTGCCGGAATGGCCGGTTGTCGTATCACCTTATGGTGGGAAATTAGTATTATCTGATAGTCCTGAGATGGTAGCTAATGACGGAGTTATGTATCAAGATACAGTAAGTGGTGACATTCGTCTGTTCTTTCATCATGTAAATGCAACAGAGGTACCTAAGAAGATAGTGGTATTATTAGAGAATTATGGAAAAGATACAGCTCATATCACGGTAGTACAGCATGGATTAGGTGGTCCAAGTCTTGATTATTTGCAAGTTGGTAAAGAGGTACAGCAGGAATATTTAGAAGGTGGTAATCTATATCTTATAGAAGTTCCCTGCAAAGAATCAAGAAGTTTGATTTCGTCTCTGGATCACAGTATTGTAGAACCCAATATGCTGGTAAATGGCATGTATGACTTAAAAATTGATCATCCTGTTATCGTAAGGGTAATGATGATGCCCTTAGACGCTGATATTAAAGAATTTGCAGCAAAGGCAAAAGTATTGCCTGCTGATCCTGGTGAGCATCGGTTACGAGGAACTTTTGAAGGCAAAGATCGATTGATTGTTGGCAAACAAACCTACGATAGCAAGAAAAGTGGTGCCGTTGCTCTCACTCTGGCGGACAATCACCTTGATCAATACGTCAGAGGCATTGATGCTACGGATGGTACGCCAACGCTGAATTATGGAAATTATGGTATTGTATATAAAATATACCTGCCTTCCACTTCCGGTGATGAAATATCTTACTATCTGAATCCTCGCGGAGGAGACTATGCAGGATGGCTAGGCTTAGAATATCGTCATCAGGATGTACATACGATCCCAACCCCTGCCGATGCAATGTCTTTTGGCGCTAACAAAATCAGTGAAAGTGCTTATCTTGGCACCTATGAAAGCGGCAAGTCCCTATGGATGACATTCAGCCCCCCAGGAGCTTCCAATCTGCCCATTAAACTAATAATGGCGCCTGAAAAAATAAAATAATGATGAAATCCCTCCAAGAACGGCTGAATGCTTAGCCGTTCTTGGAGGGATTCTTTTAGGACGATGCAATTGCTTAAATTCTAAAATGGATATACGAAAGTAAAGCAAAAATATTCCTGTGTTTTCATGAGAAATGCAACCTATTCTTTAATTCTAAGGTTTTAATATAACTTTAATACAATTATCAAGCCGATTATCAAATAAGTCATAGGCTTTCTTACCATCGGTAAGCGGCATGCGGTGGGTGATGATATCGGTAGCATCAAACGTTTCTTCTTTTATTAATTCTAAAATGGGATCTACGTAAGCATGAGCAGGACACTGACCCATTTTCAAAGTTATGTTTCGTGAAAAAAAGTCTCCAAAAGGAAAATTGTTGTAACGCATTCCATAAACACCTACTACAGATACTGTTCCACATTTTCTTACAGCTTGGGATGCAATCTCAAGAGCAGACTTTGAGCCACCTTGTAGCATTAACATAGTTTCAATTTCTTCAATTTTGGACATCACACCATCCATGCCTACGCAATCAATTACTACATCTGCTCCGCCATGAGTTATTTCCTTAATCGTTTCCCCTGTATTATCATATTCATTGAAATTTATTGTTTCTACATGATTAAATTTCTTAGCATGAGCAAGTCGATAAGCAATATTATCTACAGCTATAATTCGGTTTGCCCCCATATAAGCAGCCCATTTCTGTGCGAGTAGACCAACTGGTCCGCAGCCTAAAATTACTACTGTGTCACCATTTTTTACACCGCCATTTTCGACTCCCCAGTAGGATGTCGGGAGGATATCTGTCAGGAAAAGAACTTGTTCGTCCGTAAGCTCTTCGGGAATAACTCTAGGACCTACATTGGCATAAGGAACTCTAAGGTATTCAGCCTGGCCTCCGTCATAGCCTCCCATAAGATCGCTGTAACCAAAGAGTGCACCGACTTCACCATGTTCGTTGGAATTATCACATTGGCTCCAGAAACCATGATTACAATAAGAGCAATGTCCGCAAGCGATAGGAAAAGGAACAATCACTCGATCTCCCTTTTTAACTTTAGTTACATCTTTGCCAACCTCTTCAACAATACCCATGGCTTCATGACCAATAATAAAACCCTTAGGTAACTTAGGAATTCTACCACGAATGAGATGTAAATCAGAGCCACAGATGGTGGTAGAGGTAACTTTTACTATAATATCATCATTTTTTTCTATCTTTGGATCGTCTACATTGTCGACTTGTATATCTCTGAGTCCTTGGTAGGTAATGGCTTTCATTGTTAGCACTCCTCGTATAATATATTT